>NZ_CAXPJM010000053.1:0-137740 GCF_964217435.1 Aurantimonas sp. | reverse complement strand
GGGCGACAACGTGACGATGGACGTGACGCTGATCGTGCCGATCGCGATGGAAGACAAGCTGCGCTTCGCCATCCGCGAAGGCGGCCGCACCGTCGGCGCCGGCATCGTCGCCTCGATCATCGAGTAGGACGAAGCGATCTCGGGGACGCCGCGCGCTTGAGAGCGGCGTCCCCGGTTCTTTGCCCCCCCGCGGGCGAGCCGGGGTTCGCCCCGCGCGACATTGGCTGCTTTGACAAGACAAGCGCTCGGAAAGCGCCGCCGCGCCGGTGGTCTCCGACGAGAGGACGAATAAAATGAACGGCCAGAATATCCGCATCCGCCTCAAGGCGTTCGATCACCGGGTTCTCGATGCGTCGACCCGCGAGATCGTGTCGACCGCTAAGCGCACCGGCGCGAATGTGCGGGGGCCGATCCCGCTGCCGACGCGGATCGAAAAGTTTACCGTGAACCGTTCGCCGCACGTCGACAAGAAGTCGCGCGAGCAGTTCGAAATGCGCACCCACAAGCGGCTCCTCGACATTGTCGATCCGACGCCGCAGACGGTTGATGCGCTCATGAAGCTCGACCTCGCCGCCGGCGTTGATGTCGAGATCAAGCTCTGATCCGAGCACGGGAAGGATAACGCCCATGCGTTCAGGTGTGATAGCACAGAAGGTCGGCATGACCCGCGTCTACAACGACGTCGGTGAGCATGTTCCGGTCACCGTCCTGAAGGTCGAGAACCTCCAGGTCGTCGCCCAGCGGACCAAGGAAAAGAACGGTTACACCGCCGTCCAGGTCGGCGCTGGCCTCGCCAAGGTCAAGAACACGTCCAAGCCGATGCGCGGCGTGTTCGCCCAGGCTTCGGTCGAACCGAAGCGCAAGCTCGTCGAGTTCCGCGTGTCGGACGACAACATGATCGACGTCGGTGCCGAGATCACGGCCGAGCACTTCGTGCCGGGCCAGATGGTCGACGTGACCGGTACCTCGATCGGTAAGGGCTTCGCCGGCGCCATGAAGCGCCACAACTTCGGCGGCCTGCGCGCCACCCACGGCGTGTCCGTCTCGCACCGTTCGCACGGTTCGACCGGTCAGCGTCAGGATCCCGGCAAGGTCTTCAAGAACAAGAAGATGGCCGGCCATATGGGCGACGTCCGCGTGACCACGCAGAACCTGCAGGTCGTGCGCACCGATCCCGAGAAGGGCCTGATCCTGGTTCGTGGCGCCGTCCCAGGCTCCAAGGGTGGCTGGATCGAAATTCGTGACGCCGTGAAGGCGTCGCTGCCCGACAACGCGCCGAAGCCGGCCGCGCTCCGCAACGCCGGAAACGGTGCTGCTGTCGAGACCGCGGACGCTTCCGAGGGAGCGGAATAATGGACGTTACGATCAAAAGCCTCGACGGCAAGGACGCCGGCACGGCGACCCTGGCCGACGACATCTTCGGTCTCGAGCCGCGCGAAGACATTCTTCAGCGCATGGTTCGCTGGCAGCTGGCCAAGCGCCAGCAGGGGTCCCACCAGACCCTCGGCCGTGCGGAAATCGCGCGGACCGGCGCCAAGCTGTACCGCCAGAAGGGCACCGGTCGTGCCCGTCACGGCTCGGCGCGTGCGCCGCAGTTCCGCGGTGGTGGCAAGGCCCACGGTCCGGTCTCGCGCAGCCATGCGCATGACCTGCCGAAGAAGGTGCGGGCTCTGGCCCTGCGCCATGCGCTGTCGGCCAAGGCCAAGTCGGGCGGCATCGTCGTCATCGACGAGCTAAAGGCTGCCGAGGGCAAGACCAAGGCGATGGTCAAGACCTTCGCCGATCTGGGCCTGACCAACGCGCTGTTCATCGGTGGTGCGGAGCTCGACGCGAACTTCACGCGCTCGGCTCGCAACATCCCGCAAATGGACGTGCTGCCGGTTCAGGGCATCAACGTCTACGACATTCTCCGCCGCCAGACGCTGGTTCTGTCGAAGGCTGCGGTCGAGGCTCTCGAGGAGCGGTTCAAATGACCGATCTGCGCCATTACGACGTCATCACGAGCCCGGTGATCACCGAAAAGTCGACGCTTCTGTCCGACAACAACCAGGTGGTCTTCAACGTCCCGGGGACGGCGACCAAGCCGGACATCAAGGCCGCCGTCGAGGCGCTCTTCAATGTCAAGGTGACCGCCGTCAACACCATGGTCCGCAAGGGCAAGGTCAAGCGCTTCCGTGGCCGCATCGGCCGCCAGAGCGATCAGAAAAAAGCCGTCGTGACGTTGGCCGAAGGCCAGTCCATCGACGTCTCGACCGGTCTTTGATCGGGACCGGAGGGAGCTAGGCAATGGCACTTAAGAATTTCAAACCGAACACGCCGAGCCAGCGTCAGCTGGTCATCGTCGATCGCTCGGGCCTCTGGAAGGGCAAGCCGGTCAAGCAGTTGACCGAGGGCCTCAGCCAGAAGGGCGGCCGCAACAATGCCGGTCGCGTCACGGCTCGCTACCAGGGCGGCGGTCACAAGCGGACCTACCGCATCATCGACTTCAAGCGTCGCAAGTTTGACGTGTCGGCGACGGTCGAGCGGATCGAGTACGATCCGAACCGCACCGCCTTCATCGCGCTGCTGAAGTATGAGGATGGCGAGTTCGCCTACATCCTGGCGCCGCAGCGCGTGGCTGCCGGCGACACGGTGATCTCGGGCCTGTCCGGCGTCGACGTCAAGCCGGGCAACGCGATGCCGCTGTCGGCCATGCCGGTCGGCACGATCGTCCACAACGTCGAGATGAAGCCGGAGAAGGGTGGTCAGATCGCCCGTTCGGCTGGCGCTTACGCACAGCTCGTCGGTCGTGACTCGGGTCTCGCAATCCTGCGCCTGAATTCGGGCGAGCAGCGCCTGGTCCCGTCGTCCTGTCTCGCGACGGTCGGCGCGGTCTCCAACGCCGATCACTCGAACATCAACCTCGGCAAGGCTGGTCGTTCGCGCTGGCTGGGTCGTCGCCCGCACGTTCGCGGTGTCGTGATGAACCCCGTCGATCACCCGCATGGTGGTGGTGAAGGTCGTACGTCCGGTGGTCGTCACCCGGTTTCGCCGTGGGGCAAGCCGACCAAGGGCAAGCGTACCCGCCAGAACAAGTCGACTGACAAGTTCATCATGCGCTCGCGCCATCAGCGCAAGAAGTAAGAGGATTTCTTCATGACACGTTCCGTCTGGAAGGGTCCGTTCGTCGATGGCTACCTTCTCAAGAAAGCCGAGAAGGGGCGCGAGAGCGGCCGCAACGATGTGATCAAGATCTGGAGCCGTCGTTCGACGATCCTGCCCCAGTTCGTCGGTCAGACCTTCGGCGTCTACAACGGCTCGAAGCACATTCCGGTGTCGGTCAACGAGGATATGGTCGGACACAAGTTCGGCGAGTTCGCTCCGACCCGCACCTATTACGGCCACGGCGCCGACAAGAAGGCGAAGAGGAAGTAGCAATGGGCAAGGCCAAAGCCGAACGTCGGCTGTCGGAGAACGAGGCGAGAGCGGTCGCCCGGACGATCCGTGTCAGCCCGCAGAAACTGAACCTCGTCGCGCAGATGATCCGCGGCAAGAAGGTCGACGCCGCACTCGCGGACCTGACCTTCTCGCGCAAGCGGATCGCCGAGACGGTCAAGAAGACGCTGGAAAGCGCCATCGCCAACGCCGAGAACAACCATGATCTCGACGTCGATTCGCTGGTCGTCGCCGAGGCTTATGTCGGCAAGTCGATCACGATGAAGCGCTTTCATGCCCGCGGTCGCGGTCGTGCCAGCCGCGTCGAGAAGCCGTTCTCGCATCTGACGATCGTCGTGCGCGAGATCGCCGCAATCGAGGAGGCCGCATAATGGGTCAGAAGATCAATCCGACCGGTTTTCGGCTCGGCATCAACCGCACCTGGGATTCGCGCTGGTATGCGAACACCGGCGAGTACGGTCACCTGCTGCACGAGGATCTGAAGATCCGCGCCTATCTGCTCAACGAGCTGAAGCAGGCCGCGGTCTCCAAGATCGTCATCGAGCGTCCGCACAAGAAGTGCCGCATCACGATCCACTCGGCGCGTCCGGGCATCGTCATCGGCAAGAAGGGCGCCGACATCGAGAAGCTTCGCAAGAAGCTCGCTGCGATGACCAACGCCGAGACGCACATCAACATCGTCGAGGTGCGCAAGCCCGAGACCGATGCGACCCTGGTGGCCCAGTCCATCGCCCAGCAGCTCGAGCGCCGCGTGGCGTTCCGCCGTGCGATGAAGCGTGCCGTCCAGTCCGCCATGCGCCTCGGCGCGGAAGGCATCCGCATCAATTGCGGCGGCCGTCTCGGCGGCGCGGAGATCGCGCGCACCGAATGGTACCGCGAAGGCCGGGTGCCGCTGCACACGCTGCGCGCCGACATTGACTACGGGACTGCCGAAGCCAAGACGGCCTACGGCATCTGCGGCGTCAAGGTCTGGATCTTCAAGGGCGAGATTCTCGAGCACGATCCGATGGCCTCCGAGCGCCGTCAGGTCGAAGGCGAGGGTCAGGGCGGCGGCGGTCGTCGTCGCGAGCACGCCTGAGCCTTATCGAATTCGGAGTGACATAAGATGCTGCAGCCAAAGCGCACAAAGTACCGGAAGGCGTTCAAGGGACGCATTCACGGTACCGCAAAAGGCGGAACCGGCCTTAATTTCGGCGCCTTCGGATTGAAGGCGATGGAACCAGAGCGGGTCACCGCGCGTCAGATCGAGGCGGCCCGCCGCGCGATCACCCGCCAGATGAAGCGCCAGGGCCGCGTGTGGATCCGGATCTTCCCGGACCTGCCCGTGACCTCCAAGCCGACCGAAGTCCGCATGGGTAAGGGCAAGGGGTCCGTTGACTATTGGGCGGCGCGGGTGCATCCCGGCCGCGTGGTCTTCGAGATCGACGGTGTCGACGAGACGACGGCCCGCGAGGCGCTTCGTCTCGGCGCGGCCAAGCTGCCGATCCGTACGCGCTTCATTCAGCGCATTGCCGAATAGGAGAGTTTGAAGTGAAAGCTTCCGACGTCAAGACAATGACCCAGGACGAACTCACCGACGAGCTCGCCAAGCTGAAGAAGGAGCAGTTCAACCTGCGCTTCCAGCGTGCCACGGGTCAGCTCGAGAACACCGCCCGCGTGCGCAAGGTGCGCCGCGACATCGCGCGGATCAAGACGATTTCTCGCCTGAAGGCGGGCGAGGCCAAGGCCTGAGGACGAGAATATGCCCAAACGTATCCTGCAGGGGACGGTCGTCTCCGACAAGAACGACAAGACGGTAGTGGTCCTGGTGGAGCGTCGCTTCACCCACCCGCTGTTCAAGAAGACCGTGCGCCGTACCAAGAAGTACAAGGCGCACGACGAGAGCAATCAGTACAAGGTCGGCGACATCGTCTCCATCGAGGAGACGCGGCCGATCTCGCGCGACAAGAGCTGGATCGTCGTTTCGAGCGAAGCGGCAGCAGCCAGTTGATGATTTGGCCGGGACGCGCGCGTCAAGCGCACCCCGGCAGCAAGCTTTGAAGGCGGTCTGACATGATTCAGATGCAAACAAACCTCGACGTCGCGGATAACTCCGGTGCGCGTCGTGTCATGTGCATCAAGGTATTGGGCGGCTCGAAGCGGAAATATGCCTCGGTCGGCGACATCATCGTCGTTTCCGTGAAGGAGGCAATTCCGCGGGGCCGTGTGAAGAAGGGCGACGTGATGAAGGCCGTGGTGGTACGTACCGCCAAGGACATCCGCCGCGCCGACGGTTCGGTGATCCGGTTCGATTCGAACGCCGCGGTCCTGATCGACAACAAGAAAGAGCCGGTCGGCACCCGTATCTTCGGCCCGGTTCCCCGCGAGCTTCGCGGCAAGAACCACATGAAGATCGTCTCGCTGGCCCCCGAAGTTCTGTAAGAAGGAGAGCGGACGATGCAGAAGATCCGCAAGGGCGACACGGTCGTCGTGCTCGCCGGCAAGGACAAGGGCCGGTCGGGTGAAGTCATTAAGGTGATGCCGAAGGACGGTCGTGCACTGGTGCGTGGGATCAACATGATCAAGCGCCACCAGCGTCAGACCGCTTCCCAGGAAGCCGGCATCATCAACAAGGAAGCCGGCATTCAGCTTTCCAACCTGGCGGTCGCTGACCCGAAGGACGGCAAGGCGACCCGCGTCGGCTTCAAGGTACTCGACGATGGCACCAAGGTGCGCGTCGCCAAGCGCTCGGGAGAGCAGATCAATGGCTGATACGGAAACCGCTTACGAGCCGCGCCTCAAGCGCGTCTATCGCGAAGAGGTCCGCAAGACGCTTCAGGACCAGTTCTCGTATCAGAACGAGATGCAGGTCCCGCGCGTCGATAAGATCGTCATCAACATGGGCGTCGGCGAGGCAACTGCCGACTCCAAGAAGCCGACGGTCGCTGCCGAGGACCTGGGCCGCATTGCGGGCCAGAAGCCGGTCATCACCTATGCGCGCAACTCCATCGCAGGCTTCAAGGTCCGCGAAGGCATGCCGATCGGCGCCAAGGTCACGCTGCGCAAGGACCGCATGTACGAGTTCATGGACCGGCTGGTGCAGATCGCACTGCCGCGTGTCCGCGATTTCCGCGGCCTGAACCCGAAGAGCTTCGACGGTCGTGGCAATTTCGCCATGGGCGTCAAGGAGCACATCGTGTTCCCGGAGATCAACTACGACAAGGTTGATCAGATGTGGGGCATGGACATCATCGTCTGTACGACGGCGAACACCGACGACGAAGCCCGGGCGCTGCTGACAGCGTTCAACTTCCCGTTCCGCCAGTAACGGCTGACGAGCAAAGGACGAGATAATGGCCAAAAAGGGCATGATCGAGCAGAACAAGCACCGTCAGAAGATGGTGGCGAAATACGCCGCCAAGCGGGCTGCTCTGAAGGCGATCACCAAGAATGCCGACGCCCCCATGGAAGAGCGCTTTCAGGCGCAGCTCCAGCTCGCGGAACTGCCGCGGAACGGGTCGAAGGTTCGCATTCGTAACCGCTGCGAGGTGACGGGCCGTCCGCGCGCCTACTATCGCAAGCTGAAGATGAGCCGCATTGCGCTCCGGGACCTGGGCAACAATGGCCAGATCCCCGGTATCGTGAAGTCGAGCTGGTAAGGAGGTATAGACATGTCTTTGTCTGATCCGCTCGGCGATATGCTGACCCGTATCCGCAACGCCATCATGCGCAACAAGTCCTCGGTGACGACGCCCGCGTCGAAGCTGCGCGGCCGTGTGCTCGACGTCCTCAAGGACGAGGGCTACATCCGTGGCTACACCCAGACCGAGTTCGTTGCCGGCAAGTCCGAGTACGAAATCGAGCTGAAGTACTACGAAGGCGGACCCGTCATCCGGGAGATCGCCCGCGTCTCGAAGCCTGGTCGTCGCGTCTATGTGTCGGCCAAGACGATTCCGCAGGTCGCGAACGGTCTGGGCATCTCGGTCCTGTCGACGCCGAAGGGCGTCATGGCCGACCATAGCGCCCGTGAACAGAATGTCGGCGGCGAGGTGCTCTGCCGCGTCTTCTGACGCGGCGGCACTGACGCCCAGCGAACGCACAGGGTTTCGAAATGTCTCGTATTGGTAAGAAGCCGATCGCACTGCCGGAGGGTGTCTCTGCCACCGTCGACGGTCAGACCGTGACGGCAAAGGGCCCTAAGGGCGAGCTCACCTTCGTGGTGAACGAGGAAGTCCTCGTGAAGATGGAAGACGGCGCGGTCCAGGTGGATCCGCGCGACAATTCCAAGGATGCACGCTCCAAGTGGGGCATGTCCCGCACGATGATCTCCAACATCGTCAACGGCGTGAAGACGGGCTTCGAGAAGAAGCTCGAGATCAACGGCGTCGGCTATCGTGCCTCGCTGCAGGGCAAGAACCTGCAGCTGGCCCTTGGCTTCTCGCACGATGTGATCTACCCGGTGCCGGAAGGTATCCAGATCACCGTGCCCAAGCCGACCGAGATCGTCATCTCGGGCATCGACCGTCAACGGGTCGGGCAGGTTGCGGCAGAGATTCGCGAGTACCGCGGCCCCGAGCCCTACAAGGGCAAGGGCGTCAAATATGCTGACGAGACGATCGTCCGCAAAGAGGGCAAGAAGAAGTAGGGCTCGTAATGGCTACCTTGAAGGAAAATCTGCGACGGCGGGCCTCGCGCATCCGCCGCTCGATCAAGAAGGTGGCGAACGGTCGTCCTCGGCTGTCCGTCCATCGTTCTTCGAAGAACATCTATGCGCAGATCATCGACGACACCGCGGGCCGTACGCTCGCCGCTGCCTCGACCCTCGACACCTCGCTGCGTTCGCAGCTGAAGACGGGTGCCGACACCGAGGCCGCTGCGGCGGTTGGCAAGCTGGTCGCCGAGCGTGCGAAGGAAGCCGGCGTCACCGACGTGGTTTTCGATCGTGGCGCGTTCATCTATCACGGCCGGATCAAGGCGCTCGCCGAATCGGCACGTGAAGGCGGTCTCAACTTCTGAGGCCGCTCGGGCGCATCGCCCGTACCATTGCGGCCGCTTGACGCGGTCGCCACCGACAGACGCCTCCGGAAAAGAACAAGGAACAGGATATGGCGCCTCGTAACGATCGACGTGAAGACCGCGATGACGGTTTCGTCGACAAGCTCGTTCACATCAACCGCGTTGCCAAGGTGGTCAAGGGTGGCCGTCGCTTCGGCTTCGCCGCCCTCGTCGTCGTCGGCGACTTGAAGGGCCGCGTCGGCTTCGGCCACGGCAAGGCACGCGAAGTGCCGGAGGCCATCCGCAAGGCGACGGAAGCCGCCAAGCGCGATCTGATCTTCGTGCCGCTGCGCGACGGTCGCACGCTGCATCATGACGTCAGCGGTCGCCACGGCGCCGGCAAGGTCATCCTGCGCGCCGCCGAGGCTGGTACCGGCATCATCGCCGGCGGTCCGATGCGCGCCGTCTTCGAAGCCGTCGGCATGCATGACGTCGTTGCCAAGTCGCTAGGCTCGTCGAACCCCTACAACATGGTTCGCGCGACCTTCGACGGCCTGAAGCAGGCCATGCATCCGAAGGACGTCGCTTCGCGTCGCGGCATCAAGTACTCCGAGCTCCAGGCACGTCGCCGGGAAGTCATCGGTGCGCAGGCCGCTTCCGAGGATTGATTGGATGCGGGGAGTTCGGCGAACTCCTCGCGCTTTGACTGAAGGAGCCAATCGATGGCCGAAACAAAAACCGCAGGCAGCACCGTCACCGTCGTGCAGACCGGCAGCCCCATCCGTCGCTCCGCCGACCAGCGCCAGACGCTGATCGGCCTGGGGCTGAACAAGATGCACCGTCGCCGGACGCTCGAGGACACCCCCGCCGTGCGTGGGATGATCGCCAAGGTCGCCCATCTCGTGCGCGTGGTCGAGCCGGCCTGACGAGTGCGTGGAGCGGCATCGCGTTGGGCGCGGCCGCACCAGACCGTAATTTTGCCAGAGCATCGGGCTACCGCGCAGGGCAGGGCGTTGCCCACCCTCCGGTAGACCAGGAGAAGCAACATGAAACTCAATGAGATTTCCGACGTCGAGGGCGCGACCCACTCGCGCAAGCGTGTCGGTCGCGGAATCGGTTCGGGCAAGGGCAAGACCGGTGGTCGTGGCGTCAAGGGACAGAAGTCCCGTTCGGGCGTCTCGATCAACGGCTTCGAGGGCGGCCAGATGCCGCTGTTCCGCCGTCTGCCGAAGCGTGGCTTCGTCAACATCTTCGCCAAGAACTTCAACGTCGTGTCGCTCGGACGCGTGCAGCAGGCGATCGACGCCGGCAAGCTCGACGCCTCGGCGACGGTCGATCTCGCAGCCCTCAAGGCTGCCGGTCTGGTGCGTCGCGCCAAGGACGGCGTGCGCGTCCTGGGCGACGGCGAACTGACCGCCAAGGTCTCCTTCCTCGTCGATGGCGCCTCCAAGTCGGCCGTCGAGAAGGTCGAGAAGGCTGGTGGTTCCATCAAGACCGTGGGAGCGGAAGCCTAAGGCTTCTTGCACCCGGCGGACGCGGCGTCTATCTCTCGGTCTTCCTCATGGAGGAGCCCGCCGGTAGACGGCGCGGCTGACGGTACGGGCGCGCATTCGATGCCGACCCGCCGGACAACCCCGGAGACAGGTAAAGTATGGCATCGGCTGCGGAACAACTCGCCGCGAATTTGAACTTTTCGGCCTTTGCGAAGGCTGAGGATCTCAAGAAGCGCATCTGGTTCACCCTGGGTGCGCTTCTGGTGTATCGGCTCGGCACCTATATTCCGATGCCGGGCATCAACCCTGACGCACTCGCGCAGGCCTTCCAGCAGCAGTCGACCGGCATTCTCGGTCTGTTCAACATGTTTTCCGGCGGTGCCGTCGGACGCATGGCGATCTTCGCGCTGGGAATCATGCCCTACATCTCCGCTTCCATCATCATTCAGCTGATGACGTCGGTCATTCCGTCGCTCGAGCAGCTGAAGAAGGAAGGCGAGCAGGGCCGCAAGGTCATCAATCAGTACACCCGCTACGGCACCGTGCTTTTGGCCACGGTCCAGGCCTATGGCATCGCCGCCGGCCTGCAGACCCAGCCCGGCATCGTCGTCGATCCAGGGATGTTCTTCCAGGTCTCCGCGGTGATCACGCTGGTCGGCGGCACCATGTTCCTGATGTGGCTCGGCGAGCAGATCACCGCCCGCGGCATCGGCAACGGCATTTCGCTGATCATCTTCGCCGGCATCGTGGCGCATCTGCCCTCGGCGATCGCGAATCTCCTCGAGCTCGGCCGCACCGGCGCGCTGTCCACCGCTGTGATCCTCCTGGTGATCGTCGTGGCGGTCGCCTGCATTGCGGTCATCGTGTTCTTCGAGCGCGCCCAGCGCCGCCTGCTGATCCAGTATCCCAAGCGCCAGGTCGGCAACCGGATGTTCCAGGGCGACACGTCGCACCTGCCGCTGAAGCTGAACACCGCCGGCGTCATCCCGCCGATCTTCGCCTCCTCGCTCCTGCTTCTGCCGGTGACGATCGCGAATTTCACCAGCACGGAGGATCTGCCGGGCTGGGCGTCGGCGACGATCGCCTCGCTCGGCCACGGCCAGCCGCTCTACATGGCGATGTATGCCGGCCTGATCGCGTTCTTCGCCTTCTTCTACACGGCCGTCGTGTTCAATCCGAAGGACACGGCCGACAATCTGAAGAAGCATGGCGGCTTCATTCCGGGCATCCGTCCGGGCGAGCGCACGGCCGAATACATCGACTACGTGCTGACCCGCATCACGGTTGTCGGTGCCATCTACCTGGTGATCATCTGTCTTCTGCCGGAATTCCTGATCTCGGCCGTGGGTGTCCCGTTCTATCTTGGCGGCACGTCGCTGCTGATCGTCGTCAGCGTCACGATGGATACTGTCGCGCAGGTGCAGGGGCACCTCCTGGCGCACCAGTATGAGGGCCTCGTGAAGAAGGCGAAACTCAGGGGTGGAAGACGGGGGGCCAGATGAGGCTGATATTGTTGGGGCCGCCGGGAGCCGGGAAGGGCACCCAGGCGCAGCGCCTGATCGAAACGCACAAGATCCCGCAGCTCTCGACCGGCGACATGCTGCGGGCCGCTGTGACCGCCCAGTCCGAAGTCGGACTGAAAGCCAAGGCGGTGATGGATTCCGGCAATCTCGTCTCGGACGACATCGTCAACGCGATCGTCTCCGAGCGGATCGACGAGGCGGACTGCGCCGAGGGCTTCATCCTCGACGGGTATCCGCGGACGCTGAACCAGGCCGATGCGGTCGAGGCGATGTTGGAACGCAAGGGCCTGAAGCTCGATCATGTGATCGAGATCAAGGTCGATGACGATATCCTCGTCAACCGCGTCTCCGGTCGCTTCTCCTGCGCCAGCTGCGGCGCGGTCTATCACGACGAGGACAAGCGTCCGAAGGTCGAGGGCGTCTGCGACGTCTGCGGCTCGACGGATTTCAAACGCCGTCCCGACGACAATGCCGAGACCATGCGCACGCGGCTGCGGTCCTATTACAAGGACACCTCGCCGCTGGTCGGTTACTACCACTGCAAGGGCACGCTGCGTGCCGTCGACGGCATGCAGCCCATCGACGTGGTGACTGAGAGCATCGAGCGCATCGTTTCGGGCAAGGCCTGACGCGTCGAAACCGGCGGCGGCCACGGCCGCCGCAAGGGGCGGGCGGTTGACTTGTCAAGCCCCGCTGATCTATAGCCTGCGCTATTCGCGAATCCTTAGCGATCGGCGCATGTCTTCATTCGGAGTCCTGCATCGGTCGCTTTCGGCTGCAGGGCTCCGCATCTTGTGTATGGCGGGCCCAGAGCCCATCTAATTCTAGGAGTATGGTTGTGGCCCGTATCGCTGGCGTCAACATCCCGACCAACAAGCGCGTCGTCATCGCGCTGCAGTACATCCATGGTATCGGCGCTGCCCATGCCAAGGACATCGTCAAGAAGGTCAATCTCGGCGACGAGCGCCGCGTCAACGACCTGACCGACGCTGAAGTCCTGCAGATCCGCGAGATCATCGACCGCGACTACCGCGTCGAGGGCGATCTGCGTCGCGAGACCGCAATGAACGTGAAGCGTCTGATGGACCTCGGCTGCTACCGCGGCCTGCGTCATCGTCGCAGCCTTCCGGTTCGCGGTCAGCGCACGCACACCAATGCCCGCACCCGCAAGGGTCCGGCAAAGGCGATCGCCGGCAAGAAGAAGTAAGACGGGTCCTTCCGGAACCGTTTCATACGATGCGGCGCGTCCTCGGGCGCGCCGTGGTGTAGCTGCCGGAATTACGGCGGTGTCGATATCAACAGGACAGTTTAATGGCTAAAGAAGCACAGCGCGTTCGCCGTCGCGAGCGCAAGAACATCACGTCGGGCGTCGCCCATGTGAGCTCGACCTTCAACAACACGCTGATCACCATCACCGACGCGCAGGGCAACTCGATTGCCTGGTCGTCGGCTGGCGCGCAGGGTTTCAAGGGCTCGCGCAAGTCGACGCCGTTCGCCGCGCAGGTCGCTGCCGAGGACGCCGCCAAGAAGGCGCAGGAACACGGCATGAAGACCCTCGAGGTCGAAGTCCGCGGTCCGGGTTCGGGTCGCGAGTCGGCGCTCCGCGCGCTGCAGGCCGCCGGTTTCACGATCACCTCGATCCGTGATGTCACGCCGATCCCGCACAACGGCGTGCGTCCCCGGAAGAAGCGCCGCGTCTGATGCTTTTCGCCGCGTTCGTCTGAGCGCGGTGTGCAGCCGACAGGAAGGGTTCCGCCTTCCGCACTCAGACCTATCGCCACGATTGGATGGTGGCGAGGAAACTGAAAGGCATCCGCATGATTGCTAGCAATTGGCAAGATCTTACCAAGCCGAACCAGGTGGTGTTCAAGAATGGCGGAAGCCGTTCGAAGGCGTCCCTGACGGCCGAGCCGCTGGAGCGCGGCTTCGGCCTGACGCTCGGCAACGCGCTGCGTCGCGTTCTTCTGTCGTCGCTCCAGGGTGCCGCCATCACGGCCATCCAGATCGACGGCGTTCTGCACGAGTTCTCCTCGATCCCGGGCGTCCGTGAAGACGTCACGGACATCGTCCTGAACGTCAAGGAAATCAACATCGGCATGCAGGGCGAAGGCCCGAAGCGGATGGTGGTGCGCAAGCAGGGCCCGGGCATCGTCCGCGCCGGCGACATCCAGACGGTCGGCGACATCGAGGTCCTGAACCCCGAGCACGAGATCTGCACCCTCGACGAGGGCGCCGAGATCCGTATGGAGTTCACGGTCAACACCGGCAAGGGTTACGTCCCGGCTGATCAGAACCGCGCCGAGGATGCGCCGATCGGGCTGATCCCGGTCGATTCGCTGTTCTCGCCGGTCAAGAAGGTGTCCTACAAGGTCGAGGCGACCCGCGAGGGTCAGGACCTGAACAAGGACAAGCTGACCATGCAGATCGAGACCGATGGCTCGATCAGCGGCGAGGACGCCGTGGCCTACGCCGCGCGCATCCTGCAGGACCAGCTTTCGGTGTTCGTGAACTTCGAGGAGCCGCAGCGCGACCAGCGCGCGCCGGCCGGTGCCGAGGAACAGATGGCCGAGCTGGCCTTCAACCCGGCGCTGCTCAAGAAGGTCGACGAGCTCGAGCTGTCCGTGCGTTCGGCGAACTGCCTGAAGAACGACAACATCGTCTATATCGGTGATCTGATTCAGAAGACCGAGGCGGAGATGCTGCGTACGCCGAATTTCGGCCGCAAGTCGCTCAACGAGATCAAGGAAGTTCTCGCGTCCATGGGGCTGCATCTCGGCATGGAAGTGTCGGATTGGCCGCCGGAGAACATCGACGATCTGGCCAAGCGCTACGAAGACCAGTACTAGAACGAGACTGCCTCCCGCCGGCGCCCAGCGTCGGCGGGAGGATTTCAATCATTCAAAGGAACGGCGGCCTGTCCCGAGAACGGGGCAGGGACGCAAAGATCCCGACTTCCGGCGCTATGACGCCGGCTTATTTGACTTGAGGAAATCCCATGCGCCACGCAAAACGCGGTCGTAAGCTTAATCGTACCGCCAGCCACCGTAAGGCGATGTTCGCCAACATGGTCGCTTCGCTGATCCTGCACGAGCAGATCGTGACCACCCTGCCGAAGGCCAAGGAACTGCGCCCGATCGTCGAGAAGATGATCACGCTGGGCAAGCGCGGCGATCTGCATGCGCGCCGCCAGGCGATCTCGCAGGTTCGCGACCCGTCGGTCATCGGCAAGCTGTTCGACACGCTGGCTCCGCGTTATGCCGAGCGCAACGGCGGTTACACCCGCGTTCTGAAGGCCGGCTTCCGTCGCGGCGACAACGCCCCGCTGGCCGTCATCGAGTTCGTCGATCGTGACCCGGAAGCCCGTGGCGCCATCGATCGCGAGCGCGTCGAGGCCGAAGGCGAGCTCGACGCAGCCTGATCGACCCGATCATCGGAACGAAGGAACGAGGGGCCCATGGGGCCCCTTTTTCTTGTCCGCTCCACCCCACGCTATCTGCCGGAGGGTGGCCGGCTGACCCGCGCGTCGTCGTGCGGGTGGGACAGCACGAACGAGGAGGCTAGCGATGGCGCGGGATCGGGTGCTGCTTACCGGCATATCGGGCTTCATCGCGGGCCATGTGGCGCTGCGCCTGCTCGAGGCCGGCTATGATGTCCGCGGAACGGTGCGCGGGCTCGACAAGGCAGACGCCGTTCGCCGTCTCCTCGCCGCCGCCGGGGCGGATATCGATCGCCTGTCCCTGTTCGCTGCGGACCTCACCGACGCCGTCGGCTGGATGGAGGCGGCGTCGGGCTGCCGCTATGTGCTGCACACCGCATCGCCATTTCCTGCCAGCCCGCCAAGCGACCGGCATGCGCTGGTTCCGGCCGCAGTGGACGGCACCCTGCGGGTGATGGCCGCCGCGGAACGCGCCGGCGCCGAGCGGGTCGTCCTGACGTCGTCGGCCGCGGCGATCTATTCGGCCCATCCCCCGCGCCCCGGCGAGTCCTACGGCGAGGCCGACTGGTCGGACACGCAAAGCCCCGACATCTCCGCCTACGCCCTGTCGAAGACCCTGGCCGAACGGGCCGCCTGGGATGCAGCGCGAGACGCGGGGCTCGACCTGGTCGCGATTAATCCAGCTCTCGTGCTTGGCCCGCTGCTGGGGGCAGGTGCGGCAGGCGGCGAGGGCACCTCGGCCGCGCTGATCCGGGCCGTGATGGGGGGCCGTATGCCCGTCGTTCCCGATCTCGCCTTCGCGCTCGCCGACGTCCGCGACGTCGCCGACGCGCATCTGGCGGCGATGACGGCGCCGTCAGCGTCCGGACGGCGCTTCGCCCTGTCCAGCGGCACGCTGAGCCTGATCGAGATCGGCAAGGTGGTGGGCGAAGCCTGCCCCGGTGAGGCACGCCGCCTGCCGCGCTGGACATTGCCCGACCGCGTCGTGCGGCTTGCTGCGATCCTGTCGGCGCAGGCACGCGCCGCCGTGCCCGAACTCGGTCGTCGCAAATCGCTCGACACCACGCCAGCGCGCGACATCCTCGGCCTGTCGGCACGGTCGCCGGAGGACGCTGTCGCCGCGATGGCGCAGAGCATCGCGCAGCTGCCGCGGACCGCCTGAGAGGCCGCGCATGGGCCGCTCCAGCTTCGGCTGCTACGCATTTCGCGTATTCGGTGAGTGTGATGCAAATGCCATGGCGAGGGCCGTCGGGGCGTGGCATAGGCGGGATCTCGGGGGAGCCAGCAGAAATTTCGTTCAAAACGAGGCAACCTTTTGGCGGCCGAACGCTTTTGCCCTCAAGAACGGGACGCAGCCACGCAAAAGTGGCGACATTTACGCGGATGAAACAACTTCTATGAAAAATGCGGACATCATGAACACCACGGGCCGGCTCTCCATGCGACGCACTTTTCTGACCCTCCTGTGTGCCATGGCGGCATTTGGCGTCCTGACCGCCAGCTACGCGACGGCCGACCTGCCTGACGAGGCGGTTGCGACCAGCACGCAGACGGCGGTCGCAGACTAGGCGACGTCAGCCACACAGATCGGAATGACGAGGAAGGGGCCGCAACGGCCCCTTTTTCGCGTCCGCGGTCTGGTCTATGCGAAAGCAGGCCGCCACTGCGCGGCGTTTGACCTTTCGCAGGGGAGCATCCGGTTCCAGCGCCTGTTCCGGGTGCCGGTCCGATGCTGCCGAGCCACCACGGCGGACCGGATATGCAGATGAAACTGATTCTCGCGGGTCTACTGATTGGCGCCGGGGTACTCGCGGCCCCCTATCTCGACGTCTTCGACGGCGACGATCCGAAGCCGTCCCTGGGGCAGGATGCGGCGGGCAGCGCGGCGCCGGGCGATGGGTTCGTCCCCCTCGATGACGGCGAGACCCGCGTCGCCGAGGCCGACACCGCCCCGGCCGGGAAGCCGGTGCCGTCATCCCCCGTCGGCGAGGCCGATGCCCGCGTGCCGGAGAGCCAGGCGCAGATCCAGCTTTCCTTCGCGCCGCTGGTGAAGCGGACCGCGCCTGCGGTGGTCAATGTCTATGCCGCGCGGGCCGTCCCGGCGCAGCGCTCGCCCTTCGCCGGCGATCCCTTCTTCGGTCAGTTCTTCGGCCAGCCGCGCAACCGCCAGCCGCGGATGGAATCGTCCCTCGGCTCCGGCGTCATCGTCGATGCGTCGGGGCTCGTGGTCACCAACAATCACGTCGTGGCCGATGCCGACGAGGTGAAGATCGGCTTCGCCGACGGGCGCGAGTTCAAAACCGAGGTTCTGCTCAAGGACGAAAGCGTCGATCTGGCGGTGCTGAAGATCGAGGGCGAGGGGCCGTTCCCGACCCTGCCGATCGCCGATTCGGACCAGCTGCAGATCGGCGATCTCGTGCTGGCGATCGGCAATCCCTTCGGCATCGGCCAGACGGTGACCAGCGGCATCGTCTCGGCGCTCGCTCGAACCCATATCGGCGTCGACGATTTCGGCTTCTTCATCCAGACCGACGCGGCGATCAATCCCGGCAATTCCGGCGGCGCGCTGATCGGCATGTCGGGGGAACTGGTCGGGGTGAACACCGCCATCTTCTCGCGCTCGGGCGGCTCGAACGGCGTCGGCTTCGCGATCCCTGCCAACATGGTCGCGAGCTTCATCCGTTCGGCCAAGGCCGGGGGGCGCTTCGAGCGGCCCTTCATCGGGGCGAGCTTCGTGCCGGTGACCGCCGACATCGCCGAGGCGGTGGGGCTCGACCGCCCGTCGGGGACTCTTGTCCGGGGCATCATGCCCGGCGGACCCGCCGAGGCCGCTGGTCTTACGGTCGGCGACGTGATCCTGGCGGTGGATGGCCTCGAGATCGGCGGCGCAGATGCCCTGGGCTACCGGCTGGCGACGGCCGGGATCGGCAAGACCGTGAGTCTGACGGTGCTGCGCGGCGACGAGCGCCGGACGCTGGAACTGCCGCTGCAGCCGGCGCCGGAGATACCGCCGCGCGACGCGCTCACCATCGACGGGCAGAATCCGTTCGCCGGTGCCACCGTCCTCAACCTGTCGCCGCGCGTTGCGGAGGAGTTCGGCATGCCGCTCGAAAAGACCGGCGTCCTCGTGGCGGAGGTCGCCCGTGGCTCGCTCGCGCAGCGTTTCGGGCTGCGGCCGGGGGACATCGTCCTCGCCGTCAACGGCGAGCCTGTGATGACCACGAGGGCACTGGAGGCTGCAGCCATCGACAGCAATCGCGGCTGGAGCTTCGAGATCGACCGGAACGGACGCCGACTGGCGCGGCGGGTGCGCTGACATGGCGGATCTCTTCGGCGACGGTGGCGGCACTCCGAGCGAGCGGCTGCGTCCATCCGCAGCGGCGGTGGACGATCGGAACGACCGCTCCCGACCGCTGGCCGACCGGTTGCGGCCGCGGCAACTCGGCGAGGTCGTCGGCCAGGAACATCTGACGGGCGAGGGCGGGGTCCTGTCGCGCATGCTCGAGGCCACGAGCCTCGGTTCGATGATCTTCTGGGGTCCACCGGGCACCGGCAAGACCACCGTGGCGCGGCTGCTCGCCCATGAGGTGGACTACGCCTTCGAGCAGATCTCGGCGATCTTTTCCGGCGTCGCCGATTTGAAGAAGATGTTCGAGGCGGCGCGGCTGCGTCGCTCCAACGGCAGGCGCACGCTGCTCTTCGTCGACGAGATCCACCGCTTCAACCGCGCGCAGCAGGATTCCTTCCTGCCGGTCATGGAGGACGGCACCGTCGTCCTCGTCGGCGCGACGACCGAGAACCCGTCCTTCGAGCTCAACGCCGCTCTCCTGTCGCGCGCACGGGTGCTGACTTTCAAGCCGCATGGTTCGGCCAGCCTCGTGAAGCTGCTGGAGCGGGCCGAGGCGACCGAGGGCATGGCTTTGCCGCTCGACGAGCAGGCGCGGGCGGTGCTGCTGCGCATGGCGGATGGCGACGGACGTGCCGCGCTGACGCTGGCCGAGGAGGTCTGGCGCGCCAGCCGCAAGGGCGAGATCTTCGACGCGGCGGGCCTGCAGGAGATCGTCCAGCGGCGCGCGCCGGTCTACGACAAGGGCCAGGACGGCCACTACAATCTGATCTCCGCGCTGCACAAGTCGGTGCGCGGCTCGGACCCGGACGCTGCCCTCTACTGGCTGTGCCGCATGCTTGACGCAGGGGAGAACCCCCTGTATCTCGGCCGCCGTCTGGTGCGCATGGCTTCCGAGGATATCGGACTGGCCGATCCCCGCGCGCTGGGCATTGCGCTCGCTGCCAAGGACGCCTTCGACTATCTCGGATCGCCGGAGGGCGAACTCGCGCTGGCCGAGGCGACCGTCTATCTGGCGAGCGCACCGAAATCCAACGCCGTCTACACCGCCTACAAGGCGGCCATGCGCGCGGCGAAGGAACACGGCTCGTTGCTGCCGCCGAAACACATTCTCAACGCCCCGACTGCGCTGATGCGCGACGAGGGCTACGGCTCCGGATACGCCTATGACCATGACGCGCCCGACGCGTTTTCCGGTCAGGACTATTTTCCGGACGAGATGGACCGGCAGCAATTCTACCGGCCGACTGATCGTGGTGCAGAGATCCCGATCGGCGACCGGCTTCAAAATTGGGCGAAACTTCGCCGCAATCGTGACCGCAGGGGTTGATACTTTTCCGGCGACGCCAAGTAATCAGCACCGGTGAGAATATCGCCGGAGTGTCCGCGTGCCCGATCTGTGGCAATATGGCGGCTTGAACGTCCGGGCTTCGTTTGACGCCCCGAATTTCCATAATCGTGCAAAGCGAGGTTCAGATGTCTCTCGAACCGGGCCAATTGGCCGAACATTCGATAACCGATTACGAGGTCGGTCAAGACAACATGCAACGGTTCGGGCTGGATATTCATAATCCGGTTTTCCCGATTTCCGCCGGCGTCATCATCGCCTTCGTCACCTTCACCCTGCTGTTCCCGACGATGGCCGACGGCTTCTTCGGGTGGCTGCGCCCGGCGATCACCAACACCTTCGACTGGCTGTTCATCATCGCCGGCGACATCTTCGTGCTGTTCTGCCTGTTCCTGATCGTCTCGCCCTACGGCAAGATCCGGCTCGGCGGTAAGGACGCGCGTCCGGACTACGGCTATTTCGGCTGGTTCGCGATGCTGTTCGCCGCCGGCATGGGCATCAGCCTGATGTTCTACGGCGTGTCCGAGCCGATCACCCATTTCACTGCCGCCATGGAAGGCGGCTCAGCTGCACCGCTGGGTGGCGCACCCGGTGACATCGAGGCGGCACGCCGTCTCGGCATGGCCGCCACGATATACCATTGGGCGCTGCATCCCTGGGCGATCTACGCCGTGGTCGCCCTGGCCCTGGCCTTCTTCAGCTACAATCTCGGTCTGCCTCTGACGATCCGCTCGGCCTTCTATCCGCTGCTCGGCGAGAAGACCTGGGGCTGGCCCGGCCATCTGATCGACATCCTGGCGGTGTTCGCCACGCTGTTCGGTCTGGCGACCTCGCTCGGCTTCGGTGCGGAGCAGGCGGTGTCCGGTCTCAACTTCTTGTTCGGCGTGCCGGATTCGCTCCTGTCCAAGATCGTGCTGATCTGCCTGATCACCGCCGTCGCGCTGGTGTCGGTCGTGGCCGGCCTCGACGGTGGCGTGAAGCGGCTGTCGGAGCTGAACATGGTCTTGGCGCTGCTGCTGATGCTGTTCATCTTTGCAGTCGGGCCGACGATGGATCTCGTCTACGGCTTCTTCGGCAACTCGGTCGCCTATCTACGCGAGGTGATCCCGCTGTCGAACCCGTTCGGTCGGACCGATGATGGCTATCGCACCGGCTGGACGACCTTCTACTGGGCCTGGTGGATCAGCTGGTCGCCCTTCGTCGGCATGTTCATCGCCCGCGTTTCGCGCGGTCGCACAGTGCGTGAGTTCATCACCTGCGTGCTGCTCATCCCGACCGTCGTATCGGTGATCTGGATGACGATCTTCGGCGGCACCGCGCTGACCGAAACGATCGCCGGCTACACCGGGATCGTGGACGCCGACCTGTCGGTGAAGCTGTTCGCCATGCTCGGCGAGCTGCCGCTGTCCTCGATCAGCTCGTTCATCGGCATCATCCTGGTGATCGTGTTCTTCGTCACCTCGTCGGACTCCGGCTCGCTGGTGATCGACACGATCACGGCAGGCGGCAAGATCGACGCGCCGGTGCCCCAGCGCATCTTCTGGGCAACCTTCGAAGGTCTGGTGGCGATCACGCTGCTGATCGGCGGTGGTCTGGCGGCCCTGCAGGGGGCGGCGATCACGACGGGGCTTCCCTTCGCGGTGCTGCTGCTCGTGCTATGCTATTCGACGCTGCGCGGCCTCCATGGGGAGCTGAAGCAGCCGTTCCAGCAGCACGCCGAGGCGGAAGCGCGCGCCGCCGAGTAGGCCACCTTCCCAGGACGAGAATTCGACGGCGGGGCCAGCCACTGGTCCCGCCGTTTTGCGTTCGGACGGCTCTCTCGGCCCGCCGACACCGGGCTTCCCCGGCATCTTACGCCACGTCGCGCCATCGGTTAGAAGGCGGCCATGTCACAGCTTCTCCTCGTTGCCGCCGGCGGTGCCGTCGGCGCCACCCTCCGGCACCTCTCCGGTATCGCCGCCATGCGCCTGTTCGGCGCGGGATTTCCGTGGGGCACGGTTTTCGTGAATGTCTCCGGCTCGTTCCTGATGGGGCTGTTCATTGAGCTGGCGGCGCGCCGCTTCGGAGCCTCGCAGGAAGTTCGCCTGTTCGTCGCCACCGGATGCCTGGGCGGCTTCACCACCTTCTCGACCTTTTCGCTCGATGCGATGGCGTTGGCCGAGCGCGGATCCCACACATTGGCCGCGATCTACGTGATCGGGTCGGTGGTTGTGGGGATCGCGGCGTTGTTTGCCGGTCTCGCCCTCGCGCGCGGGCTCGCCTGATGCTATCTGCACCAGTTCAAGCGGAAGGCATGAGATAATGGCGTCGGTCGAACAAAGACGGATCGAGGATGACGAGGCGGGATTGCGCCTCGATCGTTGGTTCAAGCTGCACTACCCCGGACTGGGCTTCGGCCATCTGCAGAAGCTGCTGCGCTCGGGACAGGTGCGCATCGACGGCGGTCGCGCCAAGACCGATACGCGGGTGCAGCCCGGGCAGATGGTTCGCATTCCGCCGATGAGCGGCGATGCGGGGCGTCCGAAGATCGGGCCGCTGACGGCCAACACCATGCGCGACAAGCACGATGACGAGGTGCTGTCGCAGATGCTCATCTACGAGGACGAGAAGGTCTTCGTCTTCAACAAGCCGGCGGGTCTGGCGGTGCAGGGTGGCTCCGGCCTGAACCGGCATGTCGACAAGATGCTGGAGGCCTGGCGCAGCCGCAAGGGCGAGAAGCCCCGCCTGGTGCACCGCCTCGACCGCGACACCTCCGGCGTCCTCGTCGTGGCCCGCACCCGCGGCGCGGCGACCGCGCTGACCAAGGCGTTCCGCGAGCGCGACACCAAGAAGACCTACTGGGCCATCCTCAAGGGCGTGCCGGTGCCCCATGAGGGCCGCATCTCGACCTTCCTGGTCAAGGAACAGACGCCGGACGGCGACCGTATGCGGACCGCCAAGCACGGCGAGGAGGGCGCCGACCATGCGCTCACCCATTACCGGGTCATCGAGAACCTGGCGCAAAACTTCTCCTGGGTGGAGATGGAGCCCTATACCGGCCGGACCCACCAGCTGCGCGTTCACGCGCTGCATATCGGCAACCCGATCCTGGGCGACCCGAAATATTTCGAGCACGACACCAACTGGGAGTTTCCGGGCGGCGTCCAGAAGCGGCTGCACCTCCACGCGCGCCGCATCGTCATCCCGCATCCGAGCGGCGGCTTCATCGACCAGATCGCGCCGCTGCCGCCCCACATGATCCAGACCTTCAATCTGTTCGGCTTCGACGAAACGGCGATGAACGACTGATGAAGGCCGTTCTGTTCGATTGCGACGGCACGATCGCCGATTCCTGCGGGGTCATCTGCGCCACGATGCGCCTGGCCTTCGAAGCGCACGGCCTGCCGGCGCCCGAGGATGCCGCGACGCGGGGCATTATCGGCCTGTCCCTCGACGAGGCGATCCGGCGGCTGCATCCCGTGGCCGAGCCGGCGCTCGTCGCGACCCTCGTCGACGGTTACCGGCAGGCCTTCCGGATCCAGCGCGCCGATCCCGATTTCCGCGAGCACCTGTTTCCCGGCATGAAGGCGCTGGTCCAGGATCTGGCAGCGCGCGACGATGTGTTCGTCGGGCTGGTGACCGGCAAGTCGCGCCGCGGCGTCGCCTCGATCTGCGAGGCCCATGGCCTGACCGACGCCTTCCTCGCGGTCCGCACGGCCGATGACTGCCCGTCCAAGCCACACCCGGCGATGGTCGAGGAATGCTGCACGGTCTTCGGAGTTGCGCCGCGCGACGCGCTGGTCGTCGGCGATTCGGTCTTCGACATGGAAATGGCCCGGGCCGCGGGCGCCGCGGCTTTGGGGGTAGCCTGGGGCACGCATGAGCCGGCGCCGCTGCTTGCCTCCGGCGCCTATGCCGTCGCCGAAACCGTGACCGGGCTGGTCGAGAGCGTCGATCGCTGGCTGGCGGACCTGACCGTCCAGCCCGCGATGCGGCAAGCCGCTCCGGCGCTGTAGGGCAGGTCCCGGCGAGGCCGGTTGACGACAATGGTATGTGGTGCGCCACGGGTGACAGCGCTCTGTGTGCGGCACGCAAGATGAGAGACACGGATGACGCAGGACAAGGCGAAGGCTGAACTGCCGAAGCGCTTCTACAGCGAGGTGACGCTGGCGCCGACCGACGACGGCTTCGCGGTCCTCCTCGATGGCCGGCCGGTGAAGACGCCCGGCCGACGGCCGCTCGCCGTCCCCATGCGGAGGGCCGCCGAGGTGGTCGCCGCCGAATGGGATGCCCAGCGCGAGCGCATCGATCCGGCGACCATGCCGATGACCCGGCTGGTCAACACCGTGGTCGAGGCGATCGCCGACGATCCGATTCCGGTTCGCGACGATCTCGCCCGCTATATCGAGACCGATCTCCTGTTCTATCGCGCTGGCACGCCGGAACGGCTGGTGGCGCGCCAGCAGGAACTCTGGGACCCGGTGCTCGACTGGGCGCGGGACAGCTTCGGCGCCCGCTATCTTCTGACCGAGGGCGTCATGCATGTCGCCCAGCCGCCTGCCGCGATCGCCGCGTTCCGGGAGCGCCTCGCCGGGATCGACGATCCCTTCAAGGTCGCGGCCATGCATCAGGCGACGACCCTGACCGGGTCGGCGCTGCTGGCCCTTGCCCTTGCCGAAGGGCATCTGACGGCCAAGGACGTGTGGCTGCGGGCCCATGTCGACGAGGACTGGAACATCGAACAATGGGGCGCCGACGACGAGGCAAGCGCCCGCCGCGAACTGCGCTGGCAGGAAATGCAGGTCGCGGCCGTCCTTCTGGACACCGAATAAGCCGGCCGCCGCTCGACCCGGGCGGCGGCACTGCTATGGTCTGCCCGCAGGGCAGAACGGTCGCAAGGACCGCGTACAGACGCAACAGGTGAGGAAACAGGCAATGCGCGACATGCTGTCGGAACTCGAGGCGCGGCGCGAGAAGGCCCGCGAAGGCGGCGGCAGGAAGCGGATCGAGGCCCAGCACGCCAAGGGCAAGCTGACCGCCCGCGAGCGGCTGACGGTGTTTCTGGATGAGGGCTCCTTCGAGGAGTTCGACATGTTCGTCCAGCACCGGGCGACCGATTTCGGCATGGACCAGCAGCATTATCCCGGCGACGGCGTCGTCACCGGCTGGGGCACGGTCAACGGCCGCACCGTCTTCGTCTTCGCGAAGGATTTCACCGTGCTGGGTGGCTCCCTGTCGGAAGCCCATGCCGAAAAGGTGCAGAAGGTCCAGGACCTCGCCTTGCGCAACCGTGCCCCGATCATCGGCTTCTACGACGCCGGCGGCGCGCGCATCCAGGAGGGCGTCGCAGCGCTCGGCGGTTATGCCGAGATCTTCCAGCGCAACGTGCTGGCCTCCGGCGTCATTCCGCAGATCTCGGTGATCATGGGTCCCTGCGCGGGCGGCGACGTCTATTCGCCGGCGATGACCGACTTCATCTTCATGGTCCGCGACACCTCCTACATGTTCGTCACCGGTCCCGACGTGGTGAAGACCGTGACCAACGAGACGGTGACGGCCGAGGAGCTGGGCGGCGCCTCCATCCATACGGTGAAGTCGTCGATCGCCGACGGTGCCTATGACAACGACGTCGACGCGCTGCTGCAGATGCGCCGGCTGATCGACTTCCTGCCGGCCTCCAACACCTCGCCGGTGCCCGAACTCGACTACAGCCAGTCGGTGACCGCCGAGGACGTGTCGCTGGACACGCTGATCCCGGACAACGCCAACAAGCCGTACGACATCAAGGAACTGATCCGGAAGACCGTCGACGAGGGCGACTTCTTCGAGATCCAGGCCGCCTTCGCCGGCAATATCGTCACCGGCTTCGGCCGCATCGAGGGCCGCACCGTCGGCATCGTCGCCAACCAGCCCATGGTGCTGGCCGGCGTTCTCGATTCCGATGCCTCGCGCAAGGCCGCGCGCTTCGTGCGCTTCTGCGACTGCTTCTCGATCCCCGTGGTGACCTTCGTCGACGTGCCGGGCTTCCTGCCGGGGACCGCGCAGGAATATGGCGGCCTGATCAAGCACGGCGCCAAGCTGCTCTTCGCCTATGCCGAGGCGACCGTGCCGAAGGTGACGGTGATCACCCGCAAGGCCTTCGGCGGCGCCTATGACGTCATGGCGTCCAAGCATCTGCGCGGCGACATCAATTATGCCTGGCCGACGGCGCAGATCGCCGTGATGGGCGCCAAGGGGGCGTCGGAGATCATCCACCGCAAGGACGCCAAGGATCCGGAGAAGCTGGCGGCCCACACCAAGGCCTACGAGGAGCGCTTCCTGTCGCCCTTCGTCGCTGCCGAGCGGGGCTATGTGGACGAGGTGATCATGCCGCATTCGACCCGCCGCCGGGTCTCGCGGGCGCTGGCGATGCTGCGCAACAAGGATCTCGAGAACCCCTGGAAGAAGCACGACAACATCCCGCTGTAAGGGGAGCTGAGGACAGGGCGGCGAGGAGCGCTCGGCCTGCCTGGCATGCCGGCGATCAGTGCTGGGCCCATTCGGCGATGGCGGCGCCCATCGCCGGGTGCATCAGGTAGCCGTAGAGATCGTGCGGGTTGGAGACGAGGGCCCCGGTCGCCGCATCCGCATAGTGCCAGCAATTGTAAATCTTGCGGTCGCTGATCTGCCCGACGAAGCCGGCGCGCATCATGGCGCCGAAGGTGGACCGCATCCGCTCGACATGGGCGATGTAGTCGTCCTCGGCGTGGATGTTGCGCCATTGCCGGATCTGCCGTGGAAATTCCTCGTTCGCCCGCGCCCAGCCGCCCAGCAGATTGCGCCGCACGCCCGGTTCGCCCAGCGGGCAGCCGCCGGTGATCCAGCGCGCGACATGGCCGCCACGCGCCCGGAGCGGCTCGTATTCGCTCATGTAGGACAGCTTCCACAACACGTCCCAGGCGACGATGCAGCCCATGCTGTGGGTCAGGAGACAGATGTCGTCGCGCGCCTCCATCGCCGGGAGGAGCACCGACTGCAGCCGGCTGCGGATCGCCGAGGAAACGATCTGCGAGGTGAGATAGGCCGAGAAATCCGGCAGCGCGCTGGAGATCAGCCGATCGTTCAGAAAGCCGAAGGTGAAGAGCTGGCCGAACAGGCTGGCGATATCCGCCGCCTCGTCGAGCAGCCGCCAGTCCTCCGCCTCGGCGAGGACGGCGCGATAGGTCGTCCGGTTGAAGCGGCGCAGCGCCGAGGTGAGGGCGTAGCCGGCCTCGATCAGGTCGAAGGGCAGGGCCGGCCGGAACGCATAGCGCGGATCGTTGGTCGCGGTGAGGATGGCGCGCTCGGCAGGATCGGCCGCGGCGATCTCGTTGTTGATGTCGCCGTAATAGATGAAGGACATCTTGAGGTCGTCGGCTTGGAGATCAGCCAGCGCGATCCGGGCATCGGCCCGTCGCAACCCTTCGCGAAGGGCCGTCTCGACCATCGCCGCCATCAGGCTGCCGGCTGGTTTCACCGAGCGCCCGTGAACCAGAATCAGATGCTTCGCCATGTCCGGGCTCCGCATGCATCTGCCGCATGGTCACGGTACTCTGGGTTGTGCCCGCGCACAACCGCCGCCTGAACGACGAAAAGCGCCGCCCCGTTGCCGGAGCGGCGCTCGATTCGTCCCTGGCAGGCGAAGGCCTGCCGGAGCTTACTTGATCTTGGCTTCGCGGAACTCGACGTGCTTGCGCGCGACCGGGTCGTACTTGGTCTTGACCATCTTCTCCGTCATCGTGCGGCTGTTCTTGCGCGCGACGTAGAAGAAGCCGGTGTCGGCGGTCGAGAGGAGCTTGATCTTGATCGTGGTTGCCTTGGCCATGGCCCTATCCGTTCGCTGATGCGTGCCGCGTCTCGAACCGACCGGCCCTGTGCCGGTGCCGTTCGTCCAGATGACGGCGGAAACCCAAATTGTTCGATTCGCGAAAAGCCGCTGCAGCGGTAGCACGCGACGATGCGCCGGCGCAGGGCGTCGGCGAATTCGAGCCGGACCATAGCCATGACGGCAGCCAAGTCAAGACCGGTCGCGGGCCCAGACCATGCGGGCGACGGTGAGAACCAGATAAAGCCCGAAGAACAGCGCCAAGGCCCAGGCAAATCCGTTGTAGCCGAAGAGATCCATCGAAGACCCGATGGTTTGCGGACCGACCAGCATGCCGGCCGAATAGCAGAACACGAAGGCGGCGTTGGCGGCGGCAAGATCGGCGCCTCCGAGTCGCGAGCCGAGATGGGCGAGGCCGACCGTGTAGAGCCCGGCGACAACGCCGCCCCACAGGAACAGAAGGCTCGCCATCAGCCACCAGTCGGTGCCCAGAAGCGGCAGGCAGAGTGTGCCGACCAGTCCGACCGCCGCAAACAGGGTCAGCAGCGAGCGCCGGTCCCGTACCCGGTCGGAAATCAGCCCGATCGGGATCTGCATCAGGACGTTGCCGAGTCCGATGGCGATGAGCAGTTGCGCCGCCGCGGCCTCCGTATAGCCGAGGCGCTCGCCATAGATCGGGAAGAGGGCGAATCCCCCGGCTTCGACCGCGCCGAAGATCAGCACCGCACCGGTGGCCGTGGGAACCGACACGATATGCCGCCAGAACGCCCCGTGGCGCCGCTCGCCCAGCGCTGGCTGGCGGTCCCAGGCGAACAGCAGCGGGATTGCCGAGGCGAAGATGACGCCTGAGCCGATCGCGAAGGGCAGGAAGCCCTGCGAGCCCACCACCGAGAAGATGTAGGGGCCAAGCGCGAAGCCGAGCGACAGGACGGTCGCATAGATGCCGAGGATGAAGCCGCGACGGCTCGGCGGCGCGGCGGCATTGATCCAGAACTCCGACAGGACGAACAGCGCGGTGATGGCGAAGTGGAAGACCAGTCGCAACGGGAACCACGTCCAGAAGGCGGTGAAATAGTAGAAGCCGAGAGCCGAGACGCCGGACAGCACGATCGCGATCAGCATCGACAGCCGCACGCCGAGGACACGCGCAATGGGCGTCACGAGCGGCGCGGCCAGCAGCGAAGCGACGCCCGCGACAGCCGTGTTGGCGCCGATCATCGTGGTGGAGATGCCGCGGCTTTCGAGGATGACGCTGAGCAGCGGCAGTCCGAGACCGAGCGCGATGCCGACGGCGCTGATCGAAGCGATGGCGGCGCCGGCGGCAACCCAGTCGACCCGTTCGATCTCGGCTTCCGCTTCGGCCACGATGTTGTCGGCGGTTTGCCTGTCCATCGGTCACCGCCCCCGTTGCGTCAGAGCGATTCGCGCACGAACTGGCCGCGAATGGCCCGGTAAAACGGCATCGGCCGCGCCGGGTCGCGCCAGGTCCCGTCGGCAATGCGCGCCTTCAGATCGCCGACGATGCGCAGGGTGATCGGCGCCAGCGACAGATCCTGGAGCGCGTTCAGATCGACCCAGGCGAGCTCTTCCAGCTCGTCCGTCGGCAATTCGTCGAGGGCGAGCTGATGGCCAATCGCGTCGGCGGCAACGCAGAAGAAGCGGGTGTCGTAGCGCCGCGGGGGACCGGGCGGCGTGATCGCCCGTGCGATGGGCACCAGCATTTCCGGGGCGGGGCGGATACCGCGTGCGCCGAAGACGCTCCAGTGCTCGCCCTTGCCGGCGAAGCTGCCGGGGGCGCCGATCATGGCGCCGGCCTCCTCGAAGGTTTCGCGGATCGCGGCGAGCGCCGTCGCGGTGGCGCGCCGTCGGTCGTAGCGGGCCGGGGGGCCGGCACAGAGCCGGTCGAAGGCGGGTTCGGAGAGGGCGAAGTCGCGGGCCAGTGCCAGGTCGGAGGGATCGACCCGACCGCCGGGAAACACATAACGTCCCGGCATGAAGACATGCCTGGTGGAGCGCCGCCCCATCAGGACACGGGCCGTGCCGTCGCTGTCGTCGACGATGAGCAGCGTTCCGGCGTCGCGGATCGCCTTGGCCGCCGGCAGTCCGCTCGGCCGGGCGAGCCGCGCCCGTTCGGCGTTCAGTGTGGCGAGCGGATCACCGGCCTCGCTCACCCGACGCGATCCGCCTCGTCCTCGGTGCCGAAGCCGCCGAGGCGCAGCGACCATTGCAGGCCGATGGTGGCGCCCTTCAGCGGCTGCAGGAGCGCCAGCGAGAGCACCAGCGTGACCGGAACCCACATCGCCAGATGCGTCCACATCGACAAATCGTAGGAGGCTTCGATGCCCATAAAGAGCGCGACCACGATATGCCCGACGATGAAGATCGTCAGATAGGGCGGCAGATCGTCGGCGCGGTGATGGTGGATCTCCTGGCCGCATACGCTGCAGTCGTCGACGCTGCGCAGATAGCTGCGGAACAGCTTGCCTTCGCCGCAATTGGGGCAGTGGCAGCGGAAGCCGTTGACGAGCGCCGGCCAGAGCGGGCGATCACCTTCGGCGCTGTTGGCCCGGGCCTCGGCGTCTGCGTGCATGGTCACACTGTTCATCGTTTCTTCCTGACCTTCCCGGCGACGTTCTTCTCGCGGCGGCCGAAGCGCTGCTTGCGTCCGGTCTTGTGGAACGAGCCCGCCTCGCGCGGCAGCTTGCGCGGCTCGCTGAGCATCTCGAACTGCATCGAGCCGGCCAGTGGAATGGCCTCCTTCAGACGAATCTCGACGGTGTCGCCGAGGCGGTAGCCGTTGCCGCTGCGGTCGCCAACCAGCGAACGTCCGACCTCGTCATAATGGAAGAACTCGTTCCCCAGTGTCGATATGGGAACGAAACCATCGGCGCCAAAGGCCGGAAGCGCGACGAAAAGACCGGCTTTTGTCACGCCGGCTATGCGTCCCTCGAAATCGTCACCGATCCGGTCGGCTAGATGGTGGGCGATCAGCCGGTCGACCGTGTCGCGCTCGGCCGCCATGGCCCGGCGTTCGGCCCGCGAGATCTCCTCGGCGGTCGCCTGGAGATTTTCCTCGTCCTCGCGGCTGAGTCCGCCTTCGCCGAGATCGAAGGCGGTGACCAGCGCCCGGTGCACGATGAGATCGGCATAGCGGCGGATCGGCGAGGTGAAGTGGGCGTAGCGGTCGAGGTTCAGGCCGAAATGGCCGATATTGTCCGGCGAGTAGACCGCCTGCGACTGTGACCGCAGCACGACCTCGTTGACGAGACTCTCGTGCTCGCTGGCCTTCACCTGGCTGAGAATGCCGTTGAAGTGCGAGGGGCGCAGCGTGCCGCTCTTGGCCAGCGAGATTTCCAGCGTGCGCAGGAACTCGCGCAGGGATTCCAGCTTAGCGAGGGACGGGGCGTCATGAGCGCGGTAGATCAGCGCCTGCCGCTTGGATTCGAGGCTCTCGGCCGCCGCGACATTGGCTAGGATCATGAACTCCTCGATCAGCCGGTGGGCGTCGAGGCGAGCCGGCACGACGACCTTCTCCACCCGGCCGTCGGGGCCGAGCTTGAGCTTGCGCTCGGGCAGATCGAGGTCGAGCGGCTGACGCCGCTCGCGTGCCGAACGGGCCAGTGCGTAGGCGGCCCAGAGCGGCTTGAGCATCGTCTCGGTGACATGCGGATCGACGTCGCCGGTCGCTCCGTCGATGGCCGCCTGGGCGGCCTCGTAGGCGATCTTGGCGTGGCTGCGCATCATCACGCGATGGAAGCTGTGACGCCGCTTCTCGCCATTGCCGCCGAGCACCATCCGCACGGCGAGCGCCGGCCGGTCGACATTCTCGCGCAGCGAGCAGAGGTCGTTGGAAATGCGCTCGGGCAGCATCGGCACGACCCGGTCGGGGAAGTAGACCGAATTGCCGCGCAGCCGAGCCTCGGAATCGAGCTTGGTGCCTGGCCGGACGTAATAGGAGACGTCGGCGATGGCGACGGTCACCACCATGCCGCCAGGATTGGCCGGGTCGTCGTCGGGCGCGGCATGGACCGCGTCGTCGTGATCCTTGGCGTCGGCCGGGTCGATGGTGACCAGCGGCAGGGACCGCCAGTCCTCGCGGTGAGACATGCTGGCCGGGCCGGCGGCCTCGGCCTCGCTCAGCACCGCCTTCGGGAAGACATGCGGAATGGAATGGGCATGCAGCGCGATGGTCGAGATCGCGCGCTCCGATTCCATCGAGCCGACGACATCGGTCACGGTGGCGAAGGGCAGGCCGAGACGCGCGCGCGGCCCCGGCTCGACGGCGACGAGGTCGCCGTTGCGGGCGCCGTTCTCGTCGCCGGGCTTGATGGCGTATTCCGGCTGCTTGCGCTCGACCGGTTCGACCCGGCCGCCGCCGCCGCCGGGCTTGGCGCGGAACACGCCCAGAGCCGTCGTCTTGCGCTGTTCCAGAACGCGGATGATCCGGGCGATCCGGGTGCCGCCCTCGTCCTCCTCGATGCTGGCGAGGATGCGTTCGCCGAGGCCCGCCGCCGGGCTCTTGGCGCGATCCTGCCGCACGGCCAGACGCGGCCGCTCGCCATCGACGGCCTCGTCCCAGCTCACCGGTTCGGCAAGCAGACCGCCATCGTCGTCGCGGCTGCGGATCTCCAGAACCGCCACCGGCGGCAGGACGCCCGGCGTCGAGAAGCGCTTGCGGCTCCCCGCCAGAAGCCCCTCGGCCTGAAGATCGGCGAGGAGATCCTTGAGCGCGACGCGCCCGTCGCCCTTGACCGCAAAGGCCTTGGCGATGTCGCGCTTGGAGGCGCGGCCGGGATTGTCCGCGATGAAGCGGAGCACCGCCTCGCGCGTGAGCTCGGGCGGTGCGTCGTTCCGGGACCGGCCTTTCGCCAAGGTCTACTCCTGATCCCAGGGCACCGAATCGTCGGCGGCCTGCGGTTCCGTGGTTGTCTTCGCCGCCGGCTTCCTGGCCGCGGCAGCCTTCTTTGCGGGCGCCTTTTTGGCCGCCGGCTTCTTCACCGCTGCCTCGCCATCGGCATCGGCCTTCGCCGCCGTCTTCTTGGTCGCGGCCTTCTTGGCTGGCGCCTTCTTCGTGGCAGCCTTCTTGGCCGCTGGTTTCTTCGCAGGAGCCTTCTTGGCGTTCGGCGTCTTGCCGGTCTTCTCGACGCGCTCGTTGATCAGCTGGATCGCCTCTTCCAGCGTGACGCTGGCGGGATCCTTGGCCTTGGGCAGCGTCGCATTGACCTTGCCGACATTCACATAGGGCCCGAAGCGGCCGTCCCGAACGGTGATCTGGCCGCCATATTCGGGATGCTCGCCAAGGGTCGCCAGTGCCGCGGGAGTGCCGCGTCCGCGGCCGCCCTTTTCCTTCTTTTCCGCGATGACGGTGACGGCCCGGTTGAGGCCGACCTCGAACACGTCCTCGATGGTCTCGAGATTCGCATACATGCCGTCATGGTTGAGGAACGGCCCGTAGCGTCCGAGACCGGCCAGAATCGGCTTGCCGCTCTCGGGATGCAGGCCGACCTCGCGGGGCAGCGACAGCAGCCGCAGCGCCTTGTCGAGATCCATCTCGCTGGCCTGCCAGCCCTTGGGCAGGGACGAACGCTTGGCTTCCTTGCCTTCGCCGCGCTGGACATAGGGGCCGAAGCGCCCCGTGCGCAGGGTCACCGGCTCGCCGGTTTCCGGATCGACGCCCAGATCAGACGGACCCTCGTCGGCGGCCGCATCGTCGCCCGACATGTTGGTGCCGAGCTGGCGGGTATAGCCGCAATCGGGATAGTTCGAGCAGCCGACGAAAGCACCGAACTTGCCGAGCTTCAGCGACAGCTGGCCGTTGCCGCAGCGCGGACAGGCGCGCGGCTCGGTGCCGTCTTCCTTGGGCGGGAAGACCAGCGGGCCGAGTTCAACGTTCAGCGCGTCGAGAACATTGGTGACCCGCAGTTCCTTGGTGCCGTCGACCTGCGCGGAGAAGTTCTGCCAGAACTCGCGCAGCACGTCCTTCCAAGCGAGCTGGCCGGCCGAGATCAGGTCGAGCTTTTCTTCCAGCGCCGCGGTGAAGTCGTACTCCACGTAGCGCTCGAAGAAATTGTGCAGGAACGCGGTCACGAGACGCCCCTTGGCGTCAGGCAGGAGCTTGCGGGCCTCCTGCACCACGTAACCGCGATCCTCCAGGGTCTGCAGCGTCGAGGCATAGGTCGAGGGCCGGCCGATGCCGAGCTCTTCCATCTTCTTGATCAGCGACGCCTCGGAATAGCGCGGCGGCGGCTCGGTAAAGTGCTGCGAGGCCTCGATGGCGCGCTTGGCCAGATCCTCGTCGGCGAGGATTTCCGGCAGCCGGGCGCGGTCGTCGTCCTCGTCACCCGGATCGCTCGCCTTGCTGTCGTCGCGGTGCTCGACATAGGCGCCGATGAAGCCGTCGAACTTGATGACCTGGCCGGTAGCGCGCAGGGTCGCGGTCTCGCCGCCATTGGTGGCGACGATCTCGGCGGTGGTGCGCTCGATCTCGGCGGAGGCCATCTGGCTGGCGATGCAGCGCTTCCAGATCAGGTCGTAGAGCCGCGCCTGGTCACGGTCGAGATAGCGCTCGACATCCTTGGGCGCGCGGCCGAACTCGGTCGGACGGATGGCCTCGTGGGCCTCCTGCGCGTTCTTGGCCTTGCTCGAATAATAGCGCGGCTTTTCCGGAACATAGCGCTCGCCGAAAGCGGCGCCGATCGACTTGCGCGCGTCGGCGATCGCCTCGGGCGCCATCTGCACGCCGTCGGTCCGCATATAGGTGATCAGGCCGACGGTCTCGCCGCCCACATCGACGCCTTCATAGAGCCGCTGCGCGACCTGCATGGTGCGCGAGGCCGAGAAGCCGAGCTTGGCGGAGGCCGCCTGCTGCAGCGTCGAGGTAGTGAAGGGAGGGCCCGGATTGCGCTTGGTCGGCTTGGCCTGGACGCTGTCGACCCGGTAGGTCGCCCCGTCCAGCATGGCGCGGATCGTCTCGGCCTTGTCGCCGTCGCCGATCGACATCTTCTGCAGCTTGTCGCCGCCGAAGCCGGTTAGGCGGGCGCGGAAATCGTCGCCGCGCGGCGTCGCCAGCATCGCCGCGATCTGCCAGTACTCTTCCTTCTTGAAGCGCTCGATCTCTGCTTCGCGGTCGCAGACGAGGCGCAGCGCCACCGACTGGACGCGACCCGCCGAGCGGGCGCCGGGCAGCTTGCGCCACAGCACCGGCGACAGGGTGAAGCCGACGAGATAGTCGAGTGCGCGGCGGGCGAGATAGGCGTCCACCAGCGGCTCGTCGATGGCGCGCGGATTGGCCATCGCGTCGAGCACGGCCTTCTTGGTGATGGCGTTGAAGACCACCCGGCTGACCGGCTTGGTGCCGATCACCTTCTTCTGCCGCAGCACTTCCAGGACGTGCCAGGAAATCGCTTCGCCTTCGCGATCCGGATCGGTGGCGAGCACGAGGCCGTCGGCCTTCTTGACCGCCTGGGCGATCTCGCTGATTCGCTTCACGGACGGCTTGCCGACCTCCCAGCTCATCGCGAAGTCCTCGTCCGGGCGCACCGAGCCGTCCTTGGCCGGCAGGTCGCGGACGTGACCATAGGAGGCGATCACCTGGTAGTTGCCGCCGAGATACTTGTTGATCGTCTTCGCTTTGGCGGGCGATTCAACGATGACGACATCCATGACAAGGCAGTCCTGAGAGAAGAGAGATGCGACCCGGTAAGGTCGCCTGTGCGGCGGAGAATTCAGCGACGAGCAGCGCGTCGACCGCACCGTCACATGGACAGTCCGGCGCGACCGGTCAACCCCGACTGGATCGTGACCCAGCAAAGGTTGCAACTAATAAGCGAAAATCTCTATACTCCCAACTTGCAACGGAGCGGTGGGCTTCAGGATCAGGGGCCAGTTCAAGCCGCGTTCGGGAGCGTGCCGAACATGACAGCACATCCGGAAGACCGGGAAGCGAGCTTGCGGTATGTCCGCGACATGTTGCTGCAACTTAAGGTTGTGTCCGGCGCGCCGCATAACTCGTTGCTGGGTTATTTCCTGGAGATGGCGCGTCTCGAGGCCGAGCACCAGCTCACGACCGGCGCCAAGCGCTCACAGAAGTAGCGACACCCGTCCGCCCGGGTGGCGCTCGAGGCGGCCCGCCAGATCGAGTTCGAGAAGCACGAGTTGCACGGCACCCGGCCGCGCTCCGGTGTGAAGGATGATGTCGTCGACATCGATCGGCGTCGGCCCGAGCGTCTCGACGATGCGCTCGCGTTCGCCCTCGGCCGGCTCGTCGGTTTCCTGGCCGGAGGGCGGTTCCTCGATGGCGGGCGGCATCCAGCCCATGCGGTCGTCCAGCGGTCGCAGCGCTGCGATCACGTCGTTCGCCTCGGTCGCCAGGATCGCACCATTCTTCAAAAGCTGATTGGCACCGGCGGCCCGCGGGTCGAGCGGCGATCCGGGCACGGCAAAGACGATCCGCCCGATCTCGGCGGCGATCCGCGCGCTGATCAGCGAGCCCGAACGCAGCGCCGCCTCGGTCACGACGAGACCCAGGGCCAAGCCGGCGACGAGGCGGTTGCGCCGGGGAAAATCGCGCGAGCGCGGCTCCCATCCGAACGGCCGCTCGGACAGGAGGCACCCACCTTCGTCGACGATCCGGCGCATCAGCGGCCGGTTCTCGTCGGGATAGGGCCGGTCGAGGCCGCCGGCAAAGACGCCGATCGTGCCGGTGGTCAGCGCCGCCTCGTGCGCGGCGGCATCAATGCCGCGCGCAAGGCCGGAAACGACGACGTAGCCAGCCCGGCCGATCTCGTCGGCAAACTGGCGGGTGAGCTTGATCCCCGAGAGCGAGGCGTTGCGGGCCCCCACCATAGCGACGGCGGGCTGATGGAGAACCGTCTCGGTGCCCATCACCGCCAGCACCGGCGGCGCGCTCTCGGTGGCCTTGAGGAGCGGCGGGTAGTCGGGCTCGCCGAGACAGATGAAGCGGGCGCCCATGCGGCTGGCCCGGTTCATTTCGTCTTCGGCCGCAGCGAGGCTCTCGACGCGGACACTGCGGCCGCCCCGCGCTGCGAGTTCCGGTAGTGCCGCGAGCGCCGCCTCGGCGCCGCCATAGCGGTTGATCAGCGACCGGAAGGTGGCGGGCCCGACATTCTCGCTGCGGATCAGCCGGAGCCAGGCGAGCCGCGTCTCGTCGGGAAGTCTGACGCCGTGGGGAGGGGCGTCAGAGGGGCTCACCCCTTGGCTCCGATCTTGCCCTCCGTGCCGGCCAGAAGCCGGCGGATATTGGCGTGATGGCGGATATAGACGATGGCGGTCAGGATCGCGGTGAGGGCGGCGGCGTCCATGTAGCCGAGTGCAAAATAGACCACCGGCACGACCAGCGTGGCGGCAAGCGCCGCCAGCGAGGAATAGCGGAAGAGGAAGGCGACCGAGAGCCACACCACCGCGAAGACCAGGACGCCGATCGGCGCGATGCCGAGAAGGATGCCGAGATAGGTTGCAACGCCCTTGCCACCCTTGAATCCGACCCAGACCGGGAAGAGGTGGCCGAGAAACGCCGCGAGACCCGCGAGGATCGCCGCTTCGCCGCCCCAGCGCGAGGCAATCAGGACCGGCACGGTTCCCTTGAGGACGTCACCGGCCAGCGTCAGCGCCGCCATCGGCTTGTTGCCCGTCCGCAGCGCGTTGGTCGCGCCGATATTGCCCGAACCGATCTTGCGGATATCGCCGAGGCCGAAGAGCCGCGCGAAGATCAGTCCGAAGGGAATCGAGCCGACGAGATAACCGCCGGCGACGCAGGCCAGCCAGATCGGCCAGAGGCTTGAGTCCCAATCCACCATTCAGCCCCCGCTCCGGTCCGATTCTAAGAAGACTGTGCGGCCGGCGACGAAGGTCCGCAAGACCTGGCCCTGGAAGCGGGCGTTCTCGAAGGCGGTGTTCTTCGAGCGTGAGCGGATGCGGTCCTCGCTGAACAGGAACGGCGCCTCCAGATCGACCAGCGCCATGTCGGCGACGGATCCCGGCGCCAGCGTGCCGCGATCGAGGCCGAGGAGCTTCGCCGGAGCGGCGGTGACCGCCTCGACGATGCGCGACAACGGCACGGCGCCGGAATGATGCAGGCGCAGCGCCGCCGGCAGTAGCGTCTCCAGGCCGATCGCGCCGCTCTCGGCTTCGGCGAAGGGGCGGCGCTTGCCGTCGGCGTCCTGCGGATCGTGGGACGAGACGATGATGTCGATGGTGCCGTCGGCCAGCGCCTCGACCATGGCGGCGCGATCCTCCTCGCGGCGCAGCGGCGGCGAGAGGCGGAAGAAGGTGCGGTATTCGCCGATGTCGTTCTCGTTCAGCGACAGATGGTTGATCGATACGCCGGCCGTCGCCGCGATGCCGCGCCGTTTGGCCCGCCGCATGACGTCCGCCGATTCGCCCAGCGAGAGCTTGGCGGCATGGTAGCGGCAGCCGGTGAGGGCGGCGAGCCGCAGGTCGCGCTCCAGCGGGATGATCTCGGCCTCGGCCGGCGCACCGGGCAGGCCGAGCCAGGAGGCCAGAAGCCCCTCGTTCATGACGCCGTTGCCGGTCAGGGCCGCATCCTGCGTCTCGTGCATGACCAGGGCATCGAAATCGCGCGCATAGGTCATGATCCGGCGCAGCAGCACAGGGTCGGCAATGGTGTGGCGACCATCGGTGAAGGCGCGCACGCCGGCCCCGGTGAGGAGGCCGATCTCGCTCATCTCCTTGCCCTTCAGGCCGCGGGTGAGCGCCGCCGCGGGAAAGACGTTGACGACCGCGGTATCGCGGGCCGTCCGCATCACGAATTCGGCGATTGCCACCTCGTCGACGACCGGATTGGTGTCGGGCATGGTGAGGATCGATGTGACCCCACCGGCGGCCGCCGCGGCAGAGGCCGAGGCGATCGTCTCGCGGTGTTCGCCGCCCGGTTCGCCGATGAACACCCGTGCGTCGACGAGCCCGGGCACCAGCAAGAGGCCACGGCCGTCGACAATCTCTGCGCCGTCGGGCGCGCCCTGGTTGAGGGCGTCGGCGCCCGCGGCGACGATATGGCCGTCGACGACGACGACCGTGCCGACCGCGTCCAGCGACCGGGCCGGGTCGATGATCCGCACATGCTCGATGACGGTCGGGGCTGCGACGCTCATGCCGAGGCCTCCGGTCCGCCGATGAGGGCCGACATTACCGCCATGCGCACGGCGACGCCCATTTCCACCTGTTCCTCGATGACGCTCTGCGGCCCGTCGGCGATCTCCGAGGCGATCTCGACGCCGCGGTTCATCGGCCCGGGATGCATGACCAGCGCGTCGGGCCGGGCATGGCGCAGCTTGGCGGCATCGAGGCCGAAATAGCGGAAATACTCGCGCACCGACGGCACGAAGGAGCCCTCCATGCGCTCGCGCTGCAGGCGCAGCATCATCACGACGTCCGCGTCCTTCAGCCCGTCTTCCATGCGCCGGTAGACCTCGACGCCCATCGATTCGATGCCGCTTGGCAGCAGTGTTGCCGGGGCGACGACGCGGACCCGGGCGCCCAGCGCATTGAGCAGAAGGATGTTCGAGCGCGCGACGCGGCTGTGCAGCACGTCGCCGCAGATCGTCACCGTGAGCCGGGCGATGCGGCCCTTGTGGCGCCGGATGGTCAGCGCATCGAGCAGCGCCTGGGTCGGATGCTCATGCGCGCCGTCTCCGGCATTGACCACGGAGCAGGCAACCTTCTGGGCCAGCAGTGCCACGGCGCCCGCCGAATGGTGCCGCACGATCAGGATGTCGGGCTGCATGGCGTTCAGCGTCATCGCCGTGTCGATCAGGGTCTCGCCCTTCTTCACCGACGAATTGGCGACCGCCATGTTCATGACGTCGGCGCCAAGGCGCTTGCCGGCCAGTTCGAACGACGCCTGGGTGCGGGTCGAGGCCTCGAAGAACAGATTGATCTGGGTGCGGCCCTTCAGCGTCGACTTCTTCTTGTCGCGCCGGCGGCTGACCGCCACCTCCGCCTCGGCCAGATCGATCAGTTGTTCGATCTCGTGGGGTTGCAGGCGGGCGATACCCAGAAGGTGTCGCTGGCCGAACGGGGGAAAAGGCAGGGTCGCGCTCATTAAAACGACGCCTATAGGCAATCCGTGGTTTAGCGGCAAGGATCGAGAGCGAGTGAAGCACAGGAGTCGCGTGTGGCCGAGACGAATTTCCACACCCACGAGGTGACCAACCAGTCTTCCGACTATGCCGGTTTCAACGCGTTTCGCGGCGATCCGCTGCTGCGTCTCCTGGCCGCCGATTTTCCTGACCCGGTCCTGACGACGCTGGAGCGCCACGGACGATTCTGCGGCTCCTTCGAGGCCCACGATCTGGCGCGGCTTGCCAATATCGAGACGCCGCGCCTGCGGCGCTTCGACGAGAAGGGCCGGCGGCTGGAACTGATCGACTACCATCCCGCCTATCACGCGCTGATGCGGCGCTCGGTCGCCGACGGGCTGCATGCCTCGATCTGGCAGGGGCCGGAGGAGGAGGCCGGGCGCCGCCATGCGGTGCGGGCCGCGCGCTTCTACATGACGGCCGGCGTCGAATGCGGCCATCTGTGCCCGGTCACCATGACCAGCGCCTCGGTCGCGGCGCTCGCGGCGGCGCCGAAGCTGCGCGATGCCTGGCTGCCGGTGATCGCCACGCGGCAGTACGACCCCAGCGTCAAGGCGCCGCTGACCAAGGCCGGAATCACCCTCGGCATGGGCATGACCGAGAAGCAGGGCGGTACCGACGTGCGGGCCAACACCACCCGCGCTGTCGACGCCGGCGGTGGGCATTACCGGCTGACCGGGCACAAATGGTTCATGTCGGCACCGATGTCCGACGGGTTCCTCGTTCTGGCGCAGGCGCAGGAGGGGCCGACCTGCTTCCTGATGCCCCGGCGCCGGGACGACGGCTCGCTGAACGGGCTGCACTTCCAGCGACTGAAGGACAAGCTGGGCAACCGCTCCAACGCCTCCTCCGAGGTCGAGTTCGTCGACGCCGATGCCCGGCGCGTCGGCGATCCCGGCAAGGGCGTGAAGACCATCATCGAGATGGTGACGCTGACCCGCCTCGACTGCGCGCTGGCCTCCGCGGGCCTCATGCGCGGCGCGCTCGCCGAGGCGGTGCATCACGCCCGCGAGCGCCGCGTGTTTGGCAAGACGCTGATCGAGCAGCCGCAGATGGTGCGCGTCCTGGCCGACATGGCACTGGATGTCGCGGCTGCGACGGTGCTGTCCTTCCGGCTGGCCGAAGCCTTCGATCGGCGAACGGGGGAGGCGGCCTCCGAGGCCGATGCGGCCTGGGCGCGGGTGATGACCCCGGTCACCAAATACTGGGTCTGCAAGATGGCCCCGGGGCTGACATACGAGGCAATGGAGTGTCTCGGCGGCAATGGCTATGTCGAGGACGGCAGGCTTGCCCGCGCCTATCGCGAAGCCCCGGTCAATGCGATCTGGGAGGGCTCCGGCAACGTGATGGCCCTCGATCTCGCGCGCATCCTGCAGCGCGACCCGCAAGCCTTCGACACGGTAATCGCGACGATCGAGGCGGACATGGCCGAGACCGCCGGTGGCACGCCGGGCGTCCTGCGCGCCGCAATGTCGATGGCGCTGGCGGACGAGGGGGCCTGCCGGTTGCTGGCCGAGCAGCTGGCCCTCGCGGGCGCCAGCGCTTCCATGCGCCGGCTGGGATTGGGCCAGACCGCCGACGCCTTCACCGAGACACGGCTCGGCGGTGTCTTCCGCCATACCTACGGCATGCTCGACCTGCGCCATGATTCGCGGGCGATCGTCGAGGATCTCTACCCGCCGATCCGCTGAGCCCGGCACCGGATTCTGGCAACCGAAACCCAAGCTGCGGCGTTTACACTGAAGGAGGCAGAGGAAGGGGACGCGTTAAGGTTAACAACCGGTTTCGATTGCGGCGAAGGCCTCTCACCGACAGGGTCGCCGTTAACGGATCGGTAACCGTGACGAGGAGGTTCCATGCGCAGAATGGCGACGACCCTGGCGCTCAGTGCCTGGATTGGGTTCGCGGCTGTCAGCAGTCTGCGGCTCATGGTGCATTCGGGCTGGCTTGATCCGCTGACCGCTGGCACCGCGGCCGCGCCGCTCCTGCAGGATCTCGCGATCGCCGCCGACCTTTATCTGCCGGCCCAGGCGACCCTCGTCTTCGCAGGCCTCTTCTTGGCGCTGGCCACGGGGCTCGGCATGGCGATCGCCGGGCTTTCCTCGCCGTCGGTCTTGGCCATCCGCCGGGCCGAGCCGCTCGCCGCGGCCGTGCTGGTCGCGCTCTTCGCCTTTTATGCCGCTGCAAGCATTGCCGGATCGCCGCTCGCCACCCTGTTCGGTGAGGGTCCGGGCTTCCTCGTCGCGCTGGCGCTGACCTTCGGGGCGCTGCTGTTCGACCGGCTGGTAGAGGTCGATGACGCGGCCGACGATGCCGCCTTCGAATCGGTGCTCCGGTCGATCCACGCCGCCGAGCGCGAGGCGCTGATGCGCCGCCATCGCTCGCCGTTCGGCGACAATGGCGAGAGCCGCTGATGCGCACCTTCCTGGTGCTCTGGATCGGACCCCTGGTCTTTTTCTGGGGCTGGTACTTTCTCTCGCTGAACGATCTCGGCGGCCCGCTCTTCTCTCGCGAAACCCACGACCGGGTCTTTATGGTCTACGGGGCGATCCTCGGCATCGAGCCGGCGACGATCCCGCCGCTGGTGGCGCGTGCGCTCGCGATCGACAGCCTGATCCTCGGCGCGATTCTCGCCTTCCGCCGCCGCAAGAAGATCCGGGCGTGGTGGCAAGCCCGGCGCGCCGCGCGGCTCGCCTTGGCGAACGGCTTTGCCTATGAGCGCAGCGACGAAAGCCGGTCCAGCGCCCCCTGAAGAATGAAGGAGGCGGCCGCCGAATCGATCCGTTCGGCCCGCTTCTTGCGCGACACGTCGGCTTCGAGCAGGCCGCGTTCGGCAGCGACCGTGGACAGGCGCTCGTCCCACAGCAGCACCGGCCGTTCGTCGAAGCGACTGTAATTGCGCAGGAAAGCCCGAGTCGCCTGCGCCCTCGGCCCCTCCGACCCGTCCATGTTCAGCGGCAGGCCGATGACGATGCCGACGATGCTGTCCTCGTTCAGCGCCGCCACCAGCGCGTTCGCATCCGCGGTGAACTTGGTTCGCCGCAGCACCTTGCGCGGCGTGGCGAAGCGCTGGCCGCGGTCCGACACGGCGAGGCCGATGGTCTTGGTGCCGAGGTCGAGACCGGCGATGGTCGTGCCGCTCGGGACGGCGTCGGCGAACTCTTCCAGCGACACGATGGCCATCACGTTCTCCTTGACCGGGGGACGGGCCGGTGCAGTTAGCACGCCGAGTGCCGGACACCACCCACAGAACAGAGGTCCGGCCGGCGATCGGACCGCAAGGAGCCCCCATGAAGATCACCTATTTCGGCCATTCCGCATTCCGGATCGACACCGGCTCGTCGGTCATCCTGATCGACCCGTTCCTGTCCGGTAATCCGCATTTCGAGGGCGATATCGACAGCGCCGTTGCGGGCGTCACCCATATCGTCCTGAGCCACGGCCACTTCGACCATGTCGGTGACACCGTCGACATCGCCAGGAAGCATGGCTGCAAGGTCGTCGGCACCTTCGAGCTGGTCAGCTGGCTCGGCAAGAAGGGGATCGAGGCGATCGAGCCGCTGAACACCGGCGGCACCGCGAGCTTCGGCGACTTCACCGTCACCCTGACCCAGGCGTTTCATTCCTCCGGCCATGTCGAGGAAGACGGCTCGGTGACCTATCTCGGCATGCCGAACGGACTGGTCTTCCACTTCGCCGACGGCCCGACGGTCTATCACATGGGCGACACCGACATCTTCGCCGACATGGCGCTGATCGAGGAACTGCACGCCCCGAAGGTCGCAATGGTGCCGGTGGGCGACCGGCTGACCATGGGCGCGGCGGTGGCGGCGCTCGCCTGCCGGCGCTACTTCAACTTCGACAAGATCATCCCGATCCACTGGGGTACGCTGCCGATCCTCGACCAGACCCCGGACAAGTTCACCGAGGCGATGGAAGGCGACGCCGGCAAGATCCTCAATCCGGCGATCGGCGAAGCCTTCGAGGTCTGATCGCACCGTTTCAGCTTTCGGATCGGGACCGAACGGCCGGAGCGCAGAGCAGCGCCTCCGGCCGTCCGGCCATTGCGGCGTTGCCTCGCAAGGGGCGCGCCGCTATAGCTCGCGCAATTCCTCTTGCAACCAGTAGGACCGCAATGTCCGTCGATGCTTCAACAGTCCGCCGGGTCGCCCGGCTGTCCCGGATCGCCGTTACCGACGACGAGGTCGTGGCGATGGAAAGCGAACTCAACGCGATCCTCGGCTTCGTCGAACATCTGGGCGAGGTCGATGTCGAGGGCGTCGAGCCGATGACGTCGGTGATCCCGATGGTGATGAAGAAACGCGCCGACGAGGTGACCGACGGCGCCAAGGCCGACGACATCGTCGCCAACGCGCCGGCCAGCGAAGATCATTTCTTCGTCGTGCCGAAGGTGGTGGAATAGTCGCGCCATGACGGTGACCGTCGCGGTGGAGTCACCGCTTCAGGATGAGTTGCGCGAACTGGTTGCCCGGCTGAACGACCATCTGCAGCCGCTGTCGCCGCCGGAGTTCCAGTTTCAGCTCACCGCCGAGCAGATGGCGGGTGAGGACACCACCGTCTTCGTGGTGCGCAATGGCCAGTCCGTCGCGGTGGGGATGGGCGCGCTGAAGGTTCACAGCCCCGCGATCGGCGAGGTCAAGCGCATGTACACGACGCCGGAGGTGCGCGGGTCCGGGCTCGGCTGGCTGGTCCTGCAGTCCATCGAGGCCGAGGCGCGCCGCCGGGAGCTCGGCCGGCTGGTACTGGAAACAGGCTCCACGGCCGGCTTCGAGGCGGCCTGGAGACTTTACGAACGATCCGGTTTCACGCGCTGCGGCGCCGTGCTCGACTACCCGGATTCCGATTACTGTCGATTTTACGAAAAGAAGCTGTCCCCATGACCGAGTTGACGTCTCTCACCATCGCCGAAGCGCGGGACAAGCTCGCGGCGAAGGAGTTTTCCGCGACCGAGCTGACGCAGGCCTACAACGCCGCGATCGAGGCCGCCAACCCGCAGATCAACGCCTATGTCGCGGCGACGCCGGACAAGGCGCTGGCAATGGCGAAGGCCTCTGACGAGCGGCTGGCCAAGGGCGAGGCCGGCGCGCTCGAAGGCATCCCGATGGGCATCAAGGACCTGTTCGCCACCGAAGGCGTCCACACCCAGGCCGCCTCGCATATTCTCGACGGGTTCGAGCCGCGCTACGAATCGACGGTCACCGCCAATCTGTGGGCCGATGGCGCCGTCATGCTGGGCAAGCTCAACATGGACGAGTTCGCCATGGGCTCGTCCAACGAGACCTCCTATTACGGCCCGGTGAAGAACCCCTGGCGCCGCAAGGGCTCGAATGCCGACCTAGTGCCCGGCGGCTCGTCCGGCGGTTCGGCCGCTGCGGTCTCGGCGCATCTGTGCGCCGGCGCGACGGCCACCGACACCGGCGGCTCGATCCGCCAGCCCGCCGCGCTGACCGGCACAGTCGGCATCAAGCCGACCTATGGCCGCTGCTCGCGCTGGGGCACGGTGGCCTTCGCGTCGTCGCTCGACCAGGCCGGTCCGATCGCCCGCGATGTCCGCGATGCGGCGATCCTTCTGAAATCCATGGCGTCCGTCGATCCGAAGGACACCACCTCGGTCGACCTGCCGGTGCCGGACTACGAGGCCGCGGTCGGGCGTTCGGTGAAGGGCCTGCGCATCGGCATTCCGAAGGAATACCGCGTCGACAACATGCCGGAGGAGATCGAGGCGCTCTGGCAGCAGGGCATCGCCTGGCTGCGCGACGCCGGCGCCGAGATCGTCGACGTCTCGCTGCCCCACACGAAATACGCCCTGCCGGCCTATTACATCGTCGCGCCGGCCGAAGCCTCGTCGAACCTCGCCCGCTATGACGGCGTGCGCTACGGCCTGCGCGTGCCGGGCAAGGACGTCGCCGAGATGTACGAGAACACCCGCGCCGCCGGTTTCGGCCGCGAGGTGAAGCGCCGTATCATGATCGGCACCTACGTGCTGTCGGCCGGCTATTACGACGCCTATTACCTGCGCGCCCAGAAGGTCCGCACGCTGATCAAACGCGACTTCGAGACCGTCTATGCCGACGGCATCGACGCGCTGCTGACGCCGGCGACGCCCTCGGCCGCCTTCGGTATCGCCGATCAGGACATGGCCTCCGATCCGGTGAAGATGTATCTGAACGACATCTTCACGGTGACCGTGAACATGGCCGGCCTGCCGGGCCTCGCCGTTCCCGCGGGTCTCTCCGGCGACGGGCTGCCGCTCGGTCTCCAGCTGATCGGCCGGCCCTTCGAGGAAGAGACCCTGTTTGCGATCGGCAGCGCCATCGAGCAGGCGGCCGGCCGCTTCGAACCGGCAAAATGGTGGTAGGCTGATGGCGGATCTTCGCAAGGCACTCGATCTCTTGGCGGCGGGCGACTGGCACGGCGCCCACGCGATCGTGCAGGACGATCATTCCGCCGATGCAGCCTGGATCCACGCACATCTCCACCGCGTCGAAGGCGACCAGAGCAATGCCGAATACTGGTATCGCCGCGCCGGGCGCGAGCCGAGCGCGCAGAGCCTCGAGGCCGAGCGCGACACCATCGTCGCCGCACTCGGTCGCTGATCGGCTGCAGCCGCTCCAACGTGCTGCGCCACCGGACCGTTTTCACGCATTGAACCAGCCGTTCTGGCAGCCCATCTTCAGTTTCTGGACACGCCCATGACCCTCGTCGACACCCGAACGCCCGATCCGAAGAACTTCATCTCCGGCGCCACCGGCGACTGGGAGATCGTCGTGGGCATGGAAGTCCACGCCCAGGTGACGTCCGAGGCCAAGCTGTTCTCCGGGGCCTCGACCGATTTCGGCGGCGCTCCCAACGATCATGTGAGCCTCGTCGACGCGGCCATGCCGGGCATGCTGCCGGTGATCAACGAGGAATGCGTGCGCCAGGCCGTGCGCACCGGCCTCGGCCTCAAGGCCGAGATCAAGCACCGCTCGGTGTTCGACCGGAAGAACTATTTTTATCCGGACCTGCCGCAGGGCTACCAGATTTCCCAGTTCAAGGACCCGATCGTCGGCGAGGGCATCGTCTCGGTCTCCGTCGGCCCGGACTCCAAGGGCGAGTTCGAGGAGATCGAGATCGGCGTCGAGCGGCTGCATCTCGAACAGGATGCCGGCAAGTCGATGCACGACCAGCATCCGACCATGTCCTATGTCGATCTGAACCGCTCCGGCGTCGCGCTGATGGAGATCGTCTCCAAGCCCGACATGCGCTCGGCCGACGAGGCCAAGGCGTATCTGACCAAGCTGCGGACCATCTTGCGCTACCTGGGCACCTGCGACGGCAACATGGACGAGGGCTCCATGCGCGCCGACGTCAACGTCTCGGTGCGGCGTCCCGGCGGCGATTTCGGCACGCGCTGCGAGATCAAGAACGTCAACTCCATCCGCTTCGTCGGCCAGTGCATCGAGGCCGAGGCCCGCCGTCAGGTCGCGATCCTCGAAGATGGCGGCACCATCGACCAGGAGACCCGCCTCTACGATCCGGCCAAGGGCGAGACCCGCGCCATGCGGTCCAAGGAAGAGGCGCATGATTACCGCTACTTCCCGGACCCGGACCTTCTGCCGCTGGAATTCGACCAGGCCTATGTCGACGCGCTGCTCGAAGGCCTGCCGGAACTGCCGGACGCCAAGAAGAACCGGCTGATCCGCGATGCCGGCCTGTCGGCCTATGACGCGTCGATCCTCGTCTCCGAAAAGGCCATCGCCGACTATTACGAGGCCGTCGCGAAGGGCCGCGACGCCAAGCAGGCCGCCAACTGGGTCATCAACGACCTCCTGGGCGCGCTGAACAAGGCCGGCAAGGACATCGGCGAGACGCCGGTAACCGCGGACCAGCTCGGGGCGATCCTCGACATGATCCGCGCCGAGACGATCTCCGGCAAGATCGCCAAGGACCTGTTCGAGATCGTCTGGAACGAGGGCGGCGACCCGGAGAAGATCGTCGACGAGCGCGGCATGAAGCAGGTCACCGACACCGGCGCCATAGAGACGGCGGTGGACGAGGTGATCGCGGCCAATCCCGACAAGGTCGAGCAGGCCCGCGCCAAGCCGACCATGGCCGGCTGGTTCGTCGGCCAGGTGATGAAGGCGACCGGCGGCAAGGCCAATCCCCAGGCGGTCAACGCGCTGGTCAAGCAGAAACTCGGCGTGGAATGACCTTCTTCGTCCGCACTGCCGGCACGGCCGATCTGGAGGCGATCAGCCAGTTGCTCGGCGAGACCTGGCACGCGACCTACGACCACATCTACGGGGCTGAGCGGGTGAGCGAGATCACCCGCTCGTGGCATTCGGTCGAGGCGCTCAGGCCGCGGATCAACCGGCTGAACTCCGAGTTCCTGGTCGCCGACGACGGCACGCGGCTCGGCGGCATGGCCTATGCCGCCGCGACCGCCGGCGACGGCAAGATGGTCGTCCTGCACCAGCTCTATGTCCGGCCCGGCTGCCAGCGCCAGGGCATCGGCCGCGATCTTCTGACCGAAATTTCCGATTGCTTCCCGACGGCGCGCACGCTGCGCCTCGAGGTCGAGGAAGCCAACACGCCGGCGATCGACTTTTACCGCGCGCACGGTTTCGCCCAGACCGGCTCGACCGCCAATTGCGGCTGTGCCGATTCAGGCATTCCGGCCGCCGTCTACGAGAAGACGCTAGCTGCCGGCTGAGCCGGGCAGGGCGCCGCCGAAGGGCGAAGCGAACGCGATCCATGGTGGACATTTTGCGGCCGCGGCAGCATAACGTCCTCGCATCGACACGGACTGGAATTCCCATGAAGGAATGGCTGCTGCAGATCTTCACCTGGTGGCAAGGCCAGACGATCGGCACGAGATTCTACACCTGGCGCAAGGGCCATAAGGTCGGCGAGGACGATGCCGGCAACCAGTATTACCAGAACGCCGACGGCACCAAGCGCTGGGTCATCTACAACGGCCCGGCCGAGGCGTCGATGATCGCCGGCGGCTGGCACGGCTGGATCCATTACCGGGTCGATACGCCGCCTTCGCAGGAAGACTACAAGCCGCGCGCCTGGCAGAAGCCGCACCAGCCGAACTACACCGGCACGGCCAAGGCCTACCGGCCGCAGGGCTCGCTGCTCACTCCGTCCGAGCGCCCGCGCGTCACCGACGATTACGACGCCTGGACGCCCTGATCGCACGGCGGTCCGGAGCGCGGTCGGCCGCCTGATTGGCTCCGCTTTCGGCCTTTTCGATCGCGGCCCGGACGATCTCCCTGTCATCGCCGCATTCTGCCGGCAGACACAGCGCGTATTGCCCGGCCCGGCGGGCCGGAAATGTTGAGGACGCCCCCATGAACCGTCGGCTATGTGCGTCGATCCTGTTTGCCGTGACGACCGGTCTGGCGCTGGTTCCGGCCTCGGCGCAGCAGCGCATCGCCAACAAGGTCGCGGTGTTCTCCGGGCTGGACAAGATCACCGGCCGGATCACCAGCTTCGACGTCTATATCGACGAGACGGTGCAGTTCGGCGCCCTGCAGGTGACGCCGAAGGTCTGCTACACCAGCGCCGAGGGCGAAGCCGCCAAGACCGACGCCTTCGTGAAGGTCGACGAGATCACCCTGCAGCGCGACATCCGCCAGATCTTCTCGGGCTGGATGTTCGCCGCGTCTCCCGGCCTCAACGCCGTCGAGCACCCGGTCTATGACGTCTGGCTGAAAAGCTGCAAAAGCGAATCGGATGTCCCGGCGCCTGCCGGGTAGAACGTCGCATCCACCGTGATCGCCTCGGCCAGCAGCGCCTGGTAGGTGTCGCGGTCGATCTCGATCGCGCCGAAGCGTTCCAGATGGCAGGTCAGGAACTGGGTGTCGAGGAGCTGGTAGCCGCCACGGCACAGCCGCTCCCACAGATAGGCCAGCGCCACCTTGGACGCATCGGTGCGGCGCGAGAACATGCTCTCGCCGAAGAACGCGCCGCCCAGCGACACGCCATACAGGCCCCCGACGAGCTCGTCGCCGTCCCACGCTTCCACCGAATGGGCAAAGCCCTCCTGCGCCAGTGCCAGCGTGAGCGACCGGATCTGGCCGTTGATCCAGGTCTCCATGCGCCCCGGTGCGGCTTCCGCGCAGCCATCGACCACCGCCGCGAAGGCGGTGTCGACGCGAATGTCGAAGGGCGCCCGGCGGATGGTTTTGCGCAGGCTGCGCGGCAGGTGGAAGCCGTCCAGCGGCAGGATTCCCCGCTCGGTCGGATCGATCCAGAAGATGCCCGGATCGTCCGCCTTTTCCGCCATCGGAAAGATGCCGCAGGCATAGGCCTTCAGCAGGATGGACGGGGTGATCTCGAAACGCTGGCCACCACGCCGTGTCATGATCCTACCCTGCTGATCTGCGGGCGAGATACTTTTCCAGCCAGTGGATGTCGTAGTCGCCCTTGGCGACGTCCGGATTGTCCACGAGGTCACGGAACAGCGGCAGCGTGGTCTTCACGCCGTCCACGACGATCTCGTCGAGGGCGCGCCGCAGCCGCATCATGCATTCGGTCCGGGTGCGGCCGTGCACGATCAGCTTGCCGATCAGGCTGTCGTAGAAGGGCGGGATCGAATAGCCCTGATAGACGCCCGAATCGACCCGCACGCCGAGACCGCCGGGCATGTGGTAATGGGTGATCCGCCCCGGCGACGGTGCGAAGGTCTCCGGGTCCTCGGCGTTGATCCGGCACTCGATCGCATGGCCGGCGAACTGGATGTCGGCCTGCGTCACCGACAGGCCCTGGCCGCTGGCGACGCGGATCTGCTCGTGGACGAGGTCCAGCCCGGTGATGGCTTCCGTCACCGGATGCTCCACCTGCAGGCGGGTGTTCATCTCGATGAAATAGAACTCGCCGTTCTCATACAGGAACTCGATCGTGCCGGCGCCGCGATAGCCGAGCTTGGCGATGGCGTTGGCGCAGATCATGCCGATCCGGTCGCGCTGCTCCTGGTCGAGCGCCGGCGAGCTGGCTTCTTCCCAGACCTTCTGGTGGCGGCGCTGCAGCGAACAGTCGCGTTCGCCCAGATGGATGCCGTTGCCGGCGCCGTCGCCGAAGACCTGCACCTCGATATGGCGCGGCTTCTCCAGATACTTTTCCAGATAGACGGCATCGTCGCCGAAGGCCGCTCCGGCTTCCGAACGGGCCGTGGACAGCGCCATCGACAGGTCCTGCGCCGTCTTCGCGACCTTCATGCCGCGGCCACCGCCGCCCGCCGAAGCCTTGACGATGACCGGATAGCCGATCTCCGCGGCGATCCGTGCGGCCTCGTCGTCGTCGGTTACCGCGCCCGCCGAGCCGGGGACGACCGGAATGCCGAGACGCTTGGCGGTGCGCTTGGCCTCGATCTTGTCGCCCATGATCCGGATATGCTCGGCGGTGGGGCCGATGAAGGTGATCTTATGGGCGTCGAGAATGTCGGCGAAGCGCGCATTCTCGGACAGGAAGCCGTAGCCGGGATGCACGGCATCGGCGCCGGACACCTCGCAGGCCGCGACGATCTGCGGGATGTTCAGATAGCTGTCGCGGGCCGGCGGCGGACCGATGCAGACGCTCTCGTCGGCAAGGCGCACATGCATGGCCGTGTTGTCGGCGGTGGAGTGGACGGCCACCGTCGGGATGCCGAGCTCCTTGCAGGCGCGCAGCACTCGCAGGGCGATCTCGCCGCGGTTGGCGATCAGGACCTTCTTGACCATGCCGCGCCCCTTACGCGATCACGACGAGCGGTTCGCCGTATTCCACTGGCTGCGCATTCTCGACCAGGATCTTGGTCACCGTGCCGGCGCGCGGCGCGGGAATCTGGTTCATCGTCTTCATCGCCTCGATGATCAGCAGCGTCTCGCCCTCGGCGACCTTCTGGCCGACCTCGACGAAGGCGCGCGCGCCCGGAGCCGACGACAGATAGATCGTGCCGACCATGGGCGAGGGGACCGTGCCCTTCTCCGGGCCGGTGGCGGCCGCCGGTGCGGCAGGCTGCTCGGCGTGCTGCGCCGGAGCGGCGGGCGCCGGGCTCGACGGCGCGGCGTAGTGCATCGGCTGGGCGTAGCCGCCATAGTCCTTCTGGCGGGAGACACGGACGCGCATCTCGCCGTGCTCGACCTCGATCTCGGTCAGATCGGTGTCCTTCAGGATGCTCGCCATCTCGCGGACGAACGACGGGTCGACAGAGTGGTCTTCTTTCGACATGCGATTCCTTCGGTCTATTCGACTCGATTGTTCACAGGCGCGCCTTGAGGGCTGCAATGGCGAGTTCGTAACCCACCGGGCCGAAGCCGGCGATCATGCCGACGGCGACCGGCGCGATCAGGCTCTTGTGCCTGATCTCCTCGCGCGCGTGAATGTTGGACAGATGCACCTCCACGACGGGCTTTCCGAAGACCCGGAGCGCGTCGTGAAGGGCGAGGGAAGTATGGGTGTAGGCGGCGGCGTTGATGACGATCGCCACGGCGCGTTCGCGCGCTTCGTGGATCCAGTCGACCAGTTCGCCCTCATGGTTGGACTGCCGGAACACGATCTCGAAGCCGGCGCCCGCCGCCACGTCGCGACAGCGGGCCTCAATGTCGGCCAGCGTCGTCGTGCCATAGATCTCGGGCTCGCGGGTTCCGAGCGTGTTGAGATTGGGGCCGTTGAGAAAGTAGATCGTCGAGGTCATCGACCCTCGGTCTTTTCTGGCAATCGCACGCGCGCCGCGCGGCTCACAGCCCCGTATAGAGGCATCGGCAGCGTGGGGAAAGCGCCCCGACGGGCGTTTCGTTCCCTCAGCCGTTCCTCAACAGGCAATGGTTCCGCATTCGCGCACATTGGCGATGCTCGCCTGCAGATTGTCGAGACCGACCGCGCCGGGAACCACCTCTTCGCCGACCACGTAGGACGGCGTGCCGTTGATACCGAGTCGGGTCGCCATCTCGTTCGACTGCCTCAGCGCCTCCGTCACGGCGGAGGACTGCATGGCCGTGCGCAGGGCAGCTTCCTCGACGCCGAAGTCCCCTGCGACCGCGATGGCGCTTGCCTCGTTCGCGGCGCCGCGTGAGCCAAGGAGTGCGCGGTGATAGGCGGCGTATTCGGTCGGGGCGATCTCGCGGAAGGCGAGGGAGACCCGCGCCGCTTCCAGCGACTGCGGACCCAGCACCGGGATTTCCTTCAGGACGAAGCGGATGTTCGGATCGGCTGCCAGCAGCGCATCCATGTCCTGCATCGCCTTTTTGCAGTAGCCGCAATTGTAGTCGAAGAACTCGACCACGGTGACGTCGCCGTCGGGATTGCCGAGTACCGTGCCTTCCGGCGTCTCGAACAACGCCGATCCGACTTCGGCGATCGCCGCCTTCTGGGCCGCCGACTGGTCGGCCGTCCGCTTGGCCTCCAGCGCGTCGAGCGCTTCCAGCAGCACTTCCGGATGCTCGATCAGATAGGCGCGCACGATCGTCTCGATCGCGTCGGTCTGCTTCGCGTCGAACGACGTCTGCGCCGCCGCGGGCGCGCTGTCCTGCGCGTTGGCGGCGCCGGCTGCGATCAGCGGAAGCGTGCAGGCGAGGGCCGTTGCGGCGGTCAGGCGTCGGATGGAAAGCACGGGTGCGGCGTCCTTCTGTTCGGTTCGGTGCGGATCGCCGGTCAGCGAATCTCGGTCTGGATGATGTCCTGCGCCGCCCGCCAGGGCGGCGTGCCCGGCTGCAGCTTCTGCTGGGCGCGGATGGCGAAGATCTTCGCCTGACGGAAGGCACCGCCATGCCAGTAGCCTTCGGCGGTGGCAAGTTCGGCGCGGCCGACTTCGCCGATCCGCCCGTAGGCCATGGCGAGGAACCGGTAGGCAACGGAATTGCCAGGATCGGAGCTGAGGCCCTCGCGGATGAGGCGAATCGCCTCTTCCATCTTGGCCGGATCGCCGCTGGTCACCAGCGCCTGACCGATCTCGGCCTTCAGGATTCCCGAGCCCGTCTTGTCCAGCTTGGCGGCCTTCGAATAGGCGGCCGCCGCCTCCTGGGAGCGTCCCGCATCGACGAGGATATCGCCGCGCAGCTCGTAGAAGAAGGCGTTGTTCGGCTGGGCCTTGAGCAGCGCATCGACCTTGGCGAGTGCCGAGGCCGGAGACCCGGCAAGATGGGTGGCGATCGCGTCGCCGTAATAGGCCGCCAGACTGCGCGGATCGCGGGCGAACATCCGGCGGACTGCCCCGGCACCGTCATTGTAGGCGACGATCTTGGCCCGGGCGAGATTGTGGCGCACGGCCAGTTCCGGCTTGTCGGCCCGGTCGTAGAACCGGCTTTCCTGGGCCAGTCGCTGCAGGGCCGCAATGCGGTCGCGCGGCATCGGGTGCGAGGAGGTGTAGTTCCCGCCGCTGCTGCGGGCGAAGAGATTGCCGCGATCGAGGATCTCGAAGGTCTCGACCAGCCCCCGGGCCGACTGGCCGGTCGCTTCCAGATAGGTGAGGGCGGACCGGTCGGCGGTGGACTCTTCGCCGCGCTGGTAGCTGAGGAGGTTGCGCTGGGCGATACCGCCGCCGCCCATCATCACTCCTGCCCCGGCGCTGACCGCGCTGCCGCCGCCGGCGGCGGCGCCCGCCGCCGCGATCCCGGCCCCGAGAAGGCTGGCGACCACGGCGATGGCCTGGGAGCGCTCCAGCTGTTCGCGCAGCCGCTGCTGGTGGCCGCCGGCCAGATGGCCGATCTCGTGGGCGAGGATGCCGATCAGCTGGTTCGGCGTCTGCGTCGCGGTGATCGCGCCGGTGTTGATGTAGATGCGGCGGCCGGAGACGAAGGCGTTGAAGGCGTCGGAATTGACCAGCACGATCTCGATGCCCGAGCGCGACAGTCCCGCCGCCTTCAGCAGCGGACGCGCATAGTCGGCGACCAGCGCCTCGATCTCGGCGTCCCGCACGATCGGCAGGCTGGCCTTGTCCTTCCCGGCGGCCTGAACGCCGACCGGAGCCAGCGCCACGGATGCCGCCAGGATCATCGATGTGATGCGGGCGGAGATCGCGCCGAGCGACATGTTCATGCTAGTCCCCTCCGATGCTGGCCGATGAGCGATCGTCAATTCCCGATGCGATCCCGGCACTGTCTGGCAATCCTCACCCCAATCCGGCGAAATCGAGGCGAAACATGCGGTCCGACCTGTCCGAAACCCTCACGATGATGGCATCAAAGCGGTCCGACATCGACCCGTTTCGCGCCATGGACGTTCTGGCCGAAGCCAACCGGATGATCGCGCGGGGTGATCGCGTGCTGTCGCTGGCCGTCGGCCAGCCCGCCGCGCCGGCGCCGCAGATCGCGCGCGATGCCGCCCGCTCCATGCTCGACCATGGCCGCATCGCCTATACCGACGCCCTCGGTCGCCAGGATCTTCGCGAGCGCATCGCCCGCCACTATGCCGACGCCTACGGCCAGACGGTGGATGCCGCGCAGATCATGATCACCACCGGCTCGTCGGCGGGCTTCAACCTGACCTTCCTCGCTGCCTTCGATCCGGGTGACAGGATCGCGCTCGCCGCGCCCGGCTATCCGGCCTATCGCAACATCCTGCGTGCGCTCGGGCTGGTGCCGGTGGAGATCGAGGTCGACCGGACGACCGGCTACATCCTCACCGCCGAGCATCTGCGCGCCGCCCATGAGGAGCACCGCCTCGCCGGTGTCCTGATCGCCAGCCCGGCCAACCCCACCGGAACCGTGACGCCCCGCGACGAACTGCGCCGGCTGGTCGAATATGCCGATGCCGAAAACATCCGCTTCGTCTCCGACGAGATCTATCACGGCCTTGCCTACGGCCGAGCCGAAGCGACGGCACTGGAGTTCTCCGACCGGCCGATCATCGTCAACTCCTTCTCCAAATACTACTGCATGACCGGCTGGCGGATCGGCTGGCTGATTCTGCCCAAGGCGCTGCTGCGGGCCGCCGAGCGGATAGGCCAGAGCCTCTACATCTCCGCACCGGAGCTCTCGCAGGTCGCGGCCACGGCGGTGTTCGACGCGGCGGCCGAGCTCGACGTCGTGCGCGACGGCTATGTGCAGAATCGCGACCTCATCGCCAGCCGGCTGCCCGAGCTCAACTTCCGCGATATCGCGCCCATCGACGGCGCGTTCTACGCTTATGCCGCGATCCCCGAGGGCGAATCCGGCGCCACGCAGTTCGCCGCCGACATCCTCCAGCGCTGCCATGTGGCGATCACCCCCGGTACCGACTTCGACACCCGCCGCGGCGAGAACTTCGTGCGGCTGTCCTATGCCTGCGATCACGCAACGCTCGCCGAGGCGCTGGACCGGATCGCCGACCGCCGCGCCGGCTGACCGACAGCGCCGGTCCCGGCTCACAACAACAGACCCGGAACGCAAAACGGGCGGCCCGATGGGCCGCCCGTTTTCATGTCTGCCGTGTCCCGCGCCTGGGCGCGAGGCGGCGCGGTCGCCCTAGAAGAAGCTCCGGCGCGCCCACCAGCCGGTGCGGCGCGGCTTTTCGGGCTTGGCCTCGGCATCGTTCGAGGTGCTCGACGTGACCACCGGATCGGACGATTCCGGCGCGGCGGGCGTATCGTCGTTGGCAGCGGCCGCCGCGGTCTCTTCGACTGCGACAGGCTGTGCCTCGACCGGTGCCGGCTCGCTGGTGGCCACCGGCTCGGCGGCCAGAGCCGGCATTGCAGGCTCTGCCACGACCGCCGTGTCGGCGTTGTCGGCCGCTTCGCTCTGCGCGGCGACCGGCTCGGCGGGCGACGCCACCGGCGCATCCTCGGCGACCGGGGCCGGCGTTGCGGCGACCTGATCCGACATCACCGTCGTTGCGGTGGCGTGGATCGGCTGCGCGTCCGAAGCCTGATCGGCTGCGACGTCACCGGACGGCTGGCCGGATTCGCCCTCGCCATTCTGGTCCTCGCGGTTGCGGCGACCACCCCGACGGCCGCGACGGCGGCGCTTGCGGCCCCGGTCGCTGTCGTCGTCGGTCCGGCTGGTGCTGCGATGTGCGCCGCCATCCGTCTCGTCGTCGCCTTCGGCATCGCCGTCGCGATCGTCGCCATTGTCCTGATCCGAACGGTCGTCGCGCGACTGGCCGTCGGCGACAGTCTCGTCCTCGTCGCCCGACCGCTTGCGCCGACGCCGGCGGCGGCGACGACCGCCGCCTTCCGAATTGTCCGATCCGTTCCGGTCTTCCTCCGCACGGCCCTTTTCTTCAGCCGCAGGCTTCTCTTCGGCGATCCGGTCGAGCTCGTCGGCCGAGCGGCGTGCCGCTTCCTCGTCCGCCGCGTCGTCGAGCGCATCGCTGACGGCGAGGGCGTCCGGCTGGCCGGCATCGATCGTGATTTCCGGCTTCGTCGCTTCGGCACCATGGGCGATGGTGATCGCCTGGTGACCGGCGCTGTCGTCGGCTTCCAGGATGATGCGCAGGCCGTGATGGTGCTCGAGTTCCTCGATCCGCTGGCGCTTCTCGTTGAGCACGTAGAGCGCCGTCGAGGTCGGAACCTTGACGATGAGATCGTGATCGGCGTGCTTCTGCAGATGCTCCTCGATCGTGCGCAGCACGTGCAACGCCGACGACGAGGACGAGCGGATATGACCGGTGCCCTCGCAGACCGGGCAGGTCTGCATGGTGGATTCCAGCACGCTGGCGCGAATCCGCTGACGGCTCATTTCCAGCAGGCCGAAATGCGAGATGCTGCCGACCTGGATGCGGGCCCGGTCGCTCTTCAGGCACTCCTTGATCTTCTTCTCGACGGCGCGGTTGTTGCGCTTCTCGTCCATGTCGATGAAGTCGATGACGATGAGGCCGGCGAGGTCGCGCAGACGCAGCTGGCGCGCCACCTCTTCGGCGGCTTCCATGTTGGTCTGATAGGCCGTGTCCTCAATCGAGTGTTCCTTGGTGGAACGCCCCGAATTGACGTCGATGGCGACCAGCGCCTCGGTCTGGTTGATGATGATGTAGCCGCCCGACTTCAGCGTGACGTGGGGCTGCACCATCTTGTCGAGCTGCGATTCGATGCCCTGCCGCACGAAGATCGGGGTCGGGTCACGATAGGGCTGCACGACCTTCGCCTGGCTCGGCATGAGCATCCGCATGAAGTCCTTGGCTTCGCGGTAGCCCGTCTCGCCGGCGACGAGAATCTGGTCGATGTCCTTGTTGTAGAGGTCGCGGATCGATCGCTTGATCAGACTGCCTTCCTCGTAGACGAGGGCAGGGGCGATCGAGGACAGCGTGACGGTGCGCACCGTCTCCCACAGCCGCATCAGATATTCGTAGTCGCGCTTGACCTCCGGCTTGGTGCGGTTGGCACCGGCCGTGCGCAGGATGATGCCCATGCCGCGCGGCACGTCGAGCTCGCGCACGACATCCTTCAGCCGCTTGCGGTCGGCCGCATTGGTGATCTTGCGCGAGATGCCGCCGCCACGCGCCGTGTTCGGCATCAGCACCGAATAGCGACCGGCCAGCGACAGATAGGTGGTCAGGGCCGCGCCCTTGTTGCCGCGCTCTTCCTTGACGACCTGGACCAGCAGGATCTGCCGACGCTTGATGACTTCCTGGATCTTGTACTGGCGGCGCTGGCGTGCCTGGCGGACCGGCACTTCCTCCATGGCGTCCTCGGAGCCGATCTGGTCGATCTCGTCGTCGCCGTCCTCGTCGCCATTGCTCTCGTCGTCGCCGGACGCGCGGGTGCGCCCGCGCCGACCACGGCCGCCGCGCCGGCCCCGCGAAGACCGCTCGGACCCGTTCTCCTCGTCGTCACCGTCGCCGCCGGACGTCGTGATGCCATCGGCATCGGCGTCTGCGTCGTGATCGTCGTCGGACTCGGCGGCGCGGATTTCGGTCTCGTCGCCATGGGCCTCGCCCTGATCGGCGTCGCTCGGCGCTGCGTCGGAGCCGGCCTCGTCACCGTTCTCGTCGACCTCGGCCTTTTCCGAGACGGTCTCGTCGCTGTGTGCGGCAGACTTGCTGCGCGATCCGCGACGCGAACGGGTCGGCTTCGGCTCGTCGGCCTCTTCCTCTTCCATCGCGCGCTGGAGGTCTTCCTCGATCAGCGCCTGACGGTCGGCCTTGGGGATCTGGTAATAGTCGGGATGGATCTCGCTGAAGGCGAGGAAGCCGTGGCGGTTGCCGCCATACTCGACAAAGGCGGCCTGGAGCGAGGGTTCGACCCGCGTTACCTTCGCCAGATAGATATTTCCCTTGAGCTGCTTCTTGTGTTCGGATTCGAAATCGAATTCCTCGACCCGGCTACCCCGGACGACGACGACGCGCGTCTCCTCCTGGTGGGACGCGTCGATCAGCATTTTGTTTGCCATGAAAGGACTCCCGGGCGCTCGCACCAGGTCGCGGCAAGGCGTCATGCGCCTGCCTGTCGACGGGAGGGCGCGAGCCCGTATCGGTGGAATCTGGCATTGCAGCGCGGCCGTGACTCGACGGCGCCAGACCCCTTGTGAAGGGATGCGGCGGGTATCGGAGAACGGGAGCTGGTGACAAGATTCGACCTGTAACAACTACATGGCCGCTCGGGCGGCCGACGAAACGGGCGAATTGGCGGCTTGCGAGCCGGGCACATTCGCGACGTTGGAAATCCGCCGGGAAGGAAACTCCTGCGGCGAAATGAAAATTCTGCTCGAGGCCCGGTGACTGGTCGCAGGATCGCAAACCTGCCGCGACGTTTTCGCCGCAGCCGTGCCGACGTCCGCGGGGCACTCGTGCCTCCGAATCGGCAGCTGCATGTGATTCCGCATCACTAAGCCTCGGTTCGATTTTATGACGGGAATGCCTAATAAACAAGTGCGGCGCGGCGATTGTGGTCGCAAGGTAAGAGATCGCGCGAGGCGTGGGCGCGAAGCGGCATACCGGCTGTCGCCGGAGCGGCGACAGCCGCCGCAGCGTTTCGGCCGCGCGACTTTGAGCCGTCGCCCCAGTCTCATCAACATTGTCGCGTCAGCAGGGATGGCCTATCGCGCAGAGGACGCGACACGCTGCGACCGGGAAGGGGTGCAATGACAGGACGATGCCGGAACGTGGTGGCTGAGCTTGCCCGGGCAGCCCTGGCGGCTGTGGTGGCGCTCCTGCTGTGGGGCGCCCACTATCCCGCGCTGGCCGAGGACCGGATCATCACCGCGGTGACCCAGGCGGCCGACGCAGACGCCTTCACCGTCGCGTTCGACGTCATCGGCAAGCCCGAGGCGCGGGTTCTGCATCTGCGCAATCCCGAGCGCATCGCCGTCGATTTCGAGGACACCCTCTCGGCTGCCGCGCTGGATGCGCCGCCCGACAACGCGCTCGTCTCGGCGAGCCGCCATGGCTTGGTCGCGGCCGACCGCTATCGCTTCATCTTCACCCTCAAGGGTGCGGCCAGCGCCGAACTCGACCGCGCCGCGACGGCGAATGGCGAGACGCTCTCCCTGACCATTCGTCCGGCCACGTCCGGCAAGATCGCTGCGGCGTCACCGTCGAGGCCGGCGCCGGAGACCGCCGACGCCGGACCCGATGTGCCGGCGGCCGTGCCGCAGGGGCGTGTCCTGAAGGTCGTGCTCGACGCCGGACATGGTGGCGTCGACAAGGGCGCCGTGTCGAAATCCGGCACGCTGGAGAAGGAGATCAACCTCGCCATGGCGCTGGCTCTCCGCGATGCGTTGCAGGCCCGCGGCGATGTCGAGGTGACGCTGACCCGCGACGACGACACGTTCATTCCGCTGGAGGAGCGCGCGGCGATCGGCCGCCGCGAACGCGCCGACCTGTTCATCTCCATCCATGCCGACTCGATCCGCTACGCCGATCTGCGGGGCGCAACCGTCTATACGCTCTCGGAGACCGCCTCGGACGAGCTCTCGCGCGAGATCGCCGCGTCGGAAAATGCGGCGGACCGCTTCGCCGGCGAGGAATGGCAGCGCGACGAGCCGACCGTCTTCGACATCCTTCTCGACCTGACCCGGCGCGAGACCGTCAGCTTCTCCGAGCATTTCGCCTCGTCGCTGGTCCGGGACCTGCGGCGCGAGGACATCCGCCTGATCAACCGGCCGAAACGCTCGGCCGGATTCAAGGTGCTGACTGCGCCGGACGTCCCCTCGGTGCTGGTCGAACTCGGCTTCCTGTCGAATCGCGAGGACGAGAAGCTCCTGACGGACGACGCCTGGCGCAAGGACACCGCCGCGGCGATCGCCCGGGCGGTGATGGATTTCTTCGGGGAAAAGGTCGCCGAACCGCGCAAGCCCGGCTAATCGGGCACGCGCATCCGGGCGGATGTGGTAAATCGACAACGCTTGCCTGCATTGCGGGGCCGTCATGCACCCATGTCCATGGCCTCGCCGCATTTGCGCAGCAGGAAAACGTTAAAAGGACGTTCGCTGCGTCCCATGCGCGGCGGATGTTGCAAATTCCCGGCCAAGGCTTGCGAGCCGATGCGGGGAGCATGAACCGGACCGGCGCGGCGGCGCAGGGCGGACGGAGTTTCGATGATCAGACTGCTCGGCTATTTCTTTGCCATCGGTGCCGTCTTCTTCCTCGTGGTGGCCGGCGGTTTCGCCTGGTACATCGAGAAGATGGGCAGTGACCTGCCGGACTATCAGGTCCTGGCGGCCTACGAGCCGCCCGTCACGACGCGGGTGCACGCCGCCGACGGCTCGCTGATGGCCGAATACGCGCGCCAGCGGCGCCTGTTCCTGCCGATCCAGGCGGTGCCGGATCTGGTCAAGAACGCCTTCCTCTCCGCCGAGGACAAGAATTTCTACCAGCATCCGGGCGTCGACATCGAAGGCGTGGCGCGCGCCGTGATGGTGCTGGCCAAGGGCGGCCGCATGCAGGGCGCCTCGACCATCACCCAGCAGGTCGCCAAGAACTTCCTTCTGACCAACGAGCGCACCTTCGACCGCAAGATCAAGGAAGCGATCCTGTCGCTGCGCATCGAGCAGGCCTATTCCAAGGACAAGATCCTCGAGCTCTATCTGAACGAGATCTATCTCGGCCTCGGCTCCTACGGCGTCGCCGCCGCGGCGCTGGCCTATTTCGACAAGTCGGTGAACGAGCTGACCATCGAGGAAGCCGCCTATCTGGGCGCGCTGCCGAAGGCGCCGGAGAACTACAATCCGTTCCGCGATCCGGACCGGGCGATCGAGCGCCGCAACTGGGTCATCGACCAGATGGCCGCCAACGGCTTCATCACCGCCGAGGCCGCCAGCGAGGCGCAGGAAAAGCCGCTCGACGTCAATCCGCGGCCGACCGGCACCTATCTGGCGTCGTCGGAATATTTCACCGAGGACGTGCGCCGCGAGATCATCCAGCGCTACGGCGTCGACGCACTCTACGAGGGCGGTCTGTCCGTCCGCACGACCCTCGATCCGACGCTCCAGGCGGAGGCGCGCAAGGCGCTCCAGCACGGGCTGATCAAATATGACGAGGAGCGCGGCTGGCGCGGGCCGGTGACCCGGGTCGAGATCGGCAGCGACTGGGGTCAGTCGCTGGCCAAAATCGAGCCGCTCGCCGATGTCCCCGAATGGCGTCTGGCCGTCGTCCTGACCGCCGAGGCGGGCCGCGTGGAGATCGGCCTGCAGCCGCCGCGCGACATGTCGGGCGCCCGCGGCGCCGAGCGCGAGCTGGCGAGCATCGCCAGGGACGACATGAAATGGGCCCTGCGCCTGAACACCGAGGATCGGAAGGGCAATGTCAGCTCCGCCGCCGAGGTGCTGTCGCGCGGCGACGTCGTCTATGTGGAGAAGAAGGAAGAGGGCGCCGGCTACCGGCTGCGCCAGCCGCCGAAGGTGCAGGGCGCACTGGTGGCGATGGAGCCCAAGACCGGACGTGTCGTCGCGATGGTCGGCGGCTTCTCCTTCGCCCAGTCCGAGTTCAACCGCGCCAGCCAGGCCTATCGCCAACCCGGTTCGTCCTTCAAACCCTTCGTCTACGCCGCGGCGCTGGACAACGGCTACACGCCGTCCTCGGTGATCATGGATGCGCCGATCTCACTGCCGGACGGCAATGGCGGTGTCTGGGAGCCGTCCAATTACGGCGGCGGCTCGGCCGGTCCCTCCACCCTGCGCCTCGGCATCGAGAAGAGCCGCAATCTCATGACGATCCGGCTCGCCAAGGACATGGGCATGGACCTTGTCGCGGAATATGCCGAGCGTTTCGGCATCTACGACAATCTCGGCAAATACCTCCCGATGGCCCTCGGCGCCGGCGAGACCACCGTGCTGCGCATGGTGTCGGCCTATTCGGTCATCGCCAATGGCGGCCGCTCGCTGGAGCCGTCGCTGATCGACCGGGTCCAGGATCGCTACGGCAAGACCATCTACAAGCATGACCAGCGCATCTGCCAGACCTGCGACGCGCCGGCCTATGACGGCCAGAGCGAGCCGGAACTGGTCGACGAGCGCGATCAGGTGCTCGACCCCATGACCGCCTACCAGATCACCTCGATGATGGAGGGCGTCGTCCAGCGCGGCACCGCCACCCGTGTGGCTGCGCTCGGCGTTCCGATCGCCGGCAAGACCGGCACCACCAACGAGGAGAAGGACGTCTGGTTCGTCGGCTTCACCCCGGACCTCGTGACCGGCGTGTTCCTCGGCTACGACAACCCGACCCCGATGGGCCGCGGCGCCACCGGCGGCGGCATGGCGGCACCGGTGTTCATCGACTTCATGGAGGATGCCCTGGAAGGCGTGCCGCCGGTCGAGTTCAAGGTGCCCGAGGGCATGGACCTGATCGCCGTGAACCGGAAGACGGGCATGCGCTCCGGCGGTTCGGGCGGCGACGTCATCATGGAGGCGTTCAAGCCCGGCACCGGGCCGTCCGACACCTTCAACATCATCGGCGCCGACGAGATGGCCGGTGGCTTCGGCTCCGGACAGGTCTCGCAGGAGGCCGAGCAGGCCATCGTCCAGGGCGGTGGTGGCGGCGGGCTGTTCTAGCCAAGCCGGCCACGGACCGTTATAGAGCCACCCCGACCGGCGATCCGGCTCCGGCGTCGCCCGCGCGACGGCGAGGCCTTCCTCGCCGGTGCGAGACCATACCCTCAGGATTTAGGAGATTGCGGCTTGCGCGCCGAGATCGAGAACCTTGTCGACGAAATCAAGCAGGCCATAAGCCTGCTGAGGAGGCATCTTTGACTGGGAGAAATCTCTCAAACGCCTCGACCTGCTGAACAACAAGGCGGAAGATCCGACCATCTGGGACGATCCGGCCGAAGCGCAGAAGCTCATGCGCGAACGCCAGTTCCTGGACACCGCCATCGGCGCGGTGAACCGCTTGAACCAGTCGCTGCAGGACAATATCGAACTCATCGCCATGGGCGAGGAGGAGAAGGACGCCGAGATCGTCAAGGAAGCCGAGGCTGCGATCCGCGAGATCAAGGCCGAGGCCGACAAGCGGCAGATCGAGACGCTCCTCTCCGGCGAGGCCGATTCCAACGACACCTATGTCGAGGTTCATTCGGGCGCCGGCGGCACCGAGAGCCAGGACTGGGCGGCGATGCTGCAGCGCATGTACATGCGCTGGGCCGAGCGCGCCAAGTTCAAGGTCGAGGTCCTGGAAGAGCATTCCGGCGAAGAGGCGGGCATCAAGTCGGCCACGCTGCTCATCAAGGGCCACAACGCCTATGGCTGGATGAAGACCGAATCCGGCGTCCACCGGCTCGTGCGGATCTCGCCCTATGACAGCCAGGCGCGGCGGCACACGTCCTTCGCCTCGGTCTGGGTCTATCCGGTGGTCGATGATTCGATCGACATCGACGTCAACGAATCCGATGTCCGCATCGACACCTACCGGGCGTCCGGCGCCGGTGGTCAGCACGTGAACACGACCGACTCGGCCGTGCGCATCACGCATCTGGAAACCGGCATCGTGGTCCAGTGTCAGGCCGAGCGTTCGCAGCACAAGAACCGGGCGACCGCCTGGAACATGCTACGCGCCCGGCTCTACGAGGCCGAGCTCGAACGTCGCGAGAATGCGGCGAATGCCGAGGCGGCCTCGAAGACGGATATCGGCTGGGGCCACCAGATCCGATCCTACGTCCTGCAGCCGTACCAGATGGTCAAGGATCTGCGGACCGGCATCGAGAGCACCTCGCCGCAGGAAGTCCTGGACGGCGGGCTGGACCCGTTCATGGAGGGTGCGCTGGCGCACCGGGTCCATGGCGGCGACGCCGCGGTCGACGACATCGACTGACGCCATCGACGCAAGAGCATTCAGCGGGCTGCCGGAAACGGTGGCCCGTTTTGCGTTGCGCCCGGTGCAAACCGTGGCCCCGTGTCAGGACGGCAGGCGGATCCGGTCGCGAATGCGCAGGAAGCGCATCGGATCGACGGCCTTGCCGTCGCGGCGCACTTCGTAGTGGAGATGCGGCCCGGTGCTGCGACCGGTGCTGCCGACCGCGCCGATGCGGGTGCCGCGCCCCACCTCGTCGCCGACCGACACGTCGATCCGGGACATGTGGCCGTAGCGGGTGGTGATGCCGTTGCCGTGGTCGATCTCGACCAGATTGCCGTAGCCGCCGGCCCGACCGGCGCGCACGACCTTGCCTGGCGCAACGGCCGAGACCGCCGAGCCGCTCGGGCGGGCATAGTCGATCCCCGCATGCAGGGCGCGCTTGCCGAGGAACGGGTCGGAACGGATGCCGAAGGTGCTCGAGCGGGTGCTCGCTGGCATCGGCTCGGTCAGGGGGAGCCGCTCGGCGACGTCATGCAGCTTCTTCAGCGTATCGAGCGCGGCATCGAGTTCGGCGTAGGATTCCTCGAAATCGAAATCGGCGGGCGCGGGCTCGTAGGGTCCGCCGACGGCCGAACCGACGGTGTCCGGCGGCAGGTCGATGCCGATCGCGGTCAGTGCCGATGCGATGCGCACGGTGCGGGTGCGTGCCTTGGCGGCGAGGCTCTGGAGGTCGCCGATCTGGCGAAGCTCGGCCATGTCGATGGAGCGTCCGATCTGACGGATCGCGGCTTCTGAGACGTCGAAGCGGCGCGGCCCGACTTTCGCGGCCGCTGCGGTCGCCGCGGCCGTCATCGGCGCGGTGCGCCAGTCATCGCCGGGAATCGCGCTGGTGCGGATCGTGTCGAGCATCGGCTCGTCCTCGTCCAGCGAATCGCCATGAGCTTCGAGCGCCGGCTCCGTCTCCAAGGGCGCCTCATCGGCGGGCGAGGTGCGGGGGTTCTGCGTCGGCAGCGGGACGGCCGTCGTAATGATCCCGGTGGCCTTGGCCCGTTCGAGAAGCGGCTGCAGCTTGTCGTAGCGGGCGGTCAGTTCCTCCTGCTGGTCGAGCAGCACTTCCACCTTGGTCTCGACCATCTTCTCGGACAGGAACTGCCGGCTCGTGGCGGTGTCGAGCTGCGCCCGCAGCGCCGCGATCCGCTGTTCGTAGTCGCGGGTCACCTTCCACTGGCGCTCGGCATAGCGCACGGTGAGGTCGTCCTGCAGGAGATAGTAGGAGGGGATCGCGACGCAGGTGACCACGACGAGGGCGGCGAGGGCCGAGCCGAGCATCAGGGCCTTGCGGCCGATGGTGAAGTAGCGAACCTGTTCGCCGCGCGCGATGATCACCGTATGCGGTTCGCGTCGATCGCCGAATGTTCGCCTGTGCTTCACCGCAGCCATTACCCATCCCCGGATACCGGGACGCGATGTCCCGTCGACCGCCTGATTACACTCGGGTAAGGTTAACATTCCTTTGATCGGCAGCCGATCGACCGCCTTCCGGCCGCTGCCGACGGGCGCCCGGACCCGTTTTCGCAGGCGTGACCGGCCCCCGAGCTCAGCTCGAGAGCGGCGAGAGTGACCGGTAGAAGGTGGGTGTCAGGCCGGCCTCGGCGCGGGCGCGATCGTTGAAGGGCGCCTTCACGTCGCCGCGGAAGCTCGCCCGCACCAGTTCCTGGAACCGCTGCGCCGGATTGCGGCCCTCGCGGGCGCACAGGAAGCGAAACCATTTGGCGCCGATCGCCACGTGCTTCTTCTCGTCCCGGTAGATGATCTCCAGGATCGCGGCGGTGTCGGCGTCGCCGACCTCCAGCAGCTTTTCCAGCAGGGACGGGGTGACGTCGAGCCCGCGGGCTTCGAGGATCAGCGGCACCACCGCCAGCCGTGCGCCCAGATCGTGGGCGGTCGCCTCCACCGCCTGCCAGAGCCCGTCATGGGCGGGCAGGGCGCCATAATGGCTGCCGAGCGATTCCAGCCGTCGCGACAGCAGCCGGAAATGCTTGGCCTCTTCCAGCGCCACCGTCATCCAGCCATCGAAGAAGGAACGCGGCACGCGTTCGCTGGCAAAGCGCGCCACGATGTCGAGCGCCAGGTCGATGGCGTTGAGTTCGATATGGGCGAGCGCGTGGATCAGCGCGATCCGGCCTGTTTCGGTGTGCACCGAGCGGCGCTTGACCGTGCGCGGCGAGACGAGGACCGGCTCGGCCGGGCGGCCCGGCCGGTCGGGCAGCGCCGGATCGTGCGGAGCGTGCAGCCCGAGGCGGCGACCGAACCACAGCCGGCAGGCGAGGTTGGTGCGCTCGACCTTTTCATCGAGATCGGCCGCCATGAGCGCCTCGATCGCGGCCTGGCGCAGCGTTGCCGGGGCGCCGGCCTCGCGCGGTTCGCTGCTCATGTCGTGGCAGACAGCTGGCGCGCGGCCTCCAGAACCTCCTCGGCGTGCCCCGGCACCTTCACCTTGGGCCAGAGCCGCGCCACCGTGCCGTCGGCCGCCACCAGCGCCGTCGTCCGCTCGACGCCCATGTATTTGCGGCCGTACATGCTCTTCTCGACCCAGATGCCGAAGGCCGACAGCAGCGTCTTCTCCTCGTCCGACAGCAGCCGGACGGTGAGCTCGTGCTTGTCGCGGAACTTGCCGTGCTTCTTCACCGGATCCGGCGAGACACCGAAGACCGGAACGCCGATCGCGTCGAAATCGCTCTTCAGCCGCGTGAACTCGACAGCTTCAAGCGTGCAACCGGAGGTATCGTCCTTGGGATAGAAATAGAGGACATACGGCTTGCCGAGGAGATCGTCGGACGCGACCACCGCGCCGTGATCGTCGGGCAGCCTGAATGTCGGACAGGGTTCACCGGCTGAAATCGGCATGGCGTGCCATCCTTTCGGGGAAATCGTGCGTCAGGAGAGGGTGACTGGACGAATCAGCCGGCGGCTGACGATCTGGTGGCGAAGATGCCGGATGAGATGCGCGGGCGAAAGCATGCTCCGCGCGACGTATTGTTCAACGCGCGGCGTCCGGTTCGAAACGGCGTCGACAGGGGAGCGCCGAGACGCCATGTCTGCGCAGATTCCATTCCGTCCTGCGCACGAGGCTGGTCGCAGTCCGGAGGCGTTTCGCCGAAGATGAAGATTGTCGTCCGTATCCTGGCCGGCACGGCCAGCATCGCGATCTGCGCGGCCCTGCTGATCGGCGGGCTTGCCGCCGCCATCCTGTGGACCGATTCGGGCCAGGACCTGCTGCGGCGCAAGACCGAGGAGCTCGCCTCGAACGCCCTTGGTCCCGGCTATGTCGTCGCGCTGGGCCAGCAAACGATCGGCATCGGCCCGAGCGGCCGGATCGGGCTGGGCTTCTCCGATGTCGCCCTGCGCGATCGCGAGACCGGCGAAACGGTCGGCACGGTGGCGCTGGTGCGCGCCGGCATCGGCGTCTCCAGCCTGCTGTCCGGCAATCTCGCGCTCGAAACCCTCGCCGTGGAGCGGGTGCGACTGGACCCGGGCAGCCTGGAGGGCGAGGACGATGGCGAGCCCTTCGTACCGGATGAGATCTTCCGGACGGCCGATCGCATCTTCACGGCCCTCGATGACGCCGGGCTGCGCCTGCTGGAGGTGGCCGACGTCGCCAGCCTGAACGCCGATCCCGACACGCGGCTCGACCGCCTGACGGTCAGCCGCGTCGGCCAGGGTGAAACCGCCATCGACCTGACGGCGCACCTTGCCGGTCGCGACATCGCGGTGACCGGGCGCGCCACCCTGGCCCCGGACGGCAACAGGCTGGCCGGACTGTCGCTCCAGACCGCTCCGCTGCCGCTGGCCTTCGGCGAACCACCGCAGGACGTGGCGGACCGATCCGTCGCCTTCGAGGGGGCGGCTTCGCTGGCCGCCGAACTCGCCACCACCGACGCCGGCCGGAACCTGCGCGTACGGCTCGACGCCGGCGAAGGCCGCCTGATCGGCCGCATGCCCGTCGCGTTGCAGAGCGGCGTCCTGGAACTGACACTCGACGAGGGGCGCAGCTATGCGCGCGTCTCCGCCGGCCGTATCGAGACCGCGTCGGTCGAGGCTGAGTTTCGCGGCGGGCTGAACCTCGTCGCCGACGCCGCCGGCCATCACGGCTTCAGCCTTGCCAGTTCGCGTCTGATCTCGACCGCGGGGGGCGATGGCGCGCCACGATCCGCCGAGCTGACGCTGGGCGGCTGGTTCGATCCGGCCGATGCGGCGGCCGACATCGAGCGTCTGGTCCTGGACACCGGCGATGGCGGGCTGGCCGGGGCCGCAGCACTGGGCGGGATGGAGCCGGAGGACCGCATCCGGGCCGACCTGACCTTCGACAATGTCGACGCGGCCACGGTGAAGGCCTTCTGGCCGATCATCATCTCGCCCGAGGCGCGATCCTGGGTCATCGACCATGCCGGCGATGCGGGCAGGGTGGAGGGCGGCAATTTTACGCTCGACGTGTCCGTCGACCGGCTGCCGAAGATCCTGGACCCCGAGATCAGCCCGAGCGCCGAGGAGATGCATCTCGCCCTTGCCATCGACGGTGCCGCCTTTGCCACGGTCGGCGATCTTCCCGACCTCTCCGCCGTCACGGGCGATCTGGATTTTCGGGCCGGCAGGACGGTGATCTCGGTCGCTTCGGCGACGGTCGCGGCGGTTCCCGAGGTGACAATCCTGCCATCGTCGCTCCAGTTCGAACGCGAAGAGGCCGGCGTGATCGCGTCGCTCTCGCTGAATATCGGCGGCCCGGCCCAGGCGCTTCTGGAGATCGCCGACCGGGACCCCGTCAATGCACTCGATAAGATCGGCTGGAAGAGCGACGAGGTCTCGGGTGCGGCAACGGCCGGGGTGAATGCCCGCTTCCTCCTCGGCCGCCCGGGCGAGAAATCCGTCCTGCAGAACTGGACGGTAATCGCCGACCTCGACAACGTGGGGCTGAAACGCCGGCTGGAAGGGCGCCAGCTCGGCGCGATCACCGGCATGGCGAGCCTGTCGCCGGGCACGGTCTTCGGCGAGGTGGACGCAACGATCGACGGCGTCCCGGCCCGGATCGCCTTTGCCGAACCGCTGAAGCCGAACCCGGTCGGCGAGCGGTCCCTGACCATCACGACCGAACTGGAAAAGAGCCAGCTCCAGGCCATTCTTCCGACCCTGGACGACGTCGTGGACGGCGCCCTGTCGGCGACGCTGGTGCGGTCCGGCGACACCTACCGCGCCGCGATCGATCTGTCCGCCGCGCGCCTGCGGCTGCCGGCGACGGGCTGGAGCAAGGGGCCCGGCGTGCCGGCCTCTTTGTCCTTTGACATGACGACGGACGACAACACGCTCAGCCTGACCAACGCCAAGCTCGAAGGCGAAGGCTTCCACGCCGAGGGGCGGGCCGAGGCCGATGGCGGCGGCCTGAAATCGGTGACGATCGACAAGGCGGCCTTCAGCCGGTCGGACAATTTTTCCGGCAGCGTCCGGCGCGAGGACGGCGGCTTCAAGGTGGCGCTGACGGGACGTAGCCTCGATGCGCGGGCGGGCCTTGCCCGGCTGCGCGCCGGCGGCATGGCATCGGCGACCGATACCGGAACCCGCCAGGCGCCGCTCGACCTGTCGATCGCGGTGGATCGCCTGATCGGCTTCGGCGGCGAGGAACTGCGCAATGCTACCATCGCCTTTCGCCAGCAGTCGTCCGGCGCGCCGGTGGCCGACATCGCCGCCGTGGCGGCGGACGGCTCGCCGCTGCGGATGGCGATCCAGAAGCGCGGCGAAGGCCGAAGCGTCGAACTCAGCACCGATGACGCGGGCGCGCTGCTTCGCTTCACCGGGCTCTATTCCAACATGTATGGCGGCAAGGCGCGGCTCGCCATGGCGGGCAACCAGCCCGCCCAATATGGCGGCAAGCTGGCGCTGCAGGACTTCACGCTGGTGAACGAATCGCGGCTGGCGCGGCTCGTCGGCACGACCCGCGACCGCGAGGCCAGTCTCGCTGGCGCCGTGGGCCAGGAATTGCAGACCTCGGATGCCTATTTCGACGCGGCCTCGGCCCAACTCGCCTGGAACGGGTCGCGGCTGGTGGCCCGTGACGGCATCATTCGCGGGCCGATCTTCGGATCGAGCTTCGAGGGCGTGATCGTCGACGACGCCCAGCGCATCGCCATCGACGGGTCCTTCATGCCCGCCTATGGGGTGAACCGCCTGTTCGGCGCGATCCCCTTCTTCGGCGGCATTCTGGGTAATGGCCAGGAGGGCGGCCTGATCGGGATCACCTACCGTCTGGCCGGGCCGCTCGACGACCCGACCCTGTCGGTGAACCCGATCTCCGCCATCGCGCCGGGCATCTTCCGGCGCATCTTCGAGTACTGACGCCCCGCAGCGCGGGCGCGTGCCGCTGCTCAGTCGGCGGGCCGGACCAGCACGTGCTTCTTGCGCCCGACCGACAGCTTGACGACTCCCTGGACGAGAGCGTTCGTGCCGACCGTCAGCCGCTCGTCGGTCACCTGCGCGTCGTTGACCCGCACGGCGCCGCCCTTGATGTGCCGACGTGCTTCGCCGTTGGAGCCGGCAAGGCCGGCCGAGACCAGCAGCGACAGTAGGCCCAGCCCCTCGGCCAGCAACGCCGCCGGAACTTCGATGGTCGGCAGGCTGTCGGCCAGGGCACCCTCCTCGAAGGTCTTGCGCGCCGTCTCGGCGGAGGCTTCGGCAGCGACGCGGCCGTGCAGCATGGCCGTGACCTCGTTGGCCAGCACCTTCTTGGCGTCGTTGATCTCCGAGCCGCCCAGCGCTTCGAGCCGCGCGATCTCGTCCATCGGCAGGGTGGTGTAGAGCTTCAGGAAGCGGCCGACATCGGCGTCCTCGGTGTTGCGCCAGTACTGCCAGAAATCATAGGCGCTGAGCATGTCGTCGTTGAGCCAGATCGCGCCCGAGGCGGTCTTGCCCATCTTGGCACCCGACGAGGTGGTCAGCAGCGGCGAGGTGAGAGCGTACAGATCCGCACCCTCCATGCGCCGGCCGAGATCGATGCCGTTGACGATGTTGCCCCACTGGTCCGAGCCGCCCATCTGCAGCTTGCAGCCGGTCCGCTTGTAGAGCTCGACGAAGTCGTAGGCCTGCAGGATCATGTAGTTGAATTCGAGGAAGGACAGCGACTGCTCGCGGTCCAGCCGCAGCTTGACCGAATCGAAGGACAGCATGCGGTTGACCGAGAAGTGCCGGCCGACATCGCGCAGGAAGGCGACGTAGTTCAGCTCCAGCAGCCACTCGGCATTGTCGACCATGACCGCATCGGTCGGCCCGTCGCCGAAGCGGATGTAAGGCTGGAACGACCGCTTGATGCCGGCGAGATTGGCGGCGATCGTGTCCTCGGTCTGCAGCTTGCGCGCCTCGTCCTTGAAGGACGGATCGCCGATCATGCCGGTGCCACCTCCCATCAGCGCGATCGGCCGGTGGCCGGTCTGCTGCATCCAGTGCAGCATCATGATCTGCATCAGCGAGCCGACATGCAGGCTGGCGGCCGTCGGGTCGAAGCCGATATAGCCGGTGACCGTCTCGGTGCGGAACAGCTCGTCGAGGCCGCTGTCGTCGGATGTCTGGTGGATGAAGCCGCGTTCGGCGAGTGTCGCCAGGAACTCGGACTTGAAGCGGGTCATGGAATGGTGATCCTGTTCTTTCGCCGGAGCGGCAGGCGCTCCGCTAGATGTGGGGTGCGGTTTATCAGCCCTGCGCCAGAATTCCAGTTGTGGAGCCGAAATTGCGCCAACCGAAGCTGCGCCGCGCCATCGGCCTGATGAGCGGCACGTCGCTCGACGGCATCGACGTGGCGCTGGTCGACACGGATGGCGATACCGTCGTCGAACGCGGACCGGCGCGGGTCTATGCCTATGACGCGGCCTTCCGGGACCAGCTCGCCGCGGCGCTGGAGACCGCCAAGACAATCCGGCAGCGCGACGCACGTCCCGGCGACCTGGCGGCGCTGGAAGTCGCGCTCACCCACCGTCACGGCGAAGCGGTCACGCGCTTCCTCAAGGAGTGCGGCATCGACAGGGCGTCGGTCGATGTCGTCGGCTTTCACGGCCAGACGGTGCTGCACCGCCCGGCCGAGGCGCTGACGGTCCAGATCGGCCGGGGCGATCTCCTCGCCATCCAACTGGTCCTGCCGGTGGTCCATGACATGCGCGCGGCCGACATGGTGGCCGGCGGGCAGGGCGCGCCGCTCGTCCCCGCCTATCACGCGGCGCTGGCCGGCAGCCTGCCGGCGGATCGCCGGACCTATCCGGTCGTCTTCGTGAATATCGGTGGTATCTCGAACGTCACCTGGCTCGATGGCGAAACCGATCCGGTCGCCTTCGACTCGGGGCCGGGCAATGCGCTTCTCGACCAGTGGCTGCAGCGCGAGGCGGGCATTCCCTACGACCAGAATGGCGCCATTGCCAGCGAGGGCGGTCTGATCGAAGGCATGGCCGAACGCTATCTGGCGACGGACTTCTTCGCCCGGCCCGCGCCGAAGTCGCTGGACCGTTTCGATTTTCCGGTCCCACCGCCCGGCAGCGGCACTCTGGAGGATGTGGCGCGTACGCTATGCTTCGTCAGCGCCGCGGCCATCCTGAAGTCGGCCGAGCATTTTCCGGCCAAGCCGAAGCTCTGGATCATCTGCGGCGGCGGGCGCCACCATCCGGCGATCATGGCCGATCTGAAAGCCGGCGCCGGGCCCGATGCGTCGGTCGTCTCGGCCGAGGAGGTCGGCTTCGACGGCGATGCCATGGAGGCCGAGGCCTGGGGCTATCTCGCCATCCGGTCGCTCGACCGCCGTCCGCTGACCTGGCCGACGACCACCGGCTGCCGCGAGGCGGTGACCGGCGGTGTCCTGTCGCTGCCGGATGATGCCGGAGACGCCGAGGCCGGCACCGATCGCTGACAGGCGTCCCGGTGCCGGGTTCTGAGGCCTAGCGCAGGCGCTTCGGCCGCGGGTCGCTGAGTTCGCCGGCCAGACGCCGATCGAGATATTCGGAGCATTCGCCGAGCAGCTCGTCGGTGTGCTCGCTGTAGAAGTGGTTGGCCCCTTCCATCGTCTTCTGGGTGATGACGATGCCCTTCTGGGTCTTCAGCTTGTCGACGAGGGTCTGGACGTCCTTCGGCGGCGCCACCCGGTCCTTGTCACCATGGATGATCAGGCCCGAGGACGGGCAGGGGGCGAGGAAGGAGAAGTCGTAGGAGTTGGGCTGCGGCGAGATCGAGAAGAAGCCTTCGATCTCGGGCCGGCGCATCAGGAGCTGCATGCCGATCCAGGCGCCGAAGGAATAGCCGGCGACCCAGCACTGCTTGGAATCGGGATGCAGGCTCTGCACCCAGTCCAGCGCCGAGGCGGCGTCCGACAATTCGCCCGAACCGTGGTCGAACTCGCCCTGGCTGCGGCCGATGCCGCGGAAATTGAAGCGCAGGGTGGTGAAGCCGCGCTCCACGAACATGTAGAAGAGCTTGTAGACGATCTGGTTGTTCATCGTGCCGCCGAAGCGCGGATGCGGATGCAGGACGATGGCGATCGGGGCGTTCTTCTCCTTGGCGGCCTGGTAACGGCCCTCCAGGCGGCCGGCAGGGCCATTGAAGATCACTTCGGGCATAATAATGTTCCTTGGCGAGCGGGATGGCTCGGCTGGCCTGACTTGACGAAGCCGAAGTGGCCTCGTAGGGTCCAGTTTAGAATGATTCAAAACTACGGGCGTCTATCAGGCGTCTTGTAGTCCGGGCGTCGTCGAAAATTCAAGATTTTTGCGCATCGCGCCCCGGACCGAACCGTTGCGAGAGGCAATGAGCAGAGACGAGCGTCTCTATCTGGATCACAATGCGAGTGCGCCGCTTCTGGCCGAAGCGCGCGCCGCGCTGATCGACTCGCTCGATGCCGCCAACGCTTCGTCCGTTCACAGCGAAGGACGTGCCGCCAGGAAGCTGGTGGAGAGCGCCCGCGACGAACTGGCGCGGCTCGTCGGCTGCAACGCCGAACAGATCGCCTTCACAAGTGGCGCCAGTGAGGCGGCCACCACCTGCCTGTCGCCGCGCTGGCTCGTGGATGGGCAGGAGACGCGGGTTTCGCGTCTCGCCGTCATCGATACCGATCACCCTTGCGTGCGTGACGGCGGTGCCTTCGCCTCCGCCGACGTGACGCGCCTGCCGGTCGATGCTGACGGCATCGTCGATTGCGCCGCCCTGGCCGCATGGGCCGAGACCCTCGAAGACGGCATGACCGGCCTTCTGGCGCTGACGCTGGCCAATTCCGAGACCGGTGTCCTGCAGCCCTTGGACGACATCCGGACGGCGATTGCCGATCGTCCGGTCCGGCTTATCCTCGATGTGGTCCAGATGATCGGCCGAATCGGTTTCGATTTTGCGGCGAGCGGCGCCGATGCGGCTTTCGTCTCCGGGCACAAATTCGGTGCGGCCAAGGGCGTCGGCGCCATGATGTTTCGCGATCCCGCGACGCGGCCTTTCGCGCTCGTGCGCGGCGGCGGCCAGGAAAAGGGGCGCCGCGCCGGAACGGAGGCCGTGCCGGCCATCGCAAGCCTCGGCGCGGCGGCCCGTATTGCGCGGCAGCGGCTCGAGCATGCGCCCGACGATCTGATGGCGTTGCGCCGGCATCTGGAAACCGCGCTTCTGGCGCAAGTGCCGCAGGCGACCCTTCTCGGCGGCCATGCGCCGCGCCTGCCCAACACGGTGGCGATCGCAGCATCGGGTCTGCGTGCCGAAACTGCCCAGATCGGTCTCGATCTCGCCGGGCTCGCCGTGTCGGCCGGATCGGCATGTTCGTCGGGCAAGGTCGGTCGCAGCCATGTGGTCGACGCGATGGTGCGGGGAGGCCTTCAGATTTCTGCCGATGACGGTGCCATCCGCATCAGCTTCGGCTATGACACCGCAACGCACGATCTCGATCGTTTCGTTCGCGAATATGCCGCCCTGGCGGGGCGCGCCGCACCGGCGGCGAGGGCCCACCGCGCGGCGTGACGATAAGAGTTCGCAGGACATCGGCTACGCCCTAAAAATCGGGGCGCTTCGTTGCTATCTACACCGCGCGGCCGGGCGCTTCGGCGGCGCGCCGACCACCGGACCTTGAATCCGGCGAGTATGGAGAATTGGAATGCCAGCAGTTCAGGAAACCATCGATCAGGTCCGCAAGATCGATGTCGATCAGTACAAATACGGCTTCGAGACGCTCATCGAGATGGATGTGGCGCCCAAGGGCCTCAACGAAGACATCATCCGGCTGATCTCCGCCAAGAAGGGCGAGCCCCAGTGGATGCTGGACTGGCGTCTGGAGGCGTTCGAGCGCTGGAAGACGATGGAGAGCCCGTCCTGGGCGCGTCTCGACTATCCCGAGATCGACTTCCAGGACATCCATTATTACGCCGCGCCGAAATCCATGTCCGGCCCGGCCTCGCTGGACGAGGTCGATCCCGAGATCCTGCGTACCTACGAGAAGCTCGGCATTCCGCTTCGCGAGCAGGAGATGCTGGCCGGCGTCGTCAAGCCTGCGGCCGAGCCGACCTATGACGAGGACGGCAACGAGATCGCGCCGCGCGAAAGCCGCGTCGCCGTCGATGCCGTTTTCGATTCGGTTTCCGTCGCCACCACCTTCAAGAAGGAACTCGAGAAGGCCGGCGTCATCTTCATGCCGATCTCCGAGGCGATCCGCGAGCATCCCGAGCTGGTGAAGAAATATCTCGGCTCGGTAGTGCCGGTGTCCGACAATTTCTTCGCCACGATGAACTCCGCGGTCTTTACCGACGGTTCCTTCGTCTACGTGCCGAAGGGCGTTCGCTGCCCGATGGAGCTGTCGACCTATTTCCGGATCAACGAGAAGAACACCGGCCAGTTCGAGCGCACGCTGATCATCGCCGACGAGGGCTCCTACGTCTCCTATCTGGAAGGCTGCACGGCGCCCCAGCGCGACGAGAACCAGCTGCATGCGGCCGTGGTCGAGCTGATCGCCCTGGACGATGCCGAGATCAAGTACTCCACCGTCCAGAACTGGTATCCGGGCGACAAGGACGGCAAGGGCGGCATCTACAACTTCGTCACCAAGCGGGGCGACTGCCGCGGCAAGAACTCGCGGATCTCCTGGACCCAGGTCGAGACCGGTTCGGCGATCACCTGGAAGTACCCGTCCTGCATCCTGCGCGGCGACAATTCCCGCGGCGAGTTCTATTCCATCGCCGTGTCCAACGGTCGCCAGCAGATCGACAGCGGCACCAAGATGCTGCATCTCGGCAAGAACACGTCTAGCCGCATCATCTCCAAGGGCATCTCGGCGGGCAATTCGAACAACACCTATCGCGGCCAGGTCTCGGCCAACCGCAAGGCGACGAATGCCCGCAACTTCACCCAGTGCGACTCGCTGCTGATCGGCAACGACTGCGGCGCGCACACGGTGCCCTATATCGAGGTAAAGAACGCCACCGCGCAGTTCGAGCACGAGGCGACCACCTCGAAGATCTCGGACGACCAGCTGTTCTACTGCATGCAGCGCGGCATCCCCGAGGAAGAGGCCGTGGCGCTGATCGTCAACGGCTTCGTCAAGGACGTGATCCAGCAGCTCCCGATGGAGTTCGCCGTCGAGGCCCAGAAGCTGATCGGCATCAGCCTCGAAGGCTCGGTGGGATGATCAAACGGATCTGGCATGGATACACGACGCCGGAAAACGCCGAAACGTACGAGGCGATCCTTCGCTCGGAGGTGATCAAGGGCATCGAAGGCAAGGCCATTCCCGGGTTCCGCCGCATTGAGGTGTTGCGTCGCCCGCTTGCCGACGAGGTCGAGTTCATCACCATCATGGAATTCGATTCCATCGACAACGTGAAGGCTTTTGTCGGCGATGACCACGAGCGCAGCTACGTCCCCGACGAGGCGCGGCGCGTCCTGAAACGGTTCGACGAACGCTCGCAACACTATGAATTGCGCGACACGCGCAGCTACTGATCGCAGGAACTGACATGCTTGAAATCAAGAACCTTCATGCCCGCGTGGCGGACGACGAAACCGAGATCCTGCGCGGCGTCAATCTGACCGTCCAGGACGGTGAGGTCGCGGCGATCATGGGGCCGAACGGCTCCGGCAAGTCGACCCTGTCCTACATCCTCGCCGGTCGCGACGACTACGAGGTCACCGAGGGCGACATCCTCTACAACGGCGAGTCGATCCTCGAGATGGACCCGGCCGAGCGCGCCGCTTCGGGCGTCTTCCTGGCCTTCCAGTATCCGCTGGAGATCCCGGGCGTCGCCACGATGACCTTCCTGAAGACTGCGCTCAACTCCCAGCGCAAGGCGCGCGGCGAGGCCGAGCTGACCACGCCTGACTTCATGCGCCGGGTGAAGGCTGCGGCCGCCGATCTGAAGATTGACGCCGCCATGCTGAAGCGGCCGCTGAATGTCGGCTTCTCGGGCGGTGAGAAGAAGCGCGCCGAGATCCTCCAGATGGCGCTGCTCGAGCCCAAGCTCTGCGTCATGGACGAGACCGATTCCGGCCTCGACATCGACGCGCTGAAGATCGTCGCCGACGGCGTCAACGCGCTGCGTTCGCCGGAGCGCTCGTTCCTGGTCATCACCCATTACCAGCGCCTGCTCGACTACATCGTGCCGGACACGGTGCACGTCCTCTACAAGGGCCGCATCATCAAGACCGGCGACAAGAACCTGGCCCTGCAGCTCGAGAACGAGGGCTACGGCCAGCTGATCGACGAGGCAGCCTGATCATGTCGGTGCATCAGCTCAAGACAAGAAGCCCGGCCGAGGCGGCGCTGATCGACAGCGCCGAGCGGGCCGGCAGCGTTGCGACGGCGGCCTCCGCCATCGACGCCCTGCGCCGTGAAGGCCTGCCCAACCGGCGCACCGAAGCTTGGCACTACACCGATCTGCGCGCCCTGATGGGGCGCCTGCCGGCGGCCGAGGCAACGGCGAGCGAGGATTCGGCGCTGCTGGCGCCGCTCCTGCACAACAGCCATGTGGTCGAGATGAGCGATCCGGCCGCGACCACCGCGCCCGAGGGCGTGCAGATCGCGGCGGTGAGCGAGGCGGCGGACTGGAACAAGTCGCCGAACCATCTCGATCGGCCGATCGATACGGTTCGCCTGGTCAATGCCGCCTTCGGCGCACCGGCCGTCGTGGTCAATGTCGCCGCCGGAACGGCGCTGGCGTCCGCGATCGAGCTGCGCGCCGGCACCGGCGAGCGCGGTCACGGCTTTGCCCGCTGCACGGTCGGCGAGGGTGCCCGCGCGACCTTCGTCGAGCGCATCGAGGGCAATGCCACGGGCGCGCCCTCGACCGGCGTGTCGCACCTGACCATCGCCGACGGGGCCGAAGTGCTCTGGATCATCGATCAGGCGAAGGGCATGTCGGCCGCCCATCTCGGCCAGCTCAACGTGACCGTCGGCGCCAATGCCGTGTTCAAGCTGTTCGTCCTGAACAGCGGCGGCGCGCTGGTGCGCAACGAGGTTCACGTCGAATCCGTTGGCGAGAACAGCGAGATCCGCATCCGCGGCGTGAACCTTCTGACCGAGGGCCAGCATGTCGACGTGACGACGACCCTGCGCCATCAGGTGCCTAACACCACCGCGACGGAGACCTTCCGGAACGTGGTCACGGGTGGCCACGGCGTCTTCCAGGGCATGATCAAGGTCGCCAAGGACGCCCAGAAGACCGACGCGAAGATGGCCTGCAACACGCTGCTCCTGTCGGACCAGGGTGACTTCTCGGCCAAGCCCGAGCTGGAGATCTTCGCCGACGACGTGCAGTGCGGACACGGCGCGACGGCGGGCGAGATCAACGCCGATCACCTGTTCTACCTGATGTCGCGCGGCATTCCGGAGAAGCCGGCACGGGCGCTGCTCGTGAAGGCCTTCGTCGCCGAGGTCGTGGAAGAGCTGGAAGATGAAGCGGCCGGAGGCGCGCTGATGGAGCGCATCGACGCCTGGCTCGCACACGAGCGATAATGCGGTCCTGACGGGCGCGCCGACATCTCGGCCGCGCCCGTCTCGCCCCTTGGCCATGCCGAGGCGACCCGCGCGCAAACCGGAGTTCCCGTGCCATGAAGGCTGACGTGATGGCTGCGGCCAGTCCCGCCTACGACATCGACGCCATCCGGCGCGACTTCCCGATCCTGTCGAAGGAAGTCTACGGCAAGCCGCTGGTCTATCTCGACAACGGCGCCTCGGCCCAGAAGCCGCGGGCCATGCTCGACGCGATCCAGAAGGCTTATTCCGAAGACTACGCCAACGTCCATCGCGGCCTGCATTTCCTCTCCAACAAGGCGACCGAGGAATTCGAGGCGGCCCGCGGCAAGGTGTCGGACTTCCTCAACGCGCCGAGCGCCGAGGAGATCGTCTTCACGCGGTCGGCCACCGAGGCGATCAACCTCGTCGCCTATGGCTACGGCATGAACGAGATCGGCGAGGGCGACGAGATCGTCCTGACGATCATGGAGCACCACTCCAACATCGTGCCCTGGCACTTCATCCGCGAGAAGAAGGGCGCCAAGCTGGTCTTCGTCCCGGTCGAGGAAGACGGCTCCATCGACGTCGCCGCCTTCGAGCGGACGATCACGCCGCGCACGAAGATGATCGCCACCACCCACATGTCGAACGTGCTGGGCACCGTCGTCGACGTAAAGGCGGTCTGCGCGATGGCCCATGCCAGGGGCATTCCGGTGCTCGTCGACGGCAGCCAGGCCGCCGTGCACCTGCCGGTCGACGTGCAGGATCTCGACTGCGATTTCTACGTCTTCACCGGACACAAGGTCTACGGCCCGACCGGCATCGGCATTCTCTACGGCAAGCGCGACATGCTGGAGCGCACCCGGCCCTTCAATGGCGGCGGCGAGATGATCGTCGAGGTGACCGAGGACGCGGTGACCTACAACGCGCCGCCGCACCGCTTCGAGGCGGGCACGCCGCCGATCGTCCAGGCCATCGGCCTCGGTGCGTCGCTGGATTACATGCGCCACATCGGCCGCGAGGCGATCGCCGGCCACGAGGAGACCCTGCGCGACTACGCCCATGAGCGTTTGCGCGCAGTGAACTCGTTGCGCATCTATGGCGAAGCGCCGGGGAAGGGGGCCATTGTCTCCTTCGACCTGGAGGGCATCCACGCCCACGACATTTCTATGGTCATCGACCGTGAGGGCGTTGCCGTGCGCGCCGGCACCCACTGCGCCCAGCCGCTCTTGAAGCGATACGGCGCGACTTCCACATGCCGGGCATCGTTTGGTATGTATAATACGACCGACGAGATCGATCGCCTGGCCGAGGCGCTCGAAAAGGCGCGGCGCTTCTTCGCCTGATCAGGCGCACGCCAGAGAAGATTTTGAAGGCATGGCCCCGCAGCATCGCGATCACGCGAAACCGGGGCAGGCCGCAAGGATGACCGCATGACCGACCAAGCCGACCCCAAGCCCGCAGCAGACGACACGGCCGCCGCCAACGTCGCCATGGCGTCCGGCGACAACGGCACGCAATCGGCGATCCCGGCCGAGGAGCTCACGCGCCTCACCGACGACATCGTCGGCGCGCTGAAGACCGTCTACGACCCGGAGATCCCGGCCGACATTTACGAGCTCGGCCTGATCTACAAGATCGACATCGACGACGAGCGCAATGTCGACGTCGAGATGACCCTGACCGCGCCGGGCTGTCCGGTGGCCGGCGAAATGCCGATCTGGGTCGAGAATGCCGTCAGCTCCGTCGACGGTGTCGGCCAGGTCCGCGTCGACCTCGTCTTCGATCCTCCGTGGACGCCCGAGCGGATGAGCGAAGAGGCGCAGGTCGCCGTCGGCTGGTTCTGACGCTGACGCCATGACACCGCCGCTGTCGGGATTGCTGGAAACCTGCCTCTATGTCGACGACATGGCGCGGTCGAAGGCGTTCTACGCGGCGCTGCTCGGCATCGAGCCGCTGTTCGAGGAAGAGCGCATCTGCGTCTTCCGCCTGCCCGACGGCACGGTCCTGATCCTTTTCGCCCGCGGCTCCACGCTGGAACCGGTGGCGACGCCGGACGGGACGATCCCGCCCCATGACGGCCAGGGTCCGATCCACTTCGCGCTCGGCATTCCGCCGGGCTCGGTGGATGAATGGCGCAGCCATCTCGAAGCCTGCGGCGTCATGGTCGAGAGCGAGGTTCGATGGTCGCGGGGACGGGGCCACAGCCTGTATTTCCGCGATCCCGACGGTCATGCCGCCGAACTTGCGACGCGTGAACTCTGGTCGCGGTCCTGAGCGGTGTTGCATGGCCCGCGCCTGGACGCCGACGCAGCGTTCGCCTTGTGGCGCCTCGCGAAACGCCCCATCTTTCTGATAGTGTCCGCGTGACAGATTTTCTCGAAAGGAGGCTGCCATGAGCCGCTTCACCGTGATGAGCATGACCGACGCCGCTGCCGAGCGGGTCAAGGCGATCACGTCGAGCAAGGGCGCGGATGCGCTCGGCCTGCGTGTCGGCATCAAGAAGGGCGGCTGCGCAGGGATGGAATACACCATCGACCTCGCAACCGAAGCCAACCCCAACGAGGACATGATCGAGAAGGACGGCGCCAGGGTGCTGGTCGCCCCGGAAGCGGTCCTGTTCCTGCTCGGTACGGAGATGGATTACGAGGAGACCGTCCTGCGGTCCGGCTTCACCTTCCGCAATCCCAACCAGACCTCGGCCTGCGGCTGCGGCGAATCCGTCGAGCTGAAGCAGGCCGATCTGGCGGCGCTCGCCGGCCAGCCGGGATGACCGCCTGCCATCGCGCCTGAGCGGTCCGATGGACGAGGACTTTCTCCGCGAGCTCTTCGCTTCGGTTTCCGGATTTCGCATTCGCCGGATGTTCGGCGGGCAGGGGAGATCGCATCCTCGCTCTGGTCGTCGATGGCGAACTCTATCTCAAGAGCGATGCCAAGACCGATGCCATCTACGAGGCCGAAGGTCTGCGAAACTGGCATTACGCCCGCACCCGCCGAAGCCCCGTGCGGATGCCCTATTACCGGATGCCGGATGCCGCCTTCGACGACCCGGACGAAGCGAAGCGCTGGATCGCGCTAGCCGATGGAGCCTCCCGGCGCGCGGCCCGGACAAAGGGCGCCGCAAAGCCAAAAGGCGAGCCGAAACGGTTGAGATCCGGCACCCGAGGCCCGGACGCCTGAGCGCGGTAGCCTTGAACTGCGGTATCCGAACAGACCCTCAGGATCCGCTCGGCTCCGTCAGGAGGCCGCCGGCTGCTTGCGTGTCTTGGCCGCGACCCAGAGCGCTTCCATTTCATCGAGGCTGGCCGTTTCCAGCGCGCGGCCCGTCGCAGCAAGCTCCTGTTCGATATGGCGAAACCGGCCGCGGAACTTGCGCACGCAACGCCGCAATGCGGCTTCGGGATCGATCTCGTGATAGCGCGCGAGATTGACCGCGCTGAATAGAAGATCGCCGATCTCGCCCTCCAGCGCGTCGCGATCGCCGCTCTCCGCGGCCTCGGCCACTTCGTCGATCTCCTCGACGATCTTGCCGACGATCGGCTCCGGCCGGACCCAGTCGAAGCCGACTTTCGCGGCTTTCTGCTGTATTTTCAGCGCCAGCGTCAGCGCCGGAAAGCCTGACGGAACCCCATCGAGAAACCCGGACCCGGCCTGGTCTGCTGCCTCCGGGACGCGCGTCTCGGCCGTCAGCGCGACTGTGGCGACGGTTTCGCGCAGAGCCGCGCGCTCGGCCTTTTCCTCGGCCTTGATACGCTCCCACTGGCCCTTGGCCGAGCCCGCCGAACGCGCGTCTGCATCGCCGAAGACATGCGGATGCCGGCGGATCATCTTGCGGGTGATGCCATCCACCACGTCGCCGAAATCGAACAGGCCGGCCTCGGTTGCCAGCTGCGCGTGATAGACGACCTGCAGCAGGAGGTCGCCCAGTTCCTCGCGCAGGTCGACCGCGTCGTTGCGTTCGATGGCATCGGCGACCTCGTAGGCTTCCTCGATCGTGTAGGGCGCGATCGTCGCGAAATCCTGCTCGACATCCCAGGGACAGCCGGACACCGGATCGCGCAGCGCCGCCATGATCTCGACGAGGCGTGCAACGTCCTTGGATGGCGTCATGGCGAAACTCCGGAACAGTCCTGCGGATCGATCCCGCATAGCGACGAGCGGACCCAAGGGGAAGGGCCAGCCAATTGCCGACACGTATCGCGGCATCTCGCACGGCCCACAGCCGAGCCCGTATCCATCAACCCACACAGCTAAGTTGCATAAGATAGATTATGGAACCAAGCGCACAGGGGCTGGTGGGCGGCGGTGTCCTAGCCGCTGTCCACCTTCGGTCGGCCCTGCGATCCGGTCGCCCCCGGCCTCGGCTTCGGCTCAGGCGTCGAGCGGCCATTCCAGCGTCAGGCCATCGAAGCCCGGACGCACATGGCCCGGCAGTTCGCGGCACAGCGTGTCGTAGTCCAGCGGTATATGCATGTGGGTCAGCGTCGCTTCGGGCACGCCGAGACGCGCGATCCAGTCGAGCGCCTGTTCGACCGACAGATGGCTGGGATGCGTCCGGTACTGGAGCGCGTCGATGACGATATGCTGTGCGCCGGCGATGGCCGCGATGGCGGCGTCTGGAAAGTCGCTGACATCGCTGCAATAGGACAGCGGCCCGATCCGGTAGCCCAGCGAATGGATCGAGCCGTGCTCCTGGCGAAACGGCGCGAAGCTCAGCTTGCCGCCGGCGCCGTCTACCGAGAATGTCTCGCCGGCGCTGATCTCGACATGCCGCGCCACCGGCGGATAGGCACTGCCCGCCGGGGTCTCGAAGCAATAGCGGAAGGCTTCCAGCACCCGGGCATGGGTCGAATGGTCCGAATGCACCGGAATGCGGGACTTCTGGGTCAGCATGTAGCCGCGCAGATCGTCCATGCCGTGAATGTGGTCGGCATGCGGATGGGTCAGCACCACGGCGTCGAGATGTGCGACCCGGGCCATCAGCATCTGCTCGCGAAAATCCGGGCCGCAATCGATGGCGACGACCGTCCGGCCGTTCGGTCCGATCCGCTCGACCAGCGCCGAAGACCGCAGACGCCGGTTCTTCGGGTTCGTGGGGTCGCAGGCGCCCCAGTCGCCGTTGATGCGCGGAACGCCCGGCGACGAAGCGCAGCCCAGAATGGTCAGCCGTAGCGTGTCGCTCACCCTCAGCGTCTCCGCCTAAGCCGTTCTCGGATCGGGAACTTTCGAGAACAGCGCGAAGAAATTGTCCGAGGTCTGGCGCGCGATGGTCGCCAGATCGACTCCCTTCGTTTCTGCAAGCACCTCGGCGGTATGGCGAACGTAAGCCGGCTCATTGCGCTTGCCGCGATATGGCGGTGGCGCAAGATACGGCGCGTCGGTCTCCACCAGCAGGCGCTCCATCGGCACGTCGGCGGCGATGGCGCGGATCTCCTCGGACTTCTTGAAGGCCAGGATGCCGGAGAACGACACATGGCCGCCAAGCGCCACGCCGACCTCGGCGAGCCGCGGTCCGGCGGAGAAGCAGTGCAGGATGAAGGGGAAGGTCCCCTTCCCGCTTTCGTCCTCGAGGATCCGGATCATGTCGTCGTCGGCGTCGCGGGAATGGATCACCAGCGGCAGCCCGGTCTCGCGCGCCGCCGCGATATGCCGGCGAAACACCGTCTCCTGGATGTCGCGCGGCGCCTTGTCGTAGAAATAGTCGAGCCCGGCTTCGCCGATGGCGACGATCCTCTGGTCCTGCGACAGACGGACGAGATCTTCGGTGCTGACATCGGGCTCGGCGGCGGCGTTGTGCGGATGGGTGCCGACCGAGGCATAGACCTCCGGGTGGTCCCGCGTGATCGCCTTCAAGTTCTCGATCTTCGAGACGAAGGTGGAGATCGTCACGAACAGGCCAACGCCTTCGGCCTTGGCGCGGACGATCAGGTCCGCGCGATCCTCGGCGAAGTCCGGGAAGTCCAGATGGCAATGGCTGTCGACGAGGAACGGCATCATGATGCGGCGTCTTCCGCCTCGACGAAGCGCGGGAAGATCGGCTGCGGCGCCGGCAGGTCGGCCCCCGGCACCAGGCGGACATCGGGTGTCAGTTCATTGAACGTCCGGGCGTCCGGGCCGACCCCGAGAATGTCGAGCAGCTTGCCGGCGCTCTCCGGCACGAAGGGCTGCAGCAGGATCGCCACCCGGCGCAGGATTTCGGCGGTAACGAACAGCACCGTCTCCATGCGCGCCGGATCGCTCTTGCGCAGCGCCCATGGCTCCTGGCCAGCGAAATAACGATTGGCCTCGCTGACCACGGCGATGATCGCGGCGAGAACGCCGTGCAGTTCCTGCCGGTCGATCATCGTGCGGACCTTGGGCAACAGGTCGTTCGCCGCCGTCAGGATCGCCGTGTCGGCCTCGGTGAAGGCGCCAGGCGTCGGCACCTTGGCGCCGCAATGCTTGCCGACCATCGACAGCGACCGCTGCGCCAGATTGCCGAGATCGTTGGCGAGCTCGGAATTGGTCCGGTTGACGATCGCCTCGTGGGAATAATTGCCATCCTGGCCGAACGGCACCTCGCGAAGCAGGAAATAGCGCAGCCGATCAAGGCCATAGACCTCGACCAGGGCAGCCGGGTCGATGACGTTGCCGACCGACTTCGACATCTTCTCCCCGCGGTTGAACAGGAAGCCGTGAGCATAGACGCGGCGCGGCAGCGGCAGGCCGGCGGACATCAGGAAGGCCGGCCAGTAGACCGTATGGAAGCGCACGATGTCCTTGCCGATGACATGCAGGTCGGCGGGCCAGTAGGCCGAGCGCTCGCCCTCCTCCGGAAAGCCGGTGGCGGTCAGGTAGTTGGTGAGCGCGTCGACCCACACATACATGACGTGCTTCTCGTCGCCGGGCACGGGAATGCCCCAGTCGAAGGTGGTCCGCGAGATCGACAGGTCGCGCAGGCCCGAGCGCACGAAGGACATCACCTCGTTGCGCCGCTCGGCCGGGCCGATGAAGTCCGGATTGTCCTCGTAGAGCGCCAGGAGCCGGTCCTGGAACTCCGACAGTTTGAAGAAATAGCTTTCCTCGGCCACCCATTCGACGGGCGAGCCCTGCGGGCCGTAGCGCTTGCCGTCCTCGCGCAGCTCGGTCTCGTCCTCGCCGTAATAGGCTTCGTCGCGGACCGAGTACCAGCCCGAATAGGCGTCCTTGTAGACGTCTCCGGCGGCGGCCATCTTGGTCCAGATCGCCTGGCTGGCGGCCACGTGCCGGTCTTCGCTGGTGCGGATGAAATCGTCGTTGGTGCCGCCCAGAAGGGCCGCCATCGCCTCGAACTCGGCCGAGTTCCGCCGGGCGAGCTCGGCCGGGCTGATGCCCTGCTCGCGCGCGCTCTGCAGCATCTTGATGCCGTGCTCGTCGGTGCCCGTCAGGAAGAACACGTCGTAGCCGTCCAGCCGCTTGAAGCGCGCCAGCGCGTCGGTCGCGATGAACTCGTAGGCGTGGCCGATATGCGGACGACCGTTCGGATAGGAGATCGCGGTGGTCAGGTAGAAGCGTTCGGCCATGGGGCTGTCGTCAAACTCCGGTACGATAGCGACGTGATCCCTGCGACATAGTGCATTGGCGCAGGCGGCTCAATCGATCGGCGTCCGAAACCTGCCGCAATGGCGTTCAGGCGGCGCCTGCGGCCCCGCGGCAGCGGTAGAACCGGTCGAAAAGCGTCAGCAGCGCCTGCTTGCGATCGAGATTATAGGCTGCGGCCTCGCGCAGCCTCGCGGTCTCGTCCTGCCAGAGCGCCGCGAGCGACGCGGCCCCGGCACTGTCGCCGCGCGACAGGCACGCTTCGCTCGCCTCGGCTGTTGCCGACAGAAGCGCGGTGATCAGAAACTCGTAGGCCTGCTCGCGCCCCTTCTGGGTCAGGGCGTCGGCCATGGAATGGATGCTGTTCCAGTCGGGCCGGTCTGCTGCAATGAGCGTCTGCAGCGACTGCCGGATCTCGATCCCGCCATAAGCGATCAGTGAGATCGCCTGCCGTGCGCTGCCTTCGCTAAGCGGCACGGCGGCGGCAATCTCGTCCTGGCCGGCGCTCGGCAGCGCGGCGGCGGTCGCCGCTGCGAGGTCATCGTCGCCCAGCGGCTCGAAGCGCAGCGTGCGGCAGCGCGACCGGATGGTCGGCAACAGCCGGCCCGGCGTGTGGTTCATGATCAGGAAGACCGAGCGCGCCGGCGGCTCTTCGAGGATCTTCAGAAGCGCGTTGGCGGCGCTGCGGTTCATGTCGTCGGCCGGATCGATGATCGCGATCCGCCAGCTCGTGCGCGAACCGGTGGCCTGGAAGAAGCGGTTCAGCTTGCGCACGCCCTCGACGGTGATCTGGGTGCGAAAGCCCGTGCCCTTCTCGACCGGCGGCCGGGTTACATGGACGAGGCCGGGATAGGTGCCGAGCGCGATCTGGCGCATGGCCGGGTCGGCCGGATCGAACACCGGCGGCTCGGTGCCCCTGGCATGGCCGGGCGAGAGCAGGTGCCGCGCGAAAGCGAAGGCGGTCGTCGCCTTGCCGACCCCGCGCGGGCCCTGAAACAGCCAGGCATGGTGCAGCCGCCCGGCCGCTTCGGCCGACGCCAGCTCGGCGAATTCGCTCCGGTGCCCGAAGAGCGTGGGCGTTGCCGCGGGCGGCGGCACGCCGTCGAGATCGTCGTGGCTCGCCGGGATGTCCAGCGCCGCGTCGCTCATCGGGCGGCCTGCCCTGCCCCCAGCGACTGGCCGATCGCCTCGAACCGGGCCGCCCCGAGGCGGTCGTCGACGATGTCCCGGATCTCCGCCGCGACCTTGTCCTCGGCCTGCGTGCCGTCGACGATCACGCAGCGCTCCGGTTCGTCCTCGGCGAGCTTGCGGAAGGCCTGCCGCCGGCGTTCGTGCAGCGCTTCGTCCTCCTTCTCGAAACGGTCGGGCGAATGGTCGGCCCGGCGCTGCCGCGCCCGCTCGACCCCGACGCTCGCCGGCACGTCGAGGATGATGGTCAGGTTCGGCAGGAGATCGCCGAGCGCGGCCCGCTCCATCGCGTCGCGATAATCCTGGTCGAGATCGGAATCGAGGAATTGATAGACCCGGGTGGAATCGTGGAACCGGTCGCACAGGACGATCTTGCCGGCATCCAGTGCCGGCCGGATCAGCGTGTCCACATGGTCGGCGCGGGCGGCAGCGAAGAGCATCGCCTCGACCTCGACGCCCAGCCCCTCGGCAGCGCCGGACAGGATGACGTGCCGCAGCGCGTCGGCGCCGGGCGAGCCGCCCGGCTCGCGGGTGGTGACGACGTCGTGGCCTTCGCTGCGCAGATGGTCGGCGAGGCGGGCGATCTGGGTCGTCTTGCCACTCCCCTCGCCGCCCTCGAATGTCATGAAAAATCGGGTCAATTCGCGTCCGCGTGGATGATCAGAGCGTCCGGAGCCAGCCGACGGCGAGCTCCCTGACCGCGCCGAGCGCGCGATCGGTGAAGCTTCCGGCAGCCACCGCGCTGGCAGCGTGGAGGTCGCGCGAAAGCACCGGCTCTCCTTCTACCAGAATATCCAGCGAGGCAACGGTCTGGCCTTCGGCGATCGGCGCGATCAGGGGTTCCAGATAGCGGATCTGCAGGCTGACGAGCTCCGGCGCATCGGCGGGGACGAGTGCCTCGACGGGCTCCGTCGCGGCCAACCCGACACTGCCGGATTCGCCGCCGAAGACATTGGCCGACCCGACGATCTGGCCGGCCGGAAACAGCGTCTCCAATTCGAACGATTCCCGCGCCCACAGGAGCAGCTTGCGGGCTTCGCTGGCACGGTCGCGGGGGGTTTCGAGCCCGCTCACCGCCAGAAGCGTATCGCGGCCACCATGCGAGGTGGCGCCGACCAGGCTGAACCCCGAGGCCTCGGTATAGCCGGTCTCGATCCCGTCCGCGCCGATCTCCATCGACAGCAGCGGATTTCGATTGCGCTGGAAGATCCTGTTCCACTCGAAGGCTGGCTCGGCATAGATCGCGTAGAGCTCGGGATAGGTGGACCGCAGGTGACGCGCCAGCGTGATCAGGTCGCGGGCGGTGACATACTGGTCGTCCGCCGGCAGGCCGGTCGGATTGGCGAAGCGCGAATTGATCATGCCGAGTTCGCGGGCCCGGGCGTTCATGCGCTCGGCGAAGGCCGCCTCGGAGCCTTCCATGCCCTCGGCGATGACGATCGCCGCGTCGTTGGCCGACTGGATGATCGCCCCACGGATCAGCGCCGAGACCGGCACCTGCGACTTCAGCTCGGCGAACATCGTCGACGTCCGCGACGGGGCGCCGCCGGTGCGCCAGGCATGCTCGCTGACGGGAAATTCCGTGTCGAGGGTGAGCGTCCCCTCCTTGATCGCCGCGAAGACGATTTCCATCGTCATCATCTTGGCGAGCGACGCCGGTGGAAACGGTGCGTCGGCATTCTTGGCAAACAGGACCGTTCCGGTTTCGCCATCGACGAGCAACGCTTCGCGGGCCGTCGTCTCGATCCGCGGCACGTCCTCCTCCTGGGCCAGGACGGGGCCGGCGGGCCCTGCCAGCGGCAGCAGGAGAGAGGCGGTGACGAGGAAGGCCTTGAACGGAAATGCGTTTGTCATCGGTATCCGCGTGCACGTGCCGGCGGCTGGAAGCCGCGGCACTGGAAGATGAGCGGACTTTAGGCCGCTGCCGGACGCCGCTGCAACATGCCCGTCGTCACTTTCCGTCGGACTGGTTTCCGCTCTCTCGGGAGAGGATGCGCTGAGAGGCTGAACAAGCCCGTGGGCCGGCTCGGCAGCCGCCGTGCCGGGCCTGTCGCGCAACCGATCAGTCGCGAATGACGAAGGCGTCTTCGGCGCCGACCTGCCAGAGCCGGCGCAGCACGGCATCGGTGTCGGCACCGGGGGCGACCACCAGCGTCGCGACGAGGCCATTCTCGCGGGGAACTGCGTCCTCGACCAGTTCGCCATGACCGAATGCGACGCTGCGCACCCGCTCTGCCAGATCGCCGGCGATCGTGCCGATGGCAATCCGTTCCGGCTCCGCGGCGACCGCCGCCGACAGTGCATCGCCTGCACCGCCAGTGCTGTGTTCCGGCGCGTAGGAGCTGGCAAAAGCGGCGATCCCGTCCAGCGGCAGCAAGCGGCGCAGATCGAAGCCTTCACCCGATCCGGCGCCCCTGCCCTCACCCGCCCGGACGGCGTCCGGACGCACACCCGGCAATTCGCGGGTCTCGCCATAAGCGATGGCGCTCGGCTGGACGCCGCGCTGCGGGATCGGCCGATCGTCGGCCGAGGCCACCATGACGGCGTCGCCATACGGATCGGCGCCCTGGGCCGGCACGTAGCTCGCCATCAGCATCTGCGTGTCGTCGCCTTCCAGCGGCGCCCGGCCGATATAGTCGACCTGCACCTCGGCAGTGCCGGCATGCTGGAAGTCGAGCAGCTTCGCCGCCACGGCCGAGAGGTCGATCTCGCGGCCATGGGCGAAGGGCCCGCGGTCGTTGACCCGCACCATGACGCGGCTGCCATTCTCGAGATTGGTGACCATCGCATAGGAGGGCAGCGGAAACGTCTTATGGGCCGCCGACAAGCCATGCATGTCGTAGACTTCGCCATTCGCGGTCAGGCGGCCGTGGAAGTTCGGGCCGTACCACGAGGCCGTGCCGGACTTGGAATAGCCCGGATCGTCCTTGGGATAGTACCACTTGCCGCGCACCTTGTAGGGCTTGCCGACCTGCGAACGGCCGCCGCCCTTGGGCACGCGCTTGGCAGTGGTGATGCGCGGACTGGCCGGAACGCCGAAGGTCCGGGAGTCGAATTTCACGGTAGTGCTGATGTCGGCCAGTTCCTCGACCGGGGACTGCGCCCCCGTGCAGCCGGCCAGAAACATTCCGGACGAAACGATCAGGCCGGTCATCAGCCCGTGTCGCTTCCGTCTCGCAGCGGCAATGCCCATGCTGCGCCCCTTCCATCACTCAATACACAGCCGGAAGATCCGCGAACGGCACTTCCGGCACCTGCGCCCCCATGCAGGCTGGAGCTTACCAAAGACTGAACCCGCCGGGCAAACCTTTGGCCGCAACGCGCCCGATCCGCCGGCCCTTTCGGCGCTTGACTTGGCCGCCGGCCGCGCGCAGCCGACACGCTCTTCACAACCGCCCGGCTCCGCGTTGCCACGCCCCCCAAACGCGGCGCGGCCCCTGCCGCGCCCGGCGATAACGCGTTGAGTCCGAACAGGCTCTCCCACGCGAACACAGCACGATGCGCCGGCATGCCGAAAGCTGCGCGGCCCCGCGGACCAACGCCGGGCGCCACATTGCCGCCACGGTTGCTACATCGGCCGGCATGCGGATCACGCCCGTTCACGAATTATTACAACGGCCTCTCCCGACCCTGCCGCGGGTCACCGACTGCGCGAACCACGCGGCCGGCATCGACAGGAAGGCCACGCCCACGATCCCGGCAAAGACACCACGCCCGCTTGCGCCGGACCGCCGTCGGCTTTAATCGGACGCTGTCGGATGGGTGGCCGAGCGGTTGAAGGCACCGGTCTTGAAAACCGGCGTGCGGGAGACCGTACCGTGGGTTCGAATCCCACCCCATCCGCCAACCCAGCTATCGATCACTTGGTATCGCGAATTCCTATCGTCCCGGGGTGCAGTGCGGTTCGCGTCAATGACCGAGTATCGGTTCACGCTTCTGCCCCGTCCGTTCGTCCTCGGAGGAAACGCCCCTCAGTCTGGTGGAGGACGAACGTGCTGGCGGGTCGTGCGGAGCCGGGCTGGGCGAGCCGCGCGTCGAGAGCCTTCGGGTGAGGTGATCGCCAAGTCTCTGCGCAAGCGCGACTGCGGCGAGGGTCGGGTTGGCTTGTCCGGAGGTCGGGAAAACCGAGCTTCCGGCGATGGAGAGGTTGGCGACCCCGTGTACGGTGCAGTTTGTGTCGACGACCCCATCTCCCTGCCTATCCGACATGCGGGTCAGGCCGATTTGGTGGTAGCCGTCCCGGGCATGGCGGCGGATGCCCTCAAGGCGATCCCCGCTATCGTAGAGATATCGCAATCGGCCATATCCTTGAGACCTCAGCCACTCATCCAGCAGTTCATGGGCGCGTACGACGGACTGGAAATCCTGGTGGCCATAGCGGAAGCTCACCGATAGTCGGTGAAGCCCGAAATCGTCCTTGTTGGACGAAAGCGCGATCCGGCTAGCGTCGTTCGGCGCGTGTTCGGAGTGATAGTGGAGTAGATAGATATTATCGGGTGTCCGAAGAAAATAATGCGGATATCGGCTGCGCGGCGTCGCTTGCCGATAGGCATAGCTGGCTGCCCCGATCATCGCAGCACCCGGTTTGCGGAGAATATTGAGGATGTGCGCGCTGGCGACTGTCGGGTCGGCTGGGCGCCCCGGTCGATGTCGCGCTCGTACACGCAGCCGGCTCATTATGTGCAGCGCCGAAGCAACGCCGTCGCGATGGGACGCATCCTCCGGCGGCGGACTCTTTGGCCAGAAGGCGATATTAAGAAGCTCGTGGCGACGCTGGGTCTCGTCGGTCGGTCGAAACCGGTGCCGTATGAAGGTCCGCTGCCCGGCCCGCCGAAAGAAGAACGCTTCGGCCAGGCTCGGGTCCGCGAATTCGATACAGGCGATTTCGCCGGCCAGATGGCCCATGTAACGGCGCCCCAGTGGGCCCCCTTCCCCGCCGAACATTGCGGAGAACCGCCTCTGCAGGTTGAGGAGCAAACGGGCGTTCTCGCGCCCCCCACAGGCGAGAACGAAGGCGCAGCCCCGGACGACAACCTCCTGCCCGCGAGACCGGATGACGAACGCTTCGACGGCGCCGCCCCCATTGCGCATCCGCACGTCGACCAATGTGCTGTCGGTGCAGACGAGTATGCTTTTCGACGATTTCAGGACCTCGCGGTGGTAATGCGCCGTGTTTCTGTCGCGGGTCCAGCTTTCCAGCGACGTGGTCTGGAAGACACTCTGCTCCGGCACCGGGTCAATTGCGCCGAAATCGCTGCTGAGGAAACGGCGCGCGGCGTCGTAGTACGGTCTCAGCGTATGATGGGCGATAGGCCAGCCCGACCCTCCCACATGGTCGCGCCGGACAAAGTCGATATCGTCGTACTCGACGCAGCGCCCGCCCCACATGGTTGATGTGCCACCCAGAACCCTGCGCACGGTCAGATGCGCCGGAGCATGAATGATGTCGTCGTCGCTGGTGAAATTCGACAGCAGCTGGTGCGTCTTGCTTGCGCGCTGCGTACCGGACTCCAGGAGGATCACCTTGAGGCCGGCCTGGGCGCATTGCAGTGCAACTGCGAGACCAACCGGGCCCGCTCCCGCCACACAGATATCCGCGGTTCCGAAATGCGAAGGAACACCATGCGAGATCATGATCAAGCCCCGATGCTGCATTGCACTTTGACCAAGCTGGCACGTTTCGCAACGGAAGGGGAGCGCGTCCACGTTGTACCGGGACATATTACTCGCGCAAGGAAGCGAGAAAGCGCGTTCAGGTGCCGGTCAGCTTGGCTGAGCCCAATCCGTTATTCGCCTCCGCCAGCCCGTAGAACCTGCGGGCATTGCCGCCGAGGATCGCCGCGCGCTCGCTTGCCGACAGAGGGGCAAGCAAGGCGTCGGTGATCTCGACCCAGCGGGCGTGAGATGCCGCCAGGGTCAGCACCGGCCAGTCCGAGCCCCAGACGAGGCGCTCGGGCCCGAACCAGCCCAGCAGCTGCTCGAACACCGGCTGCAGGACGGCCAGCGCCGCCGCCGACGTGTCGCGCTGGTCGGGACGCATCTCGGTCAGGAGGCCGGACAGCTTGCAGGCGCAGGCCGTCTCGCTGGCCAGCCGGGCCATCCCCTCGGCCCACAGGGCATGGCTCGGATCGTCCGCCGGCGCGCCGAGCGCCGGCTTGGCGGCGTGGTCGATGATGACCGGCAGATCGGGATGGGCTGCACAGAAGCTCGCGAGCCGCGACAGATGCACCGGCAGCACCAGCGCATCGAAGCGCAGGCCCGAGCGGTCCAGAGCGGCGAGTGCCGCGGGTGTCGGCGCCGTCAGCAGCCAGTCGGGATCGGCAATGTCCTGCAGCATCGGCCGCAGCGATTTCAGCGCCGGCTCCGCCGCAAGCGCTGCGATCCGGTCCGCGGCCCCGGCCGAGGCCAGATCGACCCAGCCGACGACGCCGGCGATGTCCGCGTTCTGCCGGGCAAGCGCCAGCATGAAATCGGTCTCGGCGTCGCTTTCGGCCGCCTGCACCAGCACCACCTGCCCGATCCCGGCCGCAGCCGAGTGCGGGCGCAGATCGGCGGGGCCGAAATCGCGCCGGATCGGGGCCAGCGCCGGATCATCATTGTCCTGCAGCCAGTGATAGTCGCCTCGCGACAGCTGCCAGAAATGGCAATGGGCGTCGATCCGCTCCGACATCGCTCGCCTCAGCTGCTGGAACCCGGCGGGATCACGCCCTTGCGGATGATGAAATTGCCGTAGAACCGCCGCTCTGTCGTCTGGACGATCGCATAGGCCTCGCGCGCCTGATCGTAGAAATCGAACCGGTCGACGCCGGTGAGATCCGCGCCTTCGGCCCGAAACAACGCCTCGCCTTCCTGGATCACCTCCGGCCGGGCCTTGGGATCACCGACGACATTCATGAAGCGCACGGCGTCCGGCTCGAAATCGTCGACCGGCAGCAGCGACAGGATCGCCGCGACCGCGCGCGGGGCCGAGCAGTCCATGCGCAGCGCGGTGCCGTGCACCGTGTCGCGCGCCACGGATTCGGACGGGAAGTTCGCGTCGGTGATGACGATCTCGTCGCCATGCCCCATGGCGGCGAGGACGCCCAGCAATTCGGCGTTCAGGAGCGGGTCGATCCCCTTCAGCATGGGCGATGGTCCTTCTGGTGGTCGGCCCCGTTCCGGAGCCGTGTGTTCGTGAGGAGGCTGCGGACGGTGACGATCACGGCCGCTGCGCCCCGCAGCGCGTGGTGTCGATGGCGTAGATCGAGCTCGTTCCGCAGATGAAGAGCCGCGAGCGGTCCGGCCCGCCGAAGGTGAGATTGGCCACGACCTCCGGCACCCGCACGCGGCCGAGCCGTTCGCCGGCCGGCGTGAAGCAATGGACGCCGTCGGCCGCCGAGATCCAGAGCAGGTCCTCCGTGTCGACCCGCAGGCCGTCGGGCACGCGGTCGACCTCGCAGACGACCCGGCTCGCCCCCAGCCGCCGGCCATCCACCACGGTCAGCGCGCGCACGTGATGCGGCCGGCTGTCGTCGGTGCCGAACCCATGGCCGCGGGCACGACCGGAATCGGCCACGTAGAGAACGGATTCGTCGACCGAGAAGGCCAGGCCGTTGGGCCGGTCGAAATCGTCGGCGACGAGCTCGACCGCACCGGTGTCGGGATCGATCCGGTAGACATTGTTCGACCCGATCTCGCTCTCGGCGCGGATGCCCTCATGGTCCGAGATGATTCCGTAGGGCGGATCGGTGAACCAGATCGAGCCGTCGGATTTGACCACCACGTCGTTGGGCGAGTTCAGCCGCTTGCCCTGCCAGTGGGTCGCCAGCACCTCGTAGGTGCCGTCCATCCGGGTCCGGCTGACGCAGCGCCCGGTATGCTCGCAGGAGATCATCGCCCCGTCGCGGTCGCGGGTATGGCCGTTGGTGCTTTGTGCCGGCTGGCGGAAGACGCGCAGGCCGCCCTCCTGCGTCCACGCCATCATGCGGTTGTTGGGAATGTCGGAGAAGCGCAATTCGCCGATCTCGTCGAACCAGACCGGCCCCTCGGCCCAGATGAACCCCTCCGCAATGCGCTCCAGCTTCGCGTCTGGCGGGAAGAATGCCGCAAAGCGCGGATCCTCCACGGCCACAGCCGATCCTGTTTCCCCCATATTCGGCCCTCCCGCCGGCAGTTCGTCCTGGGCGTTTGCAGCAGGAATGCCGTCGCCCCTCGCCTTGAGTGTCACCCGAAGGCGACGCAGATCAACCCTTTACTGTCGGATTTCGCATCGCAACATGGCTATACATTCAGCGCAAAGTTGAAATCCGCCGGCGGCAGCCCGCCCATTGACCGATCGCAGCACCGAAGCTAGCGTAGCATCGTTGCACACGTGTGCAAAGGGCGGTTTTACTTGGGGCGGTTGGCGCTTCTAATTGATTCCGCAACGATAAATACGGGCGTTCGACGCTGGGAGGCCGCGAACGCGCCGGATCTCGGGAGGATGGAATGAAGCCGTTTTCGAAATTGCTGGCGCCGGGCGTCGTCGCCGCGTCGCTGCTGGGCGCCATGGTGCCGGGGCATGCCCAGGACGTCACACTGGCGACCTCCATGCCGGCGCTGGAGTTCCCGTTCTTCGTCCACATGCAGGACGCGCTGACCAAGAAGGCCGAGGAGGTCGGCGGCATCAGCCTGATCGCCACCGACGGCCAGAACCAGACGACCAAGCAGACCGGTGACGTCGAAGCGGCGATCATCCAGGGCGTCGACGGCATCATCATCAGCCCGATCGACGCGGTCGCGATGGCCCCGGCGCTCAAGCAGGCCGTCGATGCCGAGATCCCGGTGATCACGATCGACCGCCGCGTCGACGGTGTCGAGGGTATCCTGTCCCATGTCGGCGCCGACAATGTCGTCGGCGGCGAGGCCCAGGGCAACCTCATCATGGAACTGTTCCCGGACGGCGCCCGCGTCGTCAATCTGCAGGGGCAGCCCGGTGCGAGCCCGGCGATCGATCGCAACAAGGGCCTGCACAACGTCCTCGACGGCAAAGACAAATACGAGTTCGTCGCCGAGCAGACGGCGAATTTCGCCCGCGAGGAAGGCGCGTCGGTCACCGAGGCGATCCTCGGCGGCCTCGCCACCCCGCCGGATGTCATCGTCGCCGCCAATGACGACATGGCGCTCGGCGCCTTGCAGGTGGCGCAGGAGCGCGGCCTCGACATCCCGATCATCGGCTTCGACGCCCTGCCCGAGGCCCTGGCCTCGGTGCGCGACGGCGGCCTCGCCGCGACCATCGAGCAGTTTCCCGGCGGCCAGAGCGCCACGGCGCTGGAGGCGATGATCGCGCATCTGCGCGACGGCAAGGCACCCGAGCCGCTGGTTCTCTTGAACCCGATCGCGATCACCAAGGACAATCTCGACAAGGCCGAGCGCCTCGGCGAGATCCAGTAGCGCCGGGCGTCACCGCGCTGCCAGAAGAGCCGGCGTCGCCGCCGGCTCTTTCCCGCCCCTGTCTTCGGATGAGACCATGACCCCTGCGCCCCCGCCTGCGGTGCCGCACTCGCGAGCGCATCCCTTCGATGCGATCCAGTTCCTGGCCCGCTATGCCGCCCCGCTGTTCCTGCTGCTGCTCGTCGCGATCTTCGCCATTCTCGAGCCGCGTTTCCTGCACCCGCTCAACATCTTCAACGTCCTGCGGCAGGTCTCCATCGCCGGGCTGATCGCCATCGGCATGACCTTCGTCATCCTGACCGCCGGCATCGACCTGTCGGTCGGCTCGCTCCTGGCGCTCGCCGGGCTCGTCGGCGCCTATGTCGCCAAGGGCGGCCTGGACGACCGCTTCGCCATCGCCGCCGGCGACGCTGCGGGCAACCCGGTGATCTTCGCCGTCCTCGCCGCGCTCGCCGTCGGCATGGCCGGCGGCGCGCTCCAGGGGCTGGCGATCACCCGCCTCAAGGTGCCGCCCTTCGTGGTCACGCTGGGCGGGCTCACCGCCTTTCGCGGCGCGGCGCTGCTGTTTTCCGGTGGCGGGCCGATCTCCGGCTTCACCGCCGACTACGCCTGGTGGGGCCAAGGCCGCATCTCGATGGTGCCCGTCCCGGTCATCATCTTCGTCCTTGCGGCGCTCGTTGCACATCTGGTGCTGCGCTACACCGCCTTCGGCAAGCACGTCTACGCCACCGGCGGCAACGCCCGGGCTGCCGCGCTGAATGGCGTGCCGATCCGCCGGATCGTGATGCTGGTCTATGTCATCAGCGGCTTCTTCTGCGGCCTCGCCGCCTTCCTTCTCTCGGCCCGCCTGAACTCGGCCGAGGCGGTCGCCGGCCTGAGCCTAGAACTCACCGTCATCGCCTCCGTCGTCATCGGCGGCACCAGCCTCTTCGGCGGCGTCGGCAGCATTTTCGGCACCGTCGTCGGCGCACTGCTGATCGGCGTCCTCACCAATGGTCTGGTGCTGCTTAACGTCTCCTCCTTCATCCAGCAGATCCTGATCGGCGTGATTCTCGTGGCCGCCGTCGCCCTCGACCAGTTCGCCGCCACGCGGAGGCTTGCCGAATGACCGGACCGCTCTTCGAACTGCGCAACGTTTCCAAGCGCTTCGGCGCGATCCATGCGATCGACGACATCGACCTGACGCTCGGCCATGGCGAGGTCGTCGGCTTGATGGGCGACAACGGCGCCGGCAAGTCGACGCTGGTGCGCATCATCGCCGGCAATTTCCAGCCCTCCGAGGGCGAGATCGCGCTGGAGGGACGGCCGGTGCGCTTCGCCGACAGTGCCGATGCGCGCAATCACGGCATCGAGGTCGTGCATCAGGACCTGGCGCTCTGCGACAACCTGACAGCGGCGGACAACGTCTTCCTCGGCCGCGAACTCAAGCGCCGCATCGGTCCTTTCCAGGTGCTCGACTACCGTGCCATGTCGCGCCGCGCGGCCGAGCTCTTCGCCGAGCTCCAGTCCGAGACCCGCCCCGGCGACAAGGTGCGGATGATGTCCGGCGGCCAGCGCCAGGCCGTCGCAATCGCCCGGACACGCCTGGCGGAATCGAAGATCGTCCTGATGGACGAGCCGACTGCGGCCATCAGCGTGCGTCAGGTCGCGCAGGTGCTGGACCTCATCAAGCGGCTGCGCGACAGCGGCGTTACCGTCGTCCTCATCAGCCACCGCATGCCCGACGTCTTCGCGGTCGCCGAGCGACTGGTGGTGCTGCGCCGCGGCCGCAAGGTCGCCGACAAGCCCATCTCCGCCAGCTCTCCCGAAGAGGCGACCGGCCTGATCACGGGGGCGCTCGAAACGGCATGACGTCAGCCAAGCGACCCTCGCGCCCGTCCCGACGCCGCGTGACCGCGCTCGACGTCGCGGAACTGGCCGGCGTGTCGCGTTCGGCTGTGTCGCGCACCCTCACCGAGGGCGCCAGCGTCTCGGACGAGACGCGCCGCAAGGTACTCGCAGCCGCCAAGGAACTCGGCTATCACCGCAACGCCCTGGTCCGCGGGATGGTAAGCCGGCGCTCCGGCATCATCGGCATCGTCACCGGCCGGCTCGACAATCCCTTCATCGCCGTCGCGCTGGAGCGGCTGGCGCGGCGTCTGCAGGACGATGGCCTGAAGACGCTGATCTTCTCCGGCGACGCGGAAAGCGACCTCCAGATCGCCATGCCGTCCATGCTGGAATACCGGGTCGACGGCTGTTTCTTCCTGTCCAACGACATCTCGCCCCAGTCCGCCGCCCGCTACACCGAATTCGATATCCCGCTGGTGGTCGTGTTCAACTCCGATATCGAGGGCATCTCCGACCACGCCGACGAAGTGCCGGTGGGCGCGGTTACAGTCGACAATGTGGAGATCTCGGCGGCCGTCGCCGACCTGTTCCTGAATGCCGGTTGCCGGCGCCCCGCCTTTCTTGCCGGGTTGCCCTGTGCAGCGACGAGCGGCGAACGGCGGCGCGGCTTCAGGGACCGGCTCGCGGCCCGCGGCGTCGCGCTGCTTGCCGAGGAGACAGGGAATTTCAATTATGCAGACGGTCTTGCCGCCAGCCGGCGGCTGCTGTCGGGAGCCGAGCGGCCCGACGCGATCTTCGCCGCCAACGACGTCATGGCGCTGGCGGTGATCGACGTGGCGCGCAGCGAATTAGGCCTGCAGATTCCCGGCGATCTGGCGGTCGTCGGCTTCGACGACATCGGCGTCGCCGCCCATGCGGCCTACGACCTGACGACGGTCCATCAGCCGGTCGCCGCGATGATCGACGCGGCCGCCGACATGATGCAGGAGCTGCTGGCCGATCCAAGCCAGCGTCCGTCGGACAGGCGGCTGGCGTCGCGTCTGGTGATCCGCGGATCGGCGAGGCCGCCGCGCTCGCAAACGAACATGGAGAACGTCGCGTGAGCCTGCCGGCTGCCCCATCCGAAATTGTCGACGACCGCCCGCTGGTGATCAGCGTGCCGCATCCGCGCTCGCTGGCGCTGATCCTGACCGATGCGCGGCGCAGGCAGCTCTTCGACACCTATCAGGTCGTGGAATGCGAACCGGACGGTCTGGCCGCCCTGCCCGATCCGGTCCTGGCGGCGGCCCGCTACATCATCGGCCAGCCCCCGATCGACGCGGCCACGCTGGAGCGGCTGCAATCGCTGCGCTGCGTCTTCAATGTCGAGAGCAACCTCATCGACAACATGCCCTATACGACGCTGTTCGAGCGCGGCATTCACGTGGTGACGACCGGCGCCGTCTTTGCCCAGCCGGTCGCCGAACTGGGCCTCGCCATGGCACTCGATCTCGCCCGCGGCGTCAGCACCGCGGCGCGCGCCTTCCGCGAGGGGCGCGAAGCCTGGGGCGGCAACGGCAATCAGGGCGCCCGCCTGATCGGCGGATCGGATATTGGCCTGATCGGCTTTGGCGATCTCGGCCGGGCGCTGCACCGGCTGCTGACGGGGCTCGGCGTCACCATCCGGGTCTTCGACCCTTGGCTTCCCGATGCGATCCTGCGCGGCCACGGCGTTGTCCCCGCCACGCTGGAGGAGGTCATGGCCGAGAGCGACACGGTCTTCACCGTCGCCGCGGTCACCTCCGAGAACCAGGGTTTCATTGGCGCCGCCCAGTTTGCGGCCATGCGCGCGGGCGCGTCCTTCATTCTCCTCAGCCGTGCCGACGTCGTCGATTTCGACGCCCTGATGTCGGCGGTGCGTGCCAAGCATATCCAGGCCGCCAGCGACGTCTTCCCCGAGGAGCCGCTGGCGCCGGATCATCCGGTGCGCACCCTCGACGGCTTCCTCTGCTCGGCCCATCGCGCCGGCGCGCTCGATATCGCGTTCAAGCGGATGGGCGACATGGTGCTGGACGATATGGATCTGATGGACCGCGGCCTGCCGCCGATTCTGTCCAAGCGGGCCGAGCGCGAGACCGTCGCCAGGATGCGCTCGCGCCCGGTGACGACAAACTAGATTGGCGGCCGCAGCGAGGCTCCGCCTGAACGAACAGGGAGGATTACCCATGCAGTTCGGCAAACGCGAGATCGGGCGCACCGGCGTCCAGGTCACCGAATACGGCTTCGGCGGTGCGCCGCTGGGCAATCTCTACGCTCCGATCGCCGAGGACGAGGCACGCGGCCTCCTGACCGACGCCTGGGAGGCGGGCTTTCGCTATTTCGACACGGCCCCCTATTACGGTTTCGGCCTGTCGGAGCGCCGTTTCGGCGATGCCCTGCGCGGGTTGCCCTGGCAGGAGGCGGTCGTCTCGACAAAGGTGGGACGGCTGATCCGGCCGGATCGCGGGCCCAATCCGGACCGGGACAAATTCATCGACGCGGCGCCATTCCGCTCCGACTACGACTATTCCTATGACGGCGTCATGCGCTCCCACGAGGACAGCCTGCAGCGGCTGGGCGTCGACCGGGTCGACATCCTCTTCCTGCATGACATCGGCCCGGTGACCCACGGCGCCGCCGCGCATCCGGCGCTGTTCCGGCAGGCCATGGAAGGGGGCTACCGGGCGCTCGACGAATTGCGCCGCAATGGCGACGTCAAGGCGATCGGGCTCGGCGTCAACGAGTGGCAGGTCTGCGAGGAGGCGATGGACCACGGACGCTGGGACGTGTTCCTTCTGGCCGGCCGCTACACGCTTCTCGAACAGACCGCACTCGACAGCTTCCTGCCGCGTTGCCAGCGCGAGAACGCCTCGATCGTCATCGGCGGGCCGTTCAACTCCGGCATTCTGGCGACGGGGCCCGTGGCGGGTGCCACCTACGATTACGAGCCGGCGCCGGCCGCGATCCTGGATCGGGTGCGGCGGATCGAGAGCGTCTGCAAGGCCCATGACGTGCCGCTGGCCGCCGCCGCCCTGCGCTTTCCCCTCACCCATCCGAGCGTCGCCGCGGTCATCCCCGGCATGTCCGCCCGCAACCATCTGCAGCGCAATCTGCAACTGATCGGACAGACGATCCCGGCCGGCCTGTGGTCGGACCTGAAGTCCGAAGGCCTGCTGCGCGCCGACGCGCCGGTCCCGCAGGGCTGAGCAAGCGACCGCCGCTGGCCGGAGCAGCGGCGGTCGTGATCACGCGGATCGCCGGCGGATCAGATCAGGAGGTCGGCGAGGATGTTGTTGTCGGTGATGTCCTGGTAGCTGACGCCGTTCTCGGCGAAGCGGGCCAGCAACCCCTCGAAATTCGCCGGGTCCTTGGTCTCGATGCCGATCAGGATCGAGGCGAAGTCGCGGGCTGATTTCTTCAGATACTCGAAGCGGGCGATGTCGTCGTCCGGGCCGAGATAGTCGAGGAAGTCCTTCAACGCACCGGGACGCTGGGCCAGCCGCAGGATGAAGTATTTCTTCAAGCCTTCGAAGCGCAGCGCCCGCTCCTTCACGTCCGGCAGGCGCTCGAAATCGAAATTGCCGCCTGAGACCACCAGCACGACGGTCTTGCCGCGGATCTCGTCCTTCAGGTCGCGCAGCGCGTCGATGGCCAGCGCGCCGGCCGGTTCGAGGACGATGCCCTCCAGGTTGAGCATCTCCAGCATGGTCTGGCAGAGCCGTCCTTCCGGCGACAGCAGCACGTTGTCCGGCGAAAAGCGCGACAGCGTCTCGTAGGGCAGCGCGCCGATCTCGGCGACGGCTGCACCGTCGACGAATCCGTCGAGCTGCGGCAGACGCGTACGCTCGCCCTTTTCCAGGCTGGTGCGCAGGCTGGGCGCCCCGAGCGGTTCGACGAAGCGGAAGTCGGGGCTGGCTTCGCCGGCGTAGTAGCGCGCAAGGCCCGAGGCCAGTCCGCCGCCGCCGACCGGCAGCACCAGCATGTCGGGGCGCTCGCCGTCGAGCTGCGCGGCGATTTCCTGGCCAACCGTCGCCTGGCCTTCGACGATGTCTTCATGGTCGAAGGGCGGCACCATCGCCGCGCCGGTCTCGGCGGAATAGGCCTTGGCCGCCGCGTAGCAATCATCGAAGAAGTCGCCGATCAGCTCGATCTCGACGGCATCGCCACCGAAGACACGGGTCTTGTCGATCTTCTGCTGCGGCGTCGTCACCGGCATGTAGACCCGGCCCTCAAGACCGAAATGCCGGCAGGCGAAGGCAAAGCCCTGGGCGTGGTTGCCGGCCGAGGCGCAGCAGAACCGCCCGGTCGCCGAACCGTTGGCGATCCGCTTGCGCATGAAATTGAAGGCGCCGCGGATCTTGTAGGAGCGCACCGGCGTCAGATCTTCGCGCTTCAGGAAGATGCGCGCATCGTATCTGGCGGAAAGATGCTCGTTGAGCTGCAGGGGCGTCGCCGGAAACAGGGCACGCAGGGCCTCTTCCGCGACAGCGACGCGGCGGGAAAACTCGTTATCGGACATGAATCACAGACTTAGCTCTTGTGGAACCGGCTCCGGCTCCGGAGGAATGCACGGCCGTCACATGCGGCGGCCGGATAGGCGGAAGCTGTCTAGGCGACGCCGCCGCGTGCCGGACATGTCAGAGCACCGGAAGGCTGCTGTGCAGCAGGGGCGCCAGACAGGCCGGCGCCGATAATCAGGGACGTGGCTCCGCCGATCGTGATGTTCCATGCCATCGCGCGCCCCTTTCTCTGCTCGATTGCCGTTGCGCCAGCCATCGGCCATCCGCGCGAATTTGTAAAGCCGCGCGGCCGATCCGCGTCTCGGCGTCGCTGTCGTTGCGTGGTCCGAAGGCTGCGGCGATAATCGCCCCTCTCAAGCCTGCGCGGGAGAATGCCCGATGGATCTCGTCATGACAGTCGGCAGCGTGTTCGCGGTATTCGTCCCGGCGCTGATGCTGCCGGGGCCCGATTTCGTTGCGGTCGTGCGCTCTGCCATGACGCGGGGCTCGCGGGCCGGCCTGGCGACGGCGCTGGGCGTCTCGCTGGGTCTCGGCTTCTATGCCGGCCTGAGCCTGATTGGCCTCTCGGCGATCCTGACCCAGTATCAATGGCTGATCTGGCTCGTCCGCATCCTCGGCGGCGCCTATCTCGTTTTCCTCGGCCTGCGGCTGATCATCAAGCGGCCCGATCGCGTGGAGATCGCCGGCGAGGCGCCGCGCGAGCGCAGTGCGCTCCTGTTCGGCTTCGTCGTCACCCTGACCAATCCCAAGGCGATCGTGCTGTTCGCCAGCGTCTTTGCGACGGCCGCGTCCGGCGCCTGCTTCGTCGCGATCGGGCTGAAGATCATGTCGGATGCCCGGAGCCCGGTCGCCGCCTGATCGGAAAGGCGCGACCGGGCCGTTTGGCGGTCCGATGCGTCAGACGAAGAGGTCGACCAGTTCGAAGCGCTCCACGTCGACGATGCCCTTGTCGGAGATGCGCAGGCTGGGAATGACCACCAGCGCCAGCAGCGAATGCTGCATATAGGCGTTGTTGAGCGTGCAGCCGGCCGCCTGCATCGCCGCGATCAGCCGGTCGGCCTTTTCCGCGACGATCTCGGCCCGCTCGCTCGACATCAGGCCGGCGATCGGCATCTCGACCAGCGCTTGCTCCTTGCCATCGGCGAAGAAGACCACGCCGCCGCCGACCTCGCCCAGCCGGTTGGCGGCCAGCGCCATGTCGTCCTCGGACGTGCCGACGACGATCATGTGGTGGCTGTCATGGGCGACGGTGGAGGCCATGGCGCAGCGTCCCGTGTAGCCGAAGCCCGAGACGAAGCCGTTGACCACGTCGCCGCTCGCCCGGTGGCGCTCGACCAGCGCGATGCGGCAGACGTCGTTGTCCGGGTCGGGCATGGCGATGCCGCCCTGCACCGGCACCCGCGCGGTGAGCGCCCGGGTCGGCGCCTGGTTCTCGACCACCCCGATGACCCGCGCCTCGACCGTCGCGCCCGCGCCCTTCGGCGCGGCGACGCGGAAGTCGTCCGCCGTCAGCGCCCGGCCGAGCTTCACCGTATCGATGGCGCTGTCCGGATAGGCATGGGCCGGCATGTCGGCTTCCAGCTTGCCGCCGGATGCCAACCGCACGCCGCGGCCATAGACGGCGTCGATGGTCAGATCGCTCAGATCGGAGACGATCAGGAAATCCGCGCGGCGCCCCGGCGTGACCGAGCCGATCTCGCGCTCCAGCTTGAAATGCTCGGCGGTGTTGATCGTCGCCATCTGGATCGCGGTCATTGGCTTTAGGCCGCGCGAGATGGCATGCCGCACGACGCGGTCCATGTGGCCCTCGCGGACCAGCGTGCCGGAATGGCAGTCGTCGGTGCACAGGATGAAGTGCCGCGAATCGAGCCCCATCTCGGTGATCGCCCGCACCTGTTCGGCGACGTCGTACCAGGCCGAGCCCAGCCGCAGCATCGCCTTCATGCCCTGGCGAACCCGCGCGGCGGCATCCTCCATGCGGGTGCCCTCGTGGTCGTCCTCGGGACCACCGGCGACATAGGCGTGGAAGGCGCGACCGAGATCGGGCGAGGCATAGTGGCCGCCGACCGTCCGCCCGGCCTTCCGGGTTGCCGCGATCTCGCCGACCATCGTCGGGTCGTTGGCCGCCACGCCGGGAAAGTTCATGACCTCGCCGAGGCCGATGATCGCCGGCCAGCCCATCGCCTCGGCGACATCCCGCGGGCCGAGGATCGCACCGCCTTCCTCCAGGCCCGGCGCCGACGGCACGCAGGACGGCATCTGCACCCAGACATTCACCGGCTGGGCCAGTGCCTCGTCATGCATCAGCCGGACGCCCGGCAGGCCCAGCACATTGGCGATCTCGTGCGGGTCGATGAACATCGAGGTCGTGCCGTGCGGAATCACCGCGCGGCAGAACTCGGTAACGGTCACCATGCCGCTCTCGACATGCATGTGCGCGTCGCAAAGCCCCGGCATGATGAAGCGCCCGGCAGCGTCCACCACCTCGGTATCCGGCCCGATCATGTAGCCGGCGTCGGGCCCGCAATAGGCAAAGCGCCCGGCAGCGACCGCCACGTCGGTCTGCGCAATGATCTCGCCGGAATGGACATTGACCCAGCGCGCGTTGCGCACGACCAGATCAGCCGGAGTCCGCCCCATCGCCACATCGACGAGTTGCGGCGCCACGGCCTCGAACGGGGGCACGCTGGGGGGTAGATCGGTCATGGAATGTCCCCGTGGAGAGAGCCCGGCCGCCGCTGCCAGTCCGTGATCGGCGGTCACACATTGTGGTGATCAGTGCCACTGATGGCTCGCTGATGGAGCCATCGTTCGCGAATTGCAGCAAGAACCGGCACTAAGTCGTTCTGTCTGCTGGTGCGGGCGGCGGGACTCGAACCCGCACGGGACGAAGCCCGAGGGATTTTAAGTCCCTTGCGTCTACCATTCCGCCACGCCCGCGCCGCCGCGACCTCAACCAAACGGGGTATCCGTGTCAAGATTCGTGGACCGAATGTCACACTGAAACAAAAAGCCATCGCGAAATGCGGCGAAAATGAGTAACGTTGCGTAACCGGCGGGCCAGAAGCCGGACCACACGAGCATGGGAGACCGACGCATGACGGAGCACTCCAGCCGTTTCGGAGACACCACCCGATCCGCGCGCATTGCCCGCGTGGAGAGTGTCGACAGCGCCAGTACCGATGCTCGCGAAGCGCAGGGTTTCCTCGTCCGGTTGAAGAAGCAGAACGCGGCCCTGACGCGCCTGCTCGATGCGCTCAATTTCGAAGGCAACGGCTCGCTTCAGGAGACGCCGAACAACTGAGACGAGCGCATTTCGGCGCCCCCGATCCTGCAGGCCCTCACGCCCGATGCGTGACGCAGGCGATCGGAATCATGTCTTTGCGCCGTCTATCGGCGTAGCGGTCGCCCGAGCCATATCGGACGACCACCCTCGAGGGGCATCTCGTGTCCCTCGCCTTCCCCAAAAATCCGGCCTGGTTCAGGCCGCGACCTTCGCGGCAATCTCGGCGATGTGCCGACCCTGGAAACGGGCGCCGTCGAGCTCGATCTGGCTCGGCATGCGCGAACCGTCACCCCTGGCCATGGTGGAAGCGCCATAGGGCGTGCCGCCGACGATCTCGTCCATGTCCATCTGTCCGGCGAAGGCATAGGGCAGACCGACGGCCATCAGCCCGTGATGCAGCAGCGTCTTGATCACCGAGATCAGCGTCGTCTCGTTGCCGCCATGCTGGGACGCGGACGAGGTGAAGGCACCGCCGACCTTGCCGACGAGCGCGCCCTTCGCCCAAAGCGGGCCGGTGCGATCCCAGAACGCCTGCATCTGCGAGGCCATGTTGCCGAAGCGGGTCGGCACGCCGACGATGATGGCGTCGTAGTTGGGCAGATCCATCGGGTCGCATTCCGGATGGGCGTAATCCGTCTTGAAATGTGCCGCCGCCACAACTTCCTGCGGGGCTGTCTCGGGGACGCGCTTGATGTCTACCGTGGCGCCGGCGCTGGTCGCGCCCTCGGCCACGGCTTCCGCCATCGCCTCGATATGTCCGTAGCTGGAGTAGTAGAGTACGAGGACTTTCGCCATCGGTTCGCTTCCTTTCAGAAAATGTCGTGAAGTCTGGACGCCGCATGGGCTCGGGGCCTTACCTAGTCGGCTTGCCGGCATCCGAGAGGGGGGTGATGTTGCAACGCACCGTCACCCCGCCGAAGCGAAGCGGGCGTCTTGCCATTTTGCGCTAGGCCTTGCCTTGCGCCGCCGAACGCCCTCATTAGCGGTGCTGCAGCGCCGTCCGGACCGGGTGGTGCCGCTGAGAATCGATCGAGCTGTGGAGGGTCGCGGACGCAGTCCGTGCCGTGGTCCCAGCGCAGTGCCGGAGCTTCGCCATGAGTGCCCAACCCGCCGCGACCGCCGCGATGCTCGCCATCGGCGACGAACTCCTGTCCGGGCGCACCAAGGACAAGAATATCGGCCATCTGGCCGAATTCCTGACGCTCGCCGGCATCGATCTCAAGGAGGTCCGCATCATCGGCGACGAGCCGCATTTCATCGCGGACACGCTCAATACCCTCAGGCGCAGCTACGACTACGTCTTCACCTCGGGCGGGATCGGCCCCACCCATGACGACCTGACCGCCGATGCGGTCGCCGCCGCCTTCGGACTGCCCATCGGCGAGCATCCCGAGGCGGTCGAACTCCTGGCGGACTATTATGCCGGCCGCGGCCTCGAGTTCACCGACGCCCGCCGCCGCATGACTCGCACCCCGGAGGGCGCGACGCTCATCGACAATCCGGTGTCGAAGGCCCCGGGCTTTCGCATCGACAATGTCTTCGTCATGGCCGGTGTCCCGCAGATCTTCCAGGCCATGCTGGGCAATGTCCTGTCGACGCTGCCGGCCGGCCAGGCCATCGCCAGCCTCGCCATCCCCTGCCCGTATGGCGAAGGCGACATCGGCGATCCGCTGCGCAGCCTGTCCAAGGCCCATCCGGCCGTGACGATAGGCTCCTATCCGAAGTTCGACGGGGACCGTTATTCCACCGAGATCGTCGTGCGCTCGCGCGACGATGCGGCCCTGAAGAGCGCCGCAGCCGCCGTCACGGCGATGCTCGAGGATCTTGGACGGGCGCGTACCAAGGGGTAGGACCGAGCCCGGCGGACCGGCGATCTCCTTCCGATCCGACGCCGGCAACGTGTCCGTTTTGCCGCAGTGCTGCGGCGCTCGGCTGTTTTATGCGTGGAAACCCGCGTCCGCGGGCCACGCGGCTTGCATCGGCGGGATGATTCGATCTATCGCAACCGCTCCCTCCAGCAGCCCGGAAGCGCGTCATGTCCACGGTCGAGAAATCCTTCCCCGTCTCCTGGGACCAGTTTCACCGCGATGCACGGGCACTGGCCTGGCGGCTGGCGAGCCAGCGCGACGACTGGCGCGCCATCGTCTGCATCACCCGTGGCGGCCTCGTGCCGGCGGCCATCATCGCCCGCGAGATCGGCACGCGCCTGATCGAGACGGTCTGCATCGCGTCCTACCACGAGTACAGCGAGCAGGGAGAGCTCAGGGTTCTCAAGGAGATCTCGCCGGAACTCCTGAAGGATGAGGGCGACGGCATCCTGATCGTCGACGACCTGACCGACACCGGCAAGACCGCCGGCCTGGTGCGCACCATGCTCCCCAAGGCGCATTTCGCCACCGTCTACGCCAAGCCGAAGGGCCGGCCGCTGGTCGACACCTTCATCACCGAGGTGTCGCAGGACACCTGGATCTTCTTCCCCTGGGATCTCGGCCTGACCTTCCAGGCGCCGATCAGCAAGAGCACCCTCGGCTGACACCCACTCGGCAATAAGCCCCCTCGCCGGCCCGGTTCGCTGTCCGGCTGAAGGACGAGACGCGTTCGGGCGTCGATCTTCGTAGCCAGACACCGATTCGGTTACCGGGACCGGCCGATCCGGTCCGGGCGTTCTCTGCCCGCCTTCGCACCGTTGCCCGACCGCACCGGTGCGACATCAAGCGTCCGACGAAACAGCCGTGCTCCGGCGCCTTCGCGGACTTGTCCCCGCTTTCAACCGCTGTCCACACTTGCGCTCGCCAGCCTCCCCCTGCGAGGTTGGCCGCAAGCTGCAGGCCCGCCCGAGAGCGATCCGGCGCCGGCTGGAACGTCGGCCCGGCAGGGCGGAACCGGCCGCGTGGCGCCAAGGCGTTAACCGCTGTCCACAGGCCCATCGGGAATAGGTGGATAAGCTGCTGCCTCCGGTCCCGAACGCCCGATTCAGAGTCGCTTAACCACCCCGAATATACTATATCTAGTGTCGCCAGCCGGGACCCATACCACATGCGCCCGGCGGTGATTTTTCGAGGACAACGCGCCGCGCGAAGGGGTTTCCCTCGCCCGCTGGCGCGATTCGTTGCGGCAAACACGGAATAGACGAGGACCGTCATGGGCATGAAGATCGAACGCCGGTACACGAAGGCTGGCGAGAGCGCCTACCATTCGGTCGAGTTCCGCAAGGCGACGAGCGAGATCAAGAACCCCGACGGTTCGGTGGTCTTCCGCCTCGCCGGCATCGACGTGCCGGCCCAGTTCAGCCAGGTCGCCAGCGACATCCTGGCGCAGAAATATTTCCGCAAGGCGGGCGTGCCGAAGGCGCTGAAGAAGGTCGAGGAGAACGACGTTCCCTCCTTCCTCTGGCGCTCGGTCGCCGACGAGGAGGCGCTGGCCAAGCTGCCCGAGGCCGAGCGCACCGGCTCGGAGATGGACGCACGCCAGGTCTTCGACCGGCTCGCCGGCACCTGGACCTACTGGGGCTGGAAGGGCGGCTATTTCGCCTCGGAAGAGGACGCCGCCGCCTTCAAGGACGAGCTCGCCTACATGCTCGCCACCCAGAAGGTCGCGCCGAACTCGCCGCAGTGGTTCAACACCGGCCTGCACTGGGCCTACGGCATCGACGGCCCCGGCCAAGGCCATTATTACGTCGACTACCGCACCGGCGAACTGACCCGCTCGACCTCGTCCTACGAGCATCCGCAGCCGCATGCCTGCTTCATCCAGTCCGTCGCCGACGATCTGGTCAATGACGGCGGCATCATGGATCTGTGGGTCCGCGAGGCGCGCCTGTTCAAATACGGCTCCGGCACCGGCTCCAACTTCTCCTATCTGCGCGGCGAAGGCGAAACCCTTGCCGGCGGCGGCAAGTCGTCGGGCCTGATGAGCTTCCTGAAGATCGGCGACCGCGCGGCGGGCGCCATCAAGTCGGGCGGCACCACCCGCCGCGCCGCCAAGATGGTCGTCGTCGACATCGATCATCCCGATATCGAGAACTACATCTCGTGGAAGGTCCGCGAGGAAGAGAAGGTCGCCGCGCTCGTCACCGGCTCCAAGACCGTGTCGAAGCACCTCAAGGCGATCCTGTCGGCCTGCGTGAACTGCGAGGGCCCGGACGGCGACTGCTTCGAGCCGATGAAGAACCCGGCGCTCAAGCGCGCGGTCAAGGACGCCAAGCGCGCCCAGGTTCCGGAGAACTACGTCAAGCGCGTCATCCAGTTCGCGCGGCAGGGCTACACCGACATCGAATTCCCGGTCTACGACACCGACTGGGATTCCGAAGCCTATCTCACCGTGTCCGGCCAGAACTCCAACAATTCGGTCTCGCTGAAGGACGACTTCCTGCGCGCGGTCGAGGAGGACGGCACCTGGGACCTGATCCGTCGCACCGACGGCAAGGTCGCCAAGACCCTGAAGGCGCGCGAGCTCTGGGACCAGATCGGCTACGCCGCCTGGGCCTCGGCGGATCCCGGCCTGCACTACAACACCACCATGAACGACTGGCACACCTGCCCGGCGGCCGGCCCGATCCGCGCCTCCAATCCGTGCTCGGAATACATGTTCCTCGACGACACGGCCTGTAACCTGGCGTCGCTGAACCTCATCCAGTTCCGCGAGGAAGGCCTCGACGGCCCGGAGGGCATCAAGCGCTTCGACACCGACGCCTTCGAGCATGCCACCCGCCTGTGGACCGTCGTCCTCGAGATCTCGGTGATGATGGCGCAGTTCCCGTCCAAGGAGATCGCGCGGCTGTCCTACGACTACCGCACGCTGGGCCTCGGCTTCGCCAATATCGGCGGCCTGCTGATGACCGCCGGCATCCCCTATGATTCCGACGAGGGTCGGGCGATCTGCGGCGCCATCGCGGCGCTGATGACCGGCGTCGCCTACAAGACCTCGGCCGAGATGGCCGGGCATCTGGGCGCCTTCCCGGACTACGAGCGCAATTCCGAGCACATGCTGCGCGTCATGCGCAATCATGGCCGGGCCGCCCATGGCATCGCCAATGGCTATGAGGGCCTGTCGGTCGACCCGGTCCCGCTCGACCATGCCTCGCTGCCCGACAAGCGCCTCTCCGCCCGGGCCAAGACCGCCTGGACCGATGCCGTCGAACTCGGCAAGAAGAACGGCTACCGTAACGCCCAGGTCTCGGTGATCGCGCCCACCGGCACGATCGGCCTCGTCATGGATTGCGACACCACCGGCATCGAGCCCGACTTCGCGCTGGTGAAGTTCAAGAAGCTCGCCGGCGGCGGTTACTTCAAGATCATCAACCGCGCCGCGCCGGAGGCCCTGCGCTCGCTCGGCTACACCGAAGCCCAGATCGCCGAGATGGAGGCCTATGCGGTCGGCCACGGCAATCTGAACCAGGCGCCGGCGATCAATCCGGGCTCGCTCAAGGCCAAGGGCTTCACCGACGAGCACATCGCCGCGCTCAACGCCGCGCTCGGCTCGGCCTTCGACATCAAGTTCGTCTTCAACAAGTGGACCCTCGGCGAGGCGTTCATGAAGGAGACGCTGGGTGTCTCCGACGAGCAGCTGGCCGACTTCGCCTTCGAGCTCCTGCCCTTCCTCGGCTTCTCGAAGAAGGACATCGACGCGGCCAACGTCCATGTCTGCGGCGCCATGACGCTTGAGGGCGCACCGCACCTCAAGCCCGAGCACCTGGCGGTGTTCGACTGCGCGACCCCCTGTGGGCGCATCGGCAAGCGCTACCTGTCGGTGGAATCCCACATCCGCATGATGGCGGCGGCGCAGCCCTTCATCTCGGGCGCCATCTCCAAGACCATCAACATGCCGAACGAGGCGACGGTCGAGGACTGCAACGCGGCCTACATGCTCTCGTGGAAGCTGGCCCTGAAGGCGAACGCCCTCTACCGCGACGGCTCCAAGCTGTCGCAGCCGCTCAACGCCTCGCTGATCGCCGACGAGGACGACGAGGACGAGGACGCCGTCGAGATGGCGACCGCGGCGCTCGCCTCCGCGACCAAGCCGGCCCAGGCCGCGGAAGTCGCCGAGCGCATCGTCGAGCGGATCGTCGAGAAGGTGGTGCGCGACCGCGAGAAGCTGCCGAACCGGCGCAAGGGCTACACCCAGAAGGCCATTGTGGGCGGCCACAAGGTGTATCTGCGCACCGGCGAGTTCGATGACGGCCGCATCGGCGAGATCTTCATCGACATGCACAAGGAAGGCGCGGCCTTCCGGGCGATGATGAACAATTTCGCCATCGCCATCTCGCTGGGCCTGCAGTTCGGCGTGCCGCTGGACGAATATGTCGAGGCCTTCACCTTCACCCGCTTCGAGCCGGCGGGCATGGTCCAGGGCAACGAGGCGATCAAGAACGCCACGTCGATCCTCGACTACGTCTTCCGCGAGCTGGCGGTCTCCTATCTGGACCGGCACGATCTCGCCCATGTCCAGCCGGAAGATTTCGGCGCCTCGACCCTCGGTCGCGGTGTCGAGGGCGACAAGCCGCAGCCGCTGCCGGTCTCCCACGGCATGGTCCGCGGGCAGACGTCGAAGTTCCGGCTGATCTCCTCGGCCGAGCCCCAGGGCAACGCGGCCAACGCCCCGGCCGGCACCAAGCCGGTGACCACGGCCGCGCGGACGGCGGCCAACACCGCCGGCGGATCCCCTGCCCGCGTCACCGGCCGTCCGGCAACGGCGGCCGCCACGGCCACGGCTTTGTCGCCGACGGCGCTCGGCACGCCGGCGGCCGCCTTCAAGCGCGATTACGAGCAGGCGCCGCTTGCCGATCCGGCCCCGACGTCGGACACGACGCCGGCCCAGGGCCTGTTCGATCAGCCGCTGGCCTATGAGGCGAGCGCGAAGGACACCGCCAATGTGGCGGCGGCACCGTCGACCGCCGAACGGCGCTCCATCGCCATGATGAAGGGCTACACCGGCGACAGCTGCACCGAATGCGGCAACTACTCGATGGTCCGCAATGGCACCTGCCTGAAATGCGACACCTGCGGCTCGACCAGCGGCTGCAGCTGATCCGACCCAAAGACCGTCAAGAGCCCCGGAAGCCCTGCTTCCGGGGCTTTTTCGTTTGGTGGAAAGACTTTGACCTGAAGCGTCATCGGATCTCGCCCCCGTTTCGCGCGACGGGACACTTACGGGGCCGGCCTGCCGCCGCAAACTGATTGGCAGCAACCCTGCACGGCGCGACGAGCCAGAACGGCCCTCTGCGGCGTCATGACCTGCGACGGACGTTCGCTCTCCCGTCCCGGAGGCACCCGCTCGCGCTTGCCTTGCGCCGGCTCTCCCGGCAGCTTGGTCGGGTGACGCAATGGGAGGTGTCGAAATGAAGAGGACTTTGTTGACGTTCATGACCATTGCCCTGGCGTGGTCGCCGGTCGAGGCACGGACCGAGGCGGCCGCCTGGGTGGTCAAGGAACAGATCGCCGAGGCCTGCGATGGCGGGCGGGGCACGATCGATCCGGTCGGTGTGATCGAGCGCGACCTCGACGGCGACGGCAAGTCGGACCTCATCCTGTCCCACGATGCGATCTTCTGCAGCGACGGCCGGTTCGGTCGCAGCATATTCTGCGGCGCGCAGGTCTGCTCGGTGATCTTCTATGTGCGCCGTGGCGGGCTCCTGAAGAAGGTCGGCGAGGTGCTCGGCGGCGGCGTCACGATCGGCCAGGGCCGCCGCCCGCCCATCTCCATGTACGGGCATGGCGGCCAGTCGGTCTCGGTGAAGTGGAACGGCAAGGCGTTCGAGTGAGGCGTGGCGCTGCGCGGGGCGTGACGGGCGACGGCGCGTCGGTGACGGCCGTTCTGCAGCGCCTCTGATACCGCCACCGTCGAGGCATGGGTCCTCGGGTCAAGCCCGAGGATGACGCGCGGCGGATTTGGCGGCCAGCCATCGTTCGCCTCTGCGGTCGCTTCTGTTTCTGCGTTTTGACCACGTTCTGTTCAGCGTTGGCTTCCAGCTTCCAGCTTCCGCCTTCGCTATCGCCGCCGCGACCGCCATCGTCGTGGTCGTCATCGTCGCCGCTCTGCATCGGCCAGCACGCGCCGTCCAGTGCGCTTACGCGCCAAGCTCCCGAACAAGGTCGTCATCCTCGGGCTTGACCCGAGGACCCATGCCAAATCCTCGCAGCCGCCTACCGCCTCGCGGGCATGGGCTCCGCCACGTCGCGGCAAACGCTGCGCCTCTCGCTTGGTAACCGGCCGCGCAACTGCCGCATCCCAACCGACGCGGCTCATGCGCCCGCAACACCCGCCGCCAGCGCAGAACGCCGCCTCGCGCCACCCCGCTTGATCGACATCAAAGCGCCGGACACTCGCCGCTGCCACACCACCCCCATCCCGCAATTGCGATCGTCTGATCGAATCGGCGTCCGGCGGGCATGTGACCGAGGGGGTTCCTGACGTGAAATACCAAACCGAGGCGATGTTCATCGGCGGCGCGGCGCTGGTCGCGCTGCTCGGGGCCGGCTTTGCCAGGGATGCGCAGTTCGCCGCGCATGCCTATGTCCTGTTCTTCATCCTGGCGGGCGCGACGGTGGTGCTGCTGCGGCGCATCGAATTCGCCGATGCCGCGCAGATCCCGCTGAAGACCAACGGCACCGAATATGCCGACGAGGTGGTGCGCTACGGCGTCATAGCGACGGTCGCCTGGGGCATTGTCGGCTTTCTCGTCGGCGTGCTCGCCGCCGCGCAGCTCGCCTGGCCCGATCTCAACATCGAACCCTGGTTCAATTTCGGCCGCGTGCGTCCGCTGCACACCTCGGCGGTAGTCTTCGCCTTCGGCGGCAACGCGCTGATCGCCACCTCCTTCTACGTCGTCCAGCGCACCTGCCGGGCGACCTTGTGGGGCGGCAATCTCGCCTGGTTCGTGTTCTGGGGCTACCAGCTCTTCATCGTCCTGGCGGCGACCGGCTACCTTCTCGGCATCACCCAGAGCCGCGAATATGCCGAGCCGGAATGGTATGTCGATCTGTGGCTGACGGTGGTGTGGCTCGCCTATCTGGCGGTGTTCCTCGGCACGCTGATCCGCCGCAAGGAACCCCACATCTACGTCGCCAACTGGTTCTACCTGGCCTTCATCGTGACCATCGCGATGCTGCATGTGGTCAACAATCTCTCGATGCCCGTCTCCTTCATGGGCGCCAAGAGCTATTCGGCCTTCTCCGGCGTGCAGGATGCGCTGACCCAGTGGTGGTACGGCCACAACGCCGTCGGCTTCTTCCTCACCGCCGGCTTCCTCGGCATGATGTACTACTTCATCCCGAAGCAGGCCAACCGGCCGGTCTATTCCTACCGCCTGTCGATCATCCACTTCTGGTCGCTGATTTTCCTCTACATCTGGGCCGGTCCGCACCACCTCCACTACACCGCCCTGCCCGACTGGGCGCAGACGCTCGGCATGGTGTTCTCGATCATGCTGTGGATGCCCTCCTGGGGCGGCATGATCAACGGCCTGATGACGCTGCAGGGTGCCTGGGACAAGCTGCGCACCGATCCGATCCTGCGCATGATGGTCATCTCCGTCGCCTTCTACGGCATGTCGACCTTCGAGGGTCCGGTGATGTCGATCAAGGCGGTGAACTCGCTGAGCCACTATACCGACTGGACCATCGGCCACGTCCATTCCGGCGCGCTCGGCTGGGTCGGCATGATCTCCTTCGGCGCGGTCTACCATCTGGTGCCCAAGCTCTGGCACCGCGAGCGGCTCTACAGCCTGCGCCTGGTCAACTGGCACTTCTGGCTCGCGACGCTCGGCATCGTCGTCTACGCGGCGGTGATGTGGGTCTCGGGCATCATGCAGGGCCTGATGTGGCGCGAATACGGAGCCGACGGCTACCTCGTCTACTCCTTCGCCGAAACCGTCGCGGCCATGCATCCCTACTACGTGCTGCGCATGCTCGGCGGCCTGATGTACCTCGCCGGCGCGCTGATCATGGCCTTCAACGTCTACAAGACCATCCGCGGCGAGATCCGGTCGGAAGTACCGATGGGCGGCCAGACGCCCGCAATCCAGATGGCAGGGTAAGGGGCCAGACATGAGCAAGGAAACCGAACGTCCCACCCTCGACGGCGCCCTGCCGGAAGTGAAGGCCGACCCGGTCGCCCGGGGCATTCTCGCCAAGCATGGCCGGGTCGAGCGCAACGCCACGCTGCTTCTCGTCCTGTCCCTGCTGGTGGTCAGTGTCGGCGGCATCGTCGAGATCGCGCCGCTGTTCTACCTGGAGAACACCATCGAGAAGGTGGAGGGCATGCGGCCCTACTCGCCGCTCGAGCTCGCCGGGCGCAACATCTACATCCGCGAGGGCTGCTACACCTGCCACAGCCAGATGATCCGGCCGTTCCGGGACGAGGTCGAGCGCTACGGCCATTACAGCCTCGCGGCCGAATCCATGTTCGACCATCCGTTCCAGTGGGGGTCGAAGCGCACGGGCCCCGATCTCGCCCGTGTCGGCGGTCGCTACAGCGACGAATGGCACGTCCAGCACATGATCGAGCCGCGCTCGGTCGTGCCGGAATCGGTGATGCCGTCCTACGGCTTCCTGGCGACCACCGATCTCGACATGCGCGATCCGGCCGGGCACCTGCGAGCCAATCGCGCGGTCGGCGTGCCCTACAGCGACGAGATGATCGAGAACGCGAAGGCCGACCTGATGGTCCAGGCGACCGCCAATGGCGACACGACCGGTCTTCTCGCCCGCTACCCCAAGGCGATCGTCGGAACCTTCGACGGCAACAACCAGCGTCTCACCGAGATGGATGCGCTGGTCGCCTACCTGCAGATGCTCGGCACCCTCGTGGACTTCTCCGTCTACGAGCCGGAACGCAACGACCGCTAGGAGCCTCCGGATGGATTTCGACTACCACAGCATGCGTGCCTTCGCAGACAGCTGGGCGCTTCTCGCCCTGACGCTGTTCTTCCTCGGCGTTCTCGCCTGGGTCCTGCGGCCGGGCGCCAAGCGCGCCGCCGACGATGCCGCCAGCATCCCCTTCAAGGAGGACTGACCGATGAGCGATCACAAGGACATCGACGACGTCAGCGGCATCGAGACGACCGGCCATTCCTGGGACGGCATCAAGGAGCTCAACAACCCGCTGCCGCGCTGGTGGCTGTGGACCTTCTACGCCTCCATCGCCTTCGCGGCGGTCTACACGGTGCTCTATCCGGCCTGGCCCCTGGTCAACTCGGCGACGACGGGCCTGCTCGGCTGGTCGAGCCGAGCGGATCTGCGCACCGAGATGTCGGCGCTGGAGTTGGCGAATGCCGACCGGATCGCGGCCATCCGCACGTCGGACGTCGCGACCATCGCCGCCGATCCGGAACTGCGTCCCTTCGCGATCGCCGCCGGCGAAGCGTCCTACAAGGTCAATTGCGTCCAGTGCCATGGCTCCGGCGCCGCTGGCAGCCCGGGCTATCCGAACCTCAACGACGACGCCTGGATCTGGGGCGGTTCGCTGGAGGAGATTGCCGTCACGCTGCAGCACGGCATCCGCTATGCGCCGGACCCCGACACCCGGGTCGCCGACATGCCGGCCTTCGGTCGCGACGGCATTCTCGACCGCGACCAGATCGCCGACGTCTCGCAATATGTCCTGTCGCTGACCGGCCGCGACGACCGGCCCGACGCCGCAACGCGCGGTGCCGACATCTACGCGCAGAACTGCGTCTTCTGCCATGGCGAGTCGGGCGAAGGCATGAAGGAGGTCGGCGCGCCCGCGCTCAACGACGCGATCTGGCTCTACGGACGTGACGCGACCGCCATCGCGACGCAGATCAGCCGCCCGCGCCATGGCGTCATGCCGGCCTGGGGCGAGCGCCTCGGCGACACCGCGATCAAGGAACTCGCGGTCTATGTCCACAGTCTCGGCGGCGGCGAATAGGATCCCGTCGCCCGGTCGCGAGGGAGGTCGCGACCACAGCCCCCGGCCCGCCAGCCGGGGGCTTCGTCTTGCCGGCAAGGCCCGTTCACAATGGTGCGCTCCTGCGACGCACCCGCGCACCGCCGGGCGTTGATGCAGATCAAGGCCGGTCCGCCGGGGCGGGTCTATCGACACGGATGCCGCCCTGCGGTGCCCGCCGAACGTCGAGAGAGACCATGCTGCATCAGCCCGACATCGAACGCCTCGACGTCGAAGCCGTCAACGCCGCCAGTCGCCAGGACCAGCCGCTCTACGCCAAGCGCGAGAAGATCTTCCCCAAGCGCACCGAGGGGCAGTTTCGCCAGCTGAAATGGCTGATCATGGCGATCACCCTCGGCATCTACTACGTGACCCCGTGGCTGCGCTGGGATCGTGGTCCCTACGCGCCCGATCAGGCCGTCCTGATCGACATGGCCAACCGGCGATTCTATTTCTTCTTCATCGAGATCTGGCCGCAGGAATTCTTCTTCGTCGCCGGGCTTCTGGTCATGGCCGGCGTCGGCCTGTTCCTAGTCACCTCCGTCGTCGGCCGGGCCTGGTGCGGCTACACCTGCCCGCAGACGGTCTGGACCGACCTCTTCCTCGTCATCGAGCGCTTTTTCGAGGGCGATCGCAACGCCCGCATCAAGCTCGACAAGGCGCCCTGGAGCGTCGACAAGCTGCGCAAGCGGGTCCTAAAGCACGCCACCTGGATCGTCGTCGCCGTGGCGACCGGCGGCGCCTGGATCTTCTACTTTGCCGACGCCCCGAGCCTGCTGATGAGCTTCGTCACCGGCGAGGCGCCGTTCATCGCCTATGCCACCGTCGCTCTCCTGACCGCCACCACCTACGTTTTCGGCGGGCTGATGCGCGAGCAGGTCTGCATCTACATGTGTCCCTGGCCGCGCATCCAGGCGGCTATGCTCGACGAGGATTCGCTCACCGTCACCTACAATGACTGGCGCGGCGAGCCGCGGACCCGCGGCGCCAAAAAGGCCGCGGCGGCGGGCGTGCCGGCCGGCGACTGCGTCGACTGCAACGCCTGTGTCGCCGTCTGCCCGATGGGCATCGACATCCGTGACGGCCAGCAGATGGCCTGCATCACCTGCGCCCTGTGCATCGACGCCTGCGACGGCGTCATGGACAAGCTCGGCCGCGAGCGCGGCTTGATCTCCTACGCGACGCTCAGCGACTACAACGCCAACATGGCCGCCGCCACGGATCCTGCGACCGGCGCCATCGACCCGTCCCGCGTGCGCGACCATGCGGGCCGCTTCATCGCGGGGCTGAGGCATTTCGACTGGCGCATCATCCTGCGCACCCGCACCTTGATCTACCTGGCCATGTGGTCGGCGATCGGCGTCGGGCTGACCATCGCGCTGCTGGCCCGCGACCGTCTGGAGATCAACGTCCAGCACGACCGCAACCCGGTCGCCGTCACCCTCGCCGACGGGTCCATCCGCAACGGCTACACCGTGAAACTGCTCAACATGCTGCCGCAGCCGCGCACCATCGGGCTGGCGCTCGAAGGCCTGCCGGAGGCGACGATGACCATCGCCGACATCGATGCGCCGGCCGCGCGAAGCTTCGACATTCCCGTCGCGCCGGATCAGCTGCGTGCCCTGCGAGTCTTCGTCGCCCAGCCGGCGAGCGCGCTGCAGGCGGGCGAGACCAGCTTTCGCTTCGTGGTCACCGATCCGGTCGTGGGCGAGACCGACAGCTATTCCGCAACTTTCGAGACGGGGAACTGACCCATGCTGCGTCGCGTGTTTCGTCCTGACAAATTCACCGGCCTGCACATGATCGGCGTCATGGCGCTGTTCTTCGGCACCATCATCTCGGTCAATCTCACCCTGGCCATCTTCGCCAGCACGAGTTGGAGCGGCCTTGTCGTCAAGAACAGCTATATCGCCAGCCAGCACTTCAACGAGCTGACGGCCGAGCGCACCGCTCAGGCCGGGCGCGGCTGGACGGCGACGACGGCTTATTCCGAGGGTATCTTCCAGGTCGATCTGCGCGATGCCGCGTCCCGCCCCCTGCCGGGCGCGATGGTGGCGGCCACCATTGGACGCCCCGCCACCGAGCGCGACGACCGGACCGTGCGCCTCGCGCCGCTGCGCTCCGGTGGCTACGGCGTGACCACCGATCTCGCGCCGGGGATCTGGGAGGCACAGGTCCGGGTCGAGGCGACCGGCGAAAAGCCCTGGCAAAGCGCCATCCGCTTCGTGGTCAAGTGAGCGCACGATCATGAGCTGCTGCGGCACCGCCTTCACGCTCCCCGCTGACCTGAGCGACGTCGCCGGTCCCGTCGATGCACGGACCGAGGAACTGCGCCATGCCGGGCGGCAGGCCCCGGACGGCACGGTGACCTATGTCCTGTCGGTGCCCGGCATTCGCTGCGGTGCCTGCCTGTCGGCCATCGAAACCGCCCTGAAGCCCCTGCCTGGCATCGTCTCGGTTCGGGTCAACCTCACCCTGCGCCGGGTGACCGTGGTCACACGCTCCGCCGAAATCTCACCGGGCGTCATCACCAGCGCACTGGACGCGCTCGGCTATCCCGGCACGCCCGTCGATCTCGGCGACCTCGAAACCCTGGGCGCCCGGCGCGAATCGACACGCCTGCTGACGGCGCTGGCCATCGCCGGCTTCGGGGCGGCCAACATCATGCTCCTGTCGGTCTCCGTCTGGTCCGGGGCCGATGCGGCGACGCGGGACCTCTTCCATCTCGTCTCGGCCCTGATTGCGGTGCCGACCGTGGCCTTCGCCGGCCAGCCCTTCTTCCGCTCGGCGGTCTCGGCGCTCAGGGTCGGGCGCCTGAACATGGATGTCCCGATCTCGCTGGCCGTCCTCCTGGCCCTGGCCATGAGTCTCTACGAGAGCCTGAACGGCGGCGCCGAAGCCTATTTCGACGCGGCCGTGACGCTGATCTTCTTCCTGCTGGTGGGCCGGTATCTCGACCAGCGCATGCGCGAGCGCGCCCGCAGCGCCGTCGTCGCCATCTCGCGACTGGCCGCACGCGGCGCGACGCTGCTCGCCGATGGGGAGACGCGCTACGTGCCCCTCGACGAGGTGCAGCCCGGCATGGTCCTGCGCGTCGCCGCCGGCGAGCGGATGCCGGTCGATGCGATGGTCCTCACGGGCCGGAGCGAACTCGACCGCTCGCTCGTCACCGGCGAGAGCGCGCCCTTCGCCGTGGCGCCGGGCGCCCGGGTCGAGGCGGGCACCCTCAACCTGTCTGGCGCCCTGGAGGTCGAGGCGCTGACGAGCGCGGACGATTCCTTCCTCGCCGAGATCGTCCGCATGATGGAAGCGGCCGAGACCGGTCGCGGGCGCTATGTCCGCGTCGCCGACCGTATGGCGCGGATCTACGCGCCGGCGGTCCATCTCCTCTCTGCGGCGACGTTCCTGCTCTGGCTGATCGCGACGGGCGGCGACTGGTATCAGGCGCTCTATGCGGCGATTGCGGTTCTGATCGTCACCTGCCCCTGCGCGCTCGGCCTTGCCGTTCCGGTGGTCCATGTCATCGGCGCCGCGCGCCTCTTCGAGGCCGGCATCCTGATGAAGGATGGCACGGGGCTCGAGCGGTTGGCCGAGATCGACACGGTGCTGTTCGACAAGACCGGGACCCTGACGACCGGCACGCCCCATGTCACGGCGTCGAACATGCTCGCAACCGGCCGCGACGTGGCGCGCGCTCTCGCCGGCCGCTCGAACCACCCCGCCGCGCTCGCCATCCGCCACTATCTGGGAAGCGGTTCTGTGGCGGAGCTCGACGATATCCGGGAATGGCCGGGATGCGGTATCGCCGCTGTCTGGCAGGGCCGCCACGTGCGGCTCGGACGCCCGGACTGGGTCGCCGAGATCGCGGGCCAGGCAGCGCCTGCGACCGAGGGTGTCAGCTTCGCCATCGAGGGGCAGACAACGGCGAATTTCGCGCTCGGGGAATCGCTGCGGACCGGCGCGCATGAGGCTCTCGAAGCCCTGCGATCGGCCGGGCTCAACACCGAGCTGCTGTCGGGCGACGGCGAGGTGGCGGTGCGCAGGGTGGCCGGCGAACTGGAGATCGGGCATGCGGCAGCCGGCCAGTCGCCGGCGGCGAAGATCGAACGGATCTGCGCGCTACAGGCAGGCGGTGCCCATGTCCTGATGGTGGGTGACGGCCTCAACGACGCGCCGAGCCTGGCCGCCGCCGATGTCTCCATGGCGCCGGCCTCGGCCTGCGATGCCGGGCGGCTCGCCGCCGACTTCGTCTTCACGCGCGACAGCCTGCGCAGCGTGCCCTTTGCCCATGACATCGCGCTGCACGCGAAGCGGCTGGTGCGACAGAATTTCGGACTGGCGATCGCCTATAATTGCATCGCCGTGCCGCTGGCCATGGCGGGTCTGGTCACGCCGCTCGTGGCGGCCATCGCCATGTCGGCGTCCTCGATCGTCGTGGTGGCCAACAGCCTGCGACTGTCGGGAGGCGGTTTCGACGGCAAGGCGGGAACGTCGGCGCAGCCGTTCGCCGAAAGCCAGTCACAGGCGTTCGAGCCAGTTGCCGAGGCAACGGCATGAATATCTTGCTGGTCCTTGTGCCGATCGCGCTGCTGCTCGGGCTGGTCGGACTCGGAGCATTCCTGTGGACCGTCCGCACCCGCCAGTACGAGGATCTCGACGGCGCGGCATGGCGCATTCTCGCCGACGACGACACGCCGCCGGGCGACAGGTGACGCCACGCACCGGGGTCGCCGGTGCGTGGCGGTCGTGATCAGGCGTCGTCGGGCTCGAAATCCATGGCGACGCCGTTGATGCAGTAGCGCAGCCCCGTCGGCGGCGGACCATCCGGGAAGACATGGCCGAGATGGCTGCCGCACTGGCTGCAATGGCACTCGGTGCGGACCATGCCGTGGCTGCGATCCTCGGTGGTTTCGACGGCGCCCTCGACCGGCGTGTCGAAGGACGGCCAGCCGGTGCCGCTCTCGAATTTCTGGCCGGCGATGAACAGCGGCTGACCGCAGCCGGCGCAGGTGAAGGTCCCCGGCCGCTTCTCGTGCAGCAGGGCACAGCTGCCCGGGCGCTCCGTCCCGTGGCCGCGCATCACCTGATACTGCTCCGGCGACAGCATCGCGCGCCATTCGGCATCGGTGCGTGTGACGGGGTAGGTCTTGGCGTCCATGTCGGTATCCTTCCGTGTCTGATCCGGTCCGTCGGGAACGAAGCCCGCCGCAGCGGATTGCCCCCCGAACGGATCGGCTGGCTCCCATATAGGGGCGCTGCCGCCGCAACGCACGGGAGTGTCAGATGAGCAATGTACCGGACAGGTTCGACAACCAGCAGAACAATCCCGACGCCCAGGATCGCGACCAGGACGTCAGCTACCGCCAGAACGCGCCGAAGGCGCGGCCCTCGCAGGACAACGCCTTCGATCGCCCGGGCAGCGTCGACCGGCTGGGCGGCGAGATCGAGCGGCGCCCGGCCGAGGCGGTCGAAGGCGATGGCACGGCTGACGACACCTAGGCCAACCAGGAGATCCGACATGAAAAAGGGCGGCGCTGCGGCGCCGCCCTTTTGCGTTCTGACGAGGCGCGCTGAGCCTTAGCGGCCGCGGCTCTTCTCGTAGCGCTCGCGGGTTTCCGCATTCGGCGGATAGAGGCCCGGCAGCGCAACGCCGCGATCGACCTCGGTCATGATCCAGGCTTCCAGTTCTTCCTGCTCGACGCAGGCATCGCGCACCTCGTCGACCAGCGCGGCGGGAATCACCACGGCGCCATCGTCGTCCGCCACGATCAGATCGTCCGGGAACACCGCGACGCCGCCGCAGGCGATCGGCTCCTGCCAGCCGACGAAGGTCAGGCCGGCCACCGAAGGCGGCGCGGCAACGCCCGCGCACCAGACCGGCAGACCGGTGCCGCGCACGCCGGCGAGATCGCGCACGACGCCGTCGGTGACGAGGGCGGCGACGCCCTTCTTGACCATGCGGGCACACAGGATGTCGCCGAAGATGCCGGCGTCATCGACGCTCATGGCGTCGACGACGGCGATGCAGCCGTCGGGCATCGCCTCGATCGCGCCGCGGGTGGAATTGGGCGACGACCAGGATTCCGGTGTCGCCAGATCCTCGCGCGCCGGCACGAAGCGCAGCGTGAAGGCGCGGCCGACGATCCGCTCCATGCCGTCTTCCATCGGCATCGGGCCGCGCAGCCAGACATTGCGCAGACCCTTCTTCAGGAGGATCGTGGTGATCGTCGCGGTGGCGATCTTGCGAAAGACTTCGTTGGTCGAGGTTTGGCTCACGGAACACGCTTCCTGCTGATGACGGTGGCCATCGATACCGCAAGTCGCGTTGCGATCAAATGCCAAGTCAGCCTGATGAAGCGCGATCGGCGCCCACGCGCGCCGGCGAACCCGGGCGAATCTCGTCGGACTGGCAGCGCCCGACGCCTGCGGCTTCGAGGTCCCGCCAGGCCCGCGCCAGCGAGCCGTCGAGGTCGATCGACCGGCAGGCATCCTCCACGACGACCACCTCGAAGCCGGCTCGGCGCCCGTCCAGCGCCGTCCAGGCGACGCAGAAATCCGTTGCCAGGCCCGCCACGAAGACCCGGCTGACGCCGCGCTCGCGCAGATATCCGGCTAGCCCCGTTTGGGTGGCGTGGTCGGCTTCGACGAAGGCGGAATAGCTGTCGACGGACGGATGGAAGCCCTTGCGGACGATCATCTGAACGTCGGGGACATGCAGGGCGGGATGGAAGTCCGCGCCGCTCGTGCCCATGACGCAGTGGTCGGGCCACAGCACCTGCGGCCCATAGGGCAAGGTGATCATCTCGAAGGCGTTGCGCCGATGGCTGGACGCAAAGGAGACGTGGTCCGGCGTGTGCCAGTCCTGGGTCTGGACGACGACGGGAAAATGCGGTGCCAGCGCGTTGATCGGCGCCACGACGCTGTCGCCGTCGAGCACCGCCAGGGCGCCGCCCCGGCAGAAGTCGTTCTGTACGTCGACGATGATCAGCGCATCGTCATGCTTGATATCGATATTCGCCATAAGCCGAACCTGACAGTTCGTTCGCCGCGAGGAAAGTCCGCAGGCGCAGCAACGGCACCCGGAGCCACATTCCGTGAGCCCAAACGGCAACGGCCATGCCGGGATCTCCCCGGCATGGCCGTTGCGTCTGAAACTCGGTCGTACGGTCTGGCGGTGTCAGCGAAGGCTGGCAGCGGCGCGCAGATCGGCCTTCGGCGAGACATCGAGTATGTCGCCCGTGCGGGTGATCATCAGGTCCTCGGTGGTGCCGCCATTGCGGGACGGAACCTGAACGGTCAGCGTCTCACCGTCCGACAGCGTCGAGACGAAACGCAGCGGGCTGCCCGTCTCGCCGGCCTGCAGCGTGGTCACGACGCGGAAATCTTCGCCCTCGACCGTGTAATAGGCCGCGCCCTTGACGCCGCCGAGATCGATGGTCTTGCCAGCCAGCGGCTTCAGTTCTTCGGCCTGTGCGGCGCCGAATGCGAACAGGGCGATGGCGGCGGTTGCGATTGCAGTCTTCATGTCTTTGGTCCCTCTGAAGAAGAATTGGACCTCCCTGCCCCGACAGCTAGGCGTCTTTGCTGCAGCGCACAACGGCATGGCAGCCATGAAATATTGTCGGACCGCCTCCCCAAATCGGGCGATTGCCGATGTCTATCGCGGCACGTGCGGCGAACTCCCGTGCCCAGCGCGACGCCTCCGCCATGGCAAAGTCACGGTCGGACCCTATGATTGCGGGAAATCAGGCATGCGGCCCGACCGCTTGCAGCAGTCTTGGAGCCAACGAAATGTATCACCGGATCGCGTCGACACCCCTGGCCCTGCTTCTGGCAGGCGCGATGGCGGCCGCGCTGCAATATCCCGCCGCCGCGCAGACCGAGGCGCCCGCGCTCGATGGCGAACCCGGTTCGGAATTCGTCGAGGTTTCGCTCGGCGACTGGGACCTGAAGACGGCGCTGGCGACGGATCTCGGCATCAAGGTCTCCGAGCTGCCTCTGACCATCTCGGTAACGCCGGAACTCGCCGGCAAGGTCTGCCCGATCTCACGCGAGGACCTTGCGCAGCAGGAGGTCATCAGCCCGACGCGGACCTGCGCGGCGAAGGAAATGACCGAGGAACTGCGCGACGAGGTACGCCGCGGAATCGAGGCCGGGACCGCGCAGGAATAGGCGGCCACGCCTGCCGCCATCACCGGTCGCTGTACGCTATGCTCCCGAGGGGCAGCTTTCATGCGTACTGCGTCCGGAAAGCCCCACCAGCGTCACACCTTCGCCGGAATTGAACCCTCTGTCGTTCTCGCCCGCGGCGTGACCCGGTTCGTGCGCGTCTCGCGCTCGATCAGGTTGCGACGGTCCGTCCGGTCCAGCGTGCGAGCCGGGTTCGTGCAGTCTTGCGAAACGATCGTCAGACGTGGGCAACAGATCCTTAATTTCCTTGCGATCATATGGTGCCGCGCCAACGTCGCGGTGCCGATCCGACAGACAGCCGGGTTCTACGGAACCGTAGAAAGACGAAGATGGTCATGCGCATTCCCGCCCTCGCTCCTGTCGCGGCTCTCGCCGTACTCCTCGCCGGCTGCGTGGGAGACGACATGGACATGGCCGCGCTCGACCTCTCGGCCCCGCAGGACGACGCCCATTGCCGAAGCCTGCTGATCATCCCCGGCGAACTGGTCTATGCCCAGTGCCGGCTGGCGCTGCGCAAGACCTATCTGAACAATTACAACGCCCGCAAAATCGCGATCCAGCAGCAATACGGCATGCTCGACGAGCGGTTGGACCAGGCGCTGCGGGCCGACGCCTTCTGCAATTACGACGAGGCCGTGAAGGCGTCGATCGAGGTGCAGGACGAGCTGTCCCTCGCCGAGATCGCCTATGCCAGTTGCGGCACCACGCGGGAGCGCCTGCAGGAGGAAATCGTCTCGGCGACGGGGGTCGACGGCTTCGCCTTCACGGCTGCCGAACGCCCGACCGTCATCGATCAGAACGTCGCCGCAATCCGCGAATCGCGGGCGGTGATCCAGGGTCCGCCGACCAATGTCGCGGCAAACTGAGGGGTCGCGACATGCGGCTTGAAGAGCAACGCGGTGCAGTGCGGTAAATGCAGCACTCTGTTGCAGGATTTAACGAATCTTGAGCCTTGGCGGCCCTTGCAAACGGGACCGTTTTCGGATTGAGAGAGCAGAGGGACGAACACGGAGTTTCAGGCGCTTATGAAGGGTTCTTCATAATCCGCAGTCACACGTCGGAGCCAAACGCTTCTATTCCGTCACGTTGCCTGCGATGTGTGGCATTTCCGCACTTGCCCGTACCACCCAAACGCAACAGGTTCTTGTCGCACCGGCCGCAAAAAGGCGTCGGAATATTCAAGCTGCGGCACCAACCGTCACATTGATAGGTAGTTCAAAATGAAGAAAATCGTCATCGCATCGGTCGCGGTCGTCGCCCTCGCATCCTTCGCTGGCTGCATGGGCAAGGGCATCGGCAAGGGCAAGGGCAAGGCACCGGTTGCTGAGCCGATGGTCGTCGAGCAGACCTACGTCACCAAGGGCTGACCTTGGTTTCTTGGAGGGAGTCGCTCCGGCGCTCCCTCCAAGCGCCGACCAACTACTGGTCCACGCTACGCGTTCCGCGATGCTCGACATCGGGGGGCGCTTCTATGTCTTGTCCCCGTCGAATGGCCCCTGGCCGTCTTCGACTTGAAAGGCCGACAATGTCTTCGAAATTCCTGCGAATCGCGTTCGCCGCGGCTCTCGGCGCCCTCGTGACGGGCTGTACCTCGAACTCGGCCAATACCATGTCGGCCGGTGCGCCTGTGAACTCCAGCGCCGCGCTCGTCGCGCCGGCCGCCTTCGCTCCGCCTCCCGGACAGTCCGGCGCCGCGCAGCAGCTCTCCAAGCCCTATTTCATCGACTTCCGCGCCCGCAACGCAATGAGCTATGGCCACACCTTCGTGGTCTTCGGGAAGCTGGACCAGAACGGCCGTGTCCCGACCGACTCGAAGGGCGTGCTGATTCCCGGCGTGACCGAGGTTGCCGGCCTGCATCCGGCGTCGACCAGCAACGTGCCCTATACGATCGGCCACTTCCTGCCGGTGCCGTCCGAGACCGGCCCCAGCGACGGCGACACCGAGATCGCCTACATGACCGCGAACTACCGGATCGACCTGACCGAGGAAGAGTATCGCGACGTCGTCGGCTATATCCGCAGTCTGCAGGACTCTTCGCCGGTCTGGCACGCGGTGCTCTACAATTGCAGTTCCTTCGTCGGCGACATCGCCGAACATATGGGCCTCAAGGCGCCCAACCACATGCTGTTCCCGGAGAACTACATCAACACGCTGAAGGAAATGAACACGTAGGACCGTCCCCGCGACGCTTCTCGTTCATCGACGATCAGGCCCGGCCGCGACAGCGCGCCGGGCTTTTTCGTGCCTGCCGCAACGAGCCGGATCGGTCGGTTGTCGTCCGAGCCGCTGCAGCGTCTATCGCGCCGCTGCGCCGACGCTGGCCACCAGATCGGCGAAGCGTTCGCCCTGCACGGCGATATGCGCCCGCAGTTCCCGCTCGGCCGTCTCGCCGTCGCCGGCAGCGATCGCGGCGACGATGCGCTCATGCTCCTGCAGCGACTGCTTCATGCGCTGCGACACCCGCAGCTGCAGGCGGCGATAGGCCTTCAGCCGCATGTGCAGCCGTTTCGCCTCGGCCGCGAGGAACGCATTGCCGCAGGCGTCGTAGATCGCGTGGTGGAACCGCTCGTTCTCGTAATAATAGGCGTCGGTATCCTGCTGGGCTGCCGCTGCGCTGCAGGCGACGAGTGCCGCCTGCAAAGCCGCCAGGGCCTGCGGCGCCGCACGGCGCGCGGCCAGGCGTCCGGCCATGCCCTCAAGCTCGGCCATCACCTCGAACATCTCCACCAGTTCGCCGAGGCCGACCTGCCGCACGAAGGCGCCGCGATTGGGCAGCTGTTCGATCAGTCCGGCCGATGCCAGCTGGTTGATCGCCTCCCGGACCGGGGTGCGCGACACCGCAAAGCGGCGGGCGATCGCCTGCTCGTCGAGGCGCTCGCCCGCCGTGCGGGCATTGGTGACGATTTCCTGTTCGAGCGCGTCGCGGATCTCGCTGGCCTTGGGCCGCGCCGAGGCGAGCCCGCCCTTCGAGACGGCAGCGGACTTGCCATCCCCGGCGGGAGGCATGATCGTCGCTGCGGGAACATCCGATACGCTCATCCAGATCGTATACAATCCAATTGACAAGGCATGCAAGAGAGTATTGGCTTGCCCCAACGCGTCGGGAGGCGCGGCAGAACAATCAACGGGAGGAGAATTCCATGAAGACGATGTTGCTGACGGCCGTATGTGGCCTTGCCCTGACAGCTTCCGCCCTGGCGCAGGACGTGACTTTGCGCGCCTCGCACCAGTGGCCGGGCGGCAAGGGCGACGTGCGCGACGAGATGGTCCAGATGATCGGCAAGGAGGTCGAGGCCGCCAATGTCGGGCTGAAGGTCCAGGTCTTCCCGAACGGTTCGCTGTTCAAGCCGCGCGACCAGTGGGGCGCCGTGACCAAGGGCCAGGTGGACATCACCGCCTTCCCGCTGGATTACGCGTCCGGCCGTCATCCTGAGTATTCCGCGACGCTCATGCCCGGCCTGGTCGGCAACCACGACCGCGCCCAGCGGCTGAACGATTCGCCCTTCATGGACGAAATCAAGAAGTCGATCGACGAGGCCGGCGCCCTCGTCCTGTCGGATGCGTGGCTCGCCGGCGGCTTCGTGTCGTCCAAGACCTGCATCACCAGCCCGGAAAGCGCCAAGGGCCAGACCCTGCGCGCCGCTGGACCGGCCTTCGAGCAGATGCTGGTCGGAGCGGGCGCGTCGATCTCGTCGATGCCGTCCTCGGAAATCTACACCGGCATGCAGCAGAACGTCCTGCAGGGCGCCAACACCTCGTCCGGTTCGCTGGTGTCCTATCGCATCTACGAGGTCTCGACCTGCCTGACCGCGCCGGGCGAGAACGCCCTGTGGTTCATGTACGAGCCGATCCTGATGTCGAAGCGCTCCTTCGAGAAGCTGAACAAGGAACAGCAGGATGCGCTGATGGCCGCCGGTGAGAAGGCCGAGGCCTATTTCGCAGAGGAAGCGTCCAAGCTCGATGCCGAGCTGATCGAGGTCTACAAGAAGAACGGCGTCGAGGTCACCGAGATGACGAAGGAGAACTACGACGCCTGGCTCGCGATCGCCAAGGAGACCTCCTACAAGGAGTTCGCCGAGAAGGTCCCGAACGGTCAGGCGCTGATCGACGCGGCACTGGCCGTCGAATAGCCCGTAACGCCGACAATGCGACAACGGGGGCCGGCCTGGCCGGCTCCCGTTTCCCAGGCCTCAAGCTCGGAATCTGACATGCGGTCCTTCATCCGCGCCGTCTCGGCGGTCTCGCGCCTTCTCGGCGTCATCGGTGCCCTGTTGCTGCTCGCAGCGATCTTCGCCGTCTCGCACATGGTCTTCGTGCGCTACGTTCTCGTGCAGTCGACCGTCTGGCAGACCGAGTTCACGATCTTCGCCATCGTCGCGGCCACCTTCCTCGGGGCGCCCTGGGTGCTCATCGAGCGCGGCCATGTGAATGTCGACATCCTGCAGATCGCCTCGGGGCCGCGGGTCCGCGCCATCCTGCAGGCGCTGTCGGGTCTCGCCTCGCTCATCTTCGTCGGGCTGATCGCCTACGCCTCCTGGTACCATTTCCACGAGAGCTGGACGAATGGCTGGATGACCGAATCGGTCTGGGCCATCCCGCTCTGGATCCCGGTCCTGCCCATGCTGGTCGGCACCGTCTGGCTCGCCGTTCAATACATCGCCGAACTGATGCGCCTGTGGCTCGATGGTGCCGATCCGCACCTCGCCAACCAGGACACCCTGTTCTCCGATACCGTCAAGAAAGCCTGATCGATGAGCCCGACCGTCTCCGGTTTCGCCATGCTGGGCGTCCTGCTGGTGCTGCTTGCCATCGGCACGCCCATCGCCTTTGCCCTCGGCCTCGTCTCCATGGGCGCGCTGTTCGTCGTCTACGGGCCGTTCTTCCTCGAAACGCTCGGTGAGCAGTTCTTCGGCGGCATGGCGTCCTTCGGCCTCGTTGCCATCCCGATGTTCATCCTGATGGGCGCCGCCGTCGCCTCCTCGCCCGCCGGCAAGGACCTCTACGAGGCGCTCGATCGCTGGCTCAACCGGGTGCCCGGCGGCCTCGTCCTGTCCAATCTCGGCGCCTGCTCGATCTTCGCGGCCCTGTCCGGGTCTTCGCCCGCCACCTGTGCGGCGATCGGCAAGATGGGCATTCCCGAAATGCGCCAGCGCGGCTATCCGCCGGAGATCGCGGCCGGTTCCATCGCCGCCGGCGGCACGCTCGGCATCCTGATCCCGCCCTCGGTGACGATGATCGTCTACGGCATCGCCACCGAAACCTCGATCGGCCGCCTGTTCCTGGCCGGCGTCGGTCCCGGCATCATGCTGACCGTGTTCTTCATGATCTGGACCATCTACGCCTGCAAGCGGCAGGGTCTGGGTCTCACCGAACTGTCGCAGCGCTTCTCCATGCGCGAGCGCTTCGCCGCGCTGCCGCGGGTGCTGCCCTTCCTGGCGATCATCGTCGCTGTGCTCTTCGTCCTGTATGGCGGCGTCGCCACGCCGTCCGAGGCAGCCGGTGTCGGGGCGCTGTTCTGCCTGATCCTCGTCGCGGTGATCTACGGCATGATCTCGCGCACCTGGCGCTTCTCGCAGATGACGGTGATCTTCCGCGACACGCTCAAGGAGAGCGTGATGATCATGCTGATCATCGGCGCGTCCGAGCTCTTCGCCTTTGCCCTGTCCTCGCTGTTCATCACCCAGTCGATCGCTGCCTTCATCGCCGACATGGACGTGAACCGCTGGGTGCTGATGGGCGTCGTCAACCTCTTCCTGCTGGTCGCCGGCTTCTTCCTGCCGCCGGTCGCGGTCATCCTGATGACGGCGCCGATCCTGCTGCCGATCATCACCGGTGCCGGCTTCGACCCCTACTGGTTCGCCGTGATCCTGACGATCAACATGGAGATCGGTCTGATCACGCCGCCGGTCGGCCTGAACCTCTATGTCATCAACGGCATCGCGCCCGACATCACGCTCGGCCAGATCCTGCGCGGGTCCCTGCCCTACGTCGTCTGCATGATCCTCGGCATCATCACCCTGTGCCTGTTTCCGCAGATCGCCCTTCTCCTGCCCGAACTCGTCATGGGGCCTGAGCTATGAGCCGAGTCTCCCTTCTGTCCGACCTTCTCGATTCGATCGGCGCCCGGTCCTGGTTTCTCGGCGACAACGCCAACCGGACGATCGGCGTCGGCCAGCTGGCGGCGCTCTGCCACGAACTCGTCTCCTCGCGCGGCGAAGCCTCCGGCGTGCGCCTCGCGGCCGAAATCCTGCGCGGCTTCCGCGGCCTCAGCGAATCCGACGCCGAGCGCTTCTTCCAGATGCTGGCGGATGAGTTCACGCCGGACCAGGCGGCCCTCACCGATGCGGCCGCCGCGTTTCTCGACACGCCGGACGCCGAGACCCTGGCACGGCTCCAGCACCATGCCGAGGCCCCGCGCCAGGAGCTGTTCCGCCGCCTGAACCTTGCACCGGGCGGCACCGCCGAACTGGTCACGCTGCGCGAGCGCCTGCTGCCGCTCCTCAAGGCCGACCGCAAGCGCTACGGTCCGGTTGATGCCGATCTCTGCCATCTGTTCCAGTCGTGGTTCAATCGCGGCTTCCTGCTGCTGCGGCCGATCGACTGGAACACGCCGGCCAGCATCCTGGAAAAGATCATCCGCTACGAGGCGGTCCACGCCATCGGCAACTGGGATGAGCTGCGCCAGCGGCTCGCCCCGCCGGACCGGCGCTGCTTCGCCTTCTTCCACCCCTCGATCCCGGACGATCCGCTGATCTTCGTCGAGGTGGCGCTGACCGCGGAAATCCCGGCGTCGATCGCCTCGGTGCTCGACCCGCAGCGCACGGCCCTGTCGCCGCAGGACGCGCAGACCGCGGTTTTCTATTCGATCTCCAATTGCCACAAGGGCCTGGCCGGCGTGTCCTTCGGCTCCTTCCTGATCAAGCAGGTGGCGCAGGATCTGAAGGACGCAGTCCCGAACCTGCGCACCTTCGTGACGCTGTCGCCGGTTCCCGGCTTTGCCGGCTGGCTCGCAGCACTGCCGCCCGCCACGATCGACCGGCTGGAAGCGCCGGAAAAACGCGCGATCGAGATCGTCGGCGAGCCCGGCTGGGCCGGCGATCCGGCCAAGGCCGAAGCTGCCCGTCCCGGATTGCTGTCGCTCGGCGCCCGCTATTTCCTGCGTGCCCGGCGCCCCCGCGGCGGACCGGTCGATCCGGTCGCCCGCTTCCATCTCGGCAATGGCGCGATGCTCAACCGCATCATGCATCTGGGCGACGTCTCGCCGGGCGGCCTCGCCCAGGCCCACGGGCTGATGGTCAATTACCTGTACGACCTGCCGCGCGTCGAGCAGCGTCACGAGGCCTATGCGGCGGATGGCGACATCGCCGCCAGCCGGGCCGTGACGTCGCTGCTCCCCAAGCGCGGCGAAGTTGATTCCATGAAGGACGTAGCATGACAAACCCGCTCTTCGACGGCCTCCTCGCCACGGGACGCACGACGCCGGACAAGTGTTTCGCGATCCTGCCCGACGGCCGCGAATTCACCTATGCCGACGTCGATGCGGCCTCGGCGCGCTTTGCCAATGCCCTCGTGGCGCTGGGCGTCGAGCCGGGCGATCGGGTGGCCGTGCAGGCCGACAAGTCGATCGAAGCGCTGATGCTTTATCTGGGCACGGTGCGCGCCGGCGGCGTCTTCCTGCCGCTCAACACCGCCTATACGCCGACCGAGATCGACTACTTCCTCAACGACGCCAAGCCGCGCGTCTTCGTCTGCGACCCGGCCAAGCGCGACGGGCTGGCTGCTACGGCCGAGGGCGCAGGCGCGCGCCTCGAAACGCTTGGCGCCCGCGCCGCGGATGCCGGAAGCCTCAACGCGCAGGCCGATGCGGCTTCCGGCGAATTCGCCACGGTCGCGCGCCAGCCGAGCGACCTTGCCGCGATCCTCTACACCTCGGGGACGACCGGCCGCTCCAAGGGCGCCATGCTCACCCAGGACAATCTCCTGTCCAACGCCGAAGTGCTGCGCGACTACTGGCGATTCACCGCCGACGACGTGCTGCTGCACCTCCTGCCGATCTTCCACACCCACGGCCTGTTCGTCGCGTCCAACACCGCGATGATCGCCGGCGGCACGATGATCTTCCTGCCGAAATTCGACGTCGAGCAGGTGTTCAAGTACCTGCCCCAGGCGACCGCGATGATGGGCGTGCCGACCTTCTACACCCGTCTTCTCGCCGACGAGCGTCTGAACCGCGAGCGCACCTCCCATATGCGGCTGTTCACCTCGGGCTCCGCGCCGCTGTTGGCCGAGACCCACCGCGCCTTCGAGGAGCGGACCGGCCAGCGCATTCTCGAGCGCTACGGCATGACCGAGACCAACATGTCGACCTCCAATCCCTATGACGGCGAGCGCCGTGCCGGAACCGTCGGCTTCCCGCTTCCCGGCGTCGAGCTCCGCATCGTCGATGCGGACACCGCCAAGCCGCTGCCCGACGGCGAGATCGGCGTCATCGAGGTCAAGGGTCCGAATGTCTTCTGCGGCTACTGGCAGATGCCGGAGAAGACCGCCGCCGAATTCCGCGCCGACGGCTTCTTCATCACCGGCGATCTCGGCCTGATCGATCCGCAGGGCTATGTGACGATCGTCGGCCGCGGCAAGGACCTGATCATCTCCGGCGGCTTCAACATCTATCCCAAGGAAGTCGAGCTGGCCCTCGACGAACTGCCGGGCGTCGTCGAAAGTGCCGTCATCGGCGTGCCGCATCCCGATTTCGGCGAGGGCGTCGTCGGCGTCGTCGTGGCCGAGCGGGCGCTGGACGAGGCCGCGCTGACGGGTGCGCTGGCCGAACGGCTGGCCCGCTTCAAGCAGCCCAAGCGCATCGTCTTCGTCGACGAACTGCCGCGCAACACCATGGGCAAGGTGCAGAAGAACATCCTGCGGGACCGCTTCGCCGATCTCCTTGGCGGCAAGTGACCGCAAGGCCGATGGCCGCATGATGTGCGCGGGGCCGGCGAAGTGTCGCTGGCCCCGCCCCATCCCATTGCTCCCCGGCGGCGCCGGGCGATAGAACGGATCGCGAGTGCGGGCCGCATCCGGGATCCGGATTCGGCGCGCCGCCCTTTTCAGCGGCCGTCCGATGCCCGGCATGGCCGCCATCCGTTCGAGAGGAACCCCGTCATGTCCAACGCTTCGGCCGCCGCGCCTTCGCCGTCTGCGTCTCCGTCCGCCGGTTTCGACTGGGCCGATCCGTTCCGGCTCGAGGACCAGCTCTCCGAGGACGAGCGGCTGATCTTCGAGACCGCCCGGTCCTATGCCGAGGAGAAGCTGCGGCCGCGCATCGTCGAGGCCTATCGCAACGAGACCACCGACCGCTCCATCTTCAACGAGATGGGCGAACTCGGCCTGCTCGGCCTGACGCTGCCCGAGGATTATGGCTGCGCCGGCGCGTCCTATGTTTCCTACGGCCTCGTGGCGCGCGCCGTCGAGGCGGTGGATTCGGGCTATCGCTCGATGATGAGCGTCCAGTCCTCGCTGGTGATGTATCCGATCTTCGCCTATGGCGACGAGGCCCAGCGCCGCAAGTACCTGCCCAAGCTCGCCACCGGCGAATATGTCGGCTGCTTCGGCCTGACCGAGCCCGATGCCGGCTCCGATCCCGGCGGCATGACCACGCGGGCCGAGAAGATCGACGGCGGCTACCGCCTGTCGGGCGCCAAGATGTGGATCTCCAATTCGCCCATCGCCGACGTCTTCGTCGTCTGGGCGAAGTCCGCCGCCCATGCATTCGCGTTATGTGGTCGACCTGAACCGTGATCCGGCCGGCCGTGCGCTCTATCCGGGGGCAGACAATACCGAGATCTGCCCGACCCGCGGCTTTGATACCGCGCCGCGGTACCGCAGCGGGCAGGAGCCGGACGAGGCCGAGGTGGCACGCCGCGTCGACGAATACTGGCGTCCCTACCATGCCCGGCTGGCTGCCGAACTGGATGCGATCCGCGCCCGCCACGGCTTTGCCATCCTGCTGGACGGCCACAGCATCGCTGCCGAAGTGCCGCGCTTTTTCGAGGGCCGGCTGCCCGACCTCAACCTCGGCAGCAACGACGGCCGCAGCTGCGCGCCGGCCCTGGCGGCCCTGGCCTGTGACATCCTCGGCGGCCAGGACCGTTTCAGCCATGTCCATAACGGCCGTTTCAAGGGCGGCTACATCACCCGCCAGTATGGCCGGCCGGCCGAGGGCCTGCATGCCCTGCAG
>NZ_CAXPJM010000052.1:0-7768 GCF_964217435.1 Aurantimonas sp. | reverse complement strand
TGGGGGGTGCGAGGGGGGTCAGGCGGTAATCGCCGGTCTCGGCGTCGATCCCCTCGACGCGAGCCAGCTCGGCGAGGCGGCGACCGTGCCCGTCGCGAACCAGCACGGCGATCAGGTCGATGGTCTCGGCGAGCAGCGCGCGGGGAACCGTGACGACGGCCTCCTGAATGAGCTGCTCCATGCGGCGCAGCGCCCCGAGCGCGGTCCCGGCGTGGATGGTGCCGATGCCGCCGGGGTGGCCGGTGCCCCAGGCTTTGAGGAGGTCGAGCGCCTCGGCGCCGCGCACCTCGCCGATGGGGATGCGGTCGGGGCGCAGCCGCAGGCTGGACCGCACGAGATCGGACAGCGTGACGACGCCATCCTTGGTCCGCATGGCGACGAGGTTCGGCGCGGCGCACTGAAGCTCGCGCGTGTCTTCGATCAGGACGATGCGGTCGGTGGTCTTGGCGACTTCGGCCAGGAGCGCATTGACCAGCGTGGTCTTGCCGCTGCCGGTCCCGCCTGCCACGAGGATGTTGGCGCGGGCGGCGACGCCATCACGCAGCGCCGCGGCCTCGGCCGGCGACATGATCCCGGCCGCCGCGTATTCATCGAGCGTGAAGACGGCGACGGCGGGCTTGCGGATCGCGAAGGCGGGCGCGACGACGACGGGGGGCAGCAACCCCTCGAACCGCTCCCCTCCTTCGGGCAGCTCGGCCGAGACGCGCGGGGACCGGGCATGAACCTCGACGCCGACATGGTGCGCGACCAAGCGAACGATGCGCTCGCCGTCCGCGGCGGCCAGCTTCATGCCGGTGTCGCTGATGCCTTCGCCGAGCCGATCGACCCACAGCCGGCCGTCCGGGTTCAGCATCACCTCGATGACGGCGGCATCGTCGAGCCAGGCCGCGATCGACGGGCCGAGCGCCGTGCGCAGCATCCGCGCGCCGCGTGTCTTCGCCTCGGAACGGATCGGATGGACGGTCAAAAAAAAGCCCCTGATGAGGGCCGGGCGAGCCGCCGCCCGGCGTCAGGGGCACATCAAGAGAGGCAGAAAAGACCGTGCTTCAATAAGTAAATGTGGTCGTCGTAGTCTGGCGTAGAGATACAAGAACTGGCGTAGTCAGCTCATTCTTCTTGGAGCGGAAAGTCCTCGCCAATTTCTTGCCTGACCTTCGAACCCTTCGCGAGTCGGCGGCCGAGCGCATCCATGAAGGCGTCGTAGCGGTCGCCGCCCTGGCGACGCATCGCGGCCCGCTCGCTCTCGGGCGGCGGCGGAGTGTTCGACAGCCAGAAGCGCACGAACAGCGCGATCATCTCGACACCGATCCCCGTGTCGCGCTCCAGCCGGGTGATGCGGCGGTCCAGCTTGTCGAGACGCTTGGCGATGGCGGCCTCGCGCTGCTCGTCGGCGTCGGGCGACAGGAAGGATGCGATGGCCGCCTCGGCGATCAGCGACCGGGACTTGTCCCTGCGGTCGGCATAGGCGGCGAGCGCGCGCATCAGCTCGGGGTCAAGATAGACCGACAGCGGCGTCTTGGTGCTCATAGCTCGATGCCGTCCTCGGGATCGAGCGACGCCTGCCGGGCCACGCGCTGCATCTGGCGGCGCACCGTCGCCTGCCGCGCCGCATCGCTATCGGGGTCCGGCTCGTCCAGCTCGAACTCGTTGGCGGGCGCGGGCCGGGGCGTCGGCGCGATGTCGATGTGGGGCTCCAGCGCCGGCTCGCGGCGCAGGTCCCCGTTCGCGGCATCGTCCTCAGCACCCGCCTTCTTGGCGGCCTTTTTCTTCATCGGCTTCTTGGGCGATTCATGCTCGATCGGCTCGGGCATCGGCGGCGCCTCGATCGGCGCCAGGCCGCTCCAGTCGTCGGGGCGCGGCGGGCCGCCTCCGACATTCATGTCAGGCGGCGACATCACCCGCTGCGTGAACCGCCGGTCCTTGAAGTAGCGGGCCTTCTTTGCCCGGATCGGCGGGATGCCCGCGACCATGACGATCTCGTCGTCGGGCGGTAGCTGCATGATCTCGCCGGGGGTGAGGAGTTGGCGGGCGGTCTCAGAGCGCGACACCATCAAATGCCCGAGCCAGGGCGAAAGCCGGTGGCCGGCGTAGTTCTTCATCGCCCGCATCTCGGTCGCGGTGCCGAGCGCGTCCGAGATGCGCTTGGCGGTGCGCTCGTCGTTGGTGGCGAAGCTCACGCGCACATGGCAATTGTCGAGGATCGCGTTGTTCGGCCCGTAAGCCTTCTCGATCTGGTTGAGGCTCTGGGCGATGAGGAAGCTCTGGATGCCGTAGCCGGCCATGAACGCCAGCGCGCTCTCGAAGAAGTCGAGTCGGCCGAGCGCCGGAAACTCGTCGAGCATCAACAGCAGCCGGTGGCGCGATTGCCGCGCCTTCAGGTCCTCAGTGAGCCGGCGCCCGATCTGGTTGAGGAGGAGGCGAATGAGCGGCTTGGTGCGTGAGATGTCGCTGGGCGGCACGACGAGGTAGAGCGTGACCGGCAGCTCGCCCTCGACCAGATCCTTGATGCGCCATTCGCAGGTGCGCGTGACCTGCGCGACGACGGGATCGCGATAGAGGCCGAGGAACGACATGGCGGTCGAGAGCACGCCCGATCGCTCGTTGGCCGATTTGTTGAGCAGCTCGCGCGCGGCCGAGGCGACGACGGGATGGACGCCGGCCTCCCCCAAATGCGGCGTCGTCATCATCGCCCATAGCGTGCTCTCGATCGGGCGGCGGGGATCGGACAGGAAGGCGGCGACGCCCGCCAGCGTCTTGTCGGCCTCGGCGTAGAGGACATGGAGGATCGTGCCGACCAGTAGGGCATGGGAGGTCTTCTCCCAGTGGTTGCGCTTCTCCAGCGAACCTTCCGGGTCCACCAGCACGTCGGCGACGTTCTGCACGTCGCGCACTTCCCAGGCGCCCTTGCGGATTTCGAGCAGGGGGTTGTAGGCGGCCGACGCGCCGTTGGTCGGATCGAACAGCAGCACCCGCGCGTGCCGGGCGCGAAAGCCGGCGGTGAGCTGCCAATTCTCGCCCTTGATGTCATGCACGATCGCCGAGCCCGGCCAGGTGAGCAGCGTCGGCACGACCAGGCCGACGCCCTTGCCGCTCCGGGTCGGCGCGAAGCACAGCACATGCTCGGGGCCGTCGTGGCGCAGGTAGTCGCGCCCGAGCCGACCGAGCATGACGCCGCTGTCGCCCAGCAGCCCAGCGGCGGCGATCTCCCCGCGCGTCGCCCAGCGCGCCGAGCCCTAGGTCTCGGCGTTCTTCAGCTCGCGCGCACGCCAGACCGACATGCCGATGGCGACGACGATCGCGGCGAACCCGCCCGACACAGCGATGAACGCGCCGGTCTGGAATATCTCCGGCGCGTAGGCGTCAAACGAAAACCACCACCAGAAGAAGGCCGGCGGCGGATAGATCGGCCAGTCGCCGAGCATGAACCAGGGCGCCCCAAGCTGGGGCTGATAGGCGAGCGCTGCGGCCGTCCATTGCGTCGCGGCCCAAATGGCTGCGAGCACGATCAGGAAGACCGTGAAGACCTGACCCCAAAGGATTTTGGTTGCCGACATGGCACCGAGGTCGATGCGTACCGGACATCAAATCAAGTCACTGTTATTGTTGAGGGAAGTCTAGCGTAGAAATACAGGGAGTAGCGTAGTTTAGTCTGCTATGTTTTCGACGGTGATCGATTGAACGGTCCCGTATGTCGCGCGCTATCAGAGCGGACAGATCGAGAACAAGGTGCTTTACCAACCAGAATGGGTATGATACCCGATCCAAGTTCGGGCATCATACCCGAACCGGAGAAAAATGGTGCGTCTAATCGGATCGCGGGATGTCCTGAAGCTGACCGGGCTTTCGGCTGATCAGCTGCGCGAATGGACCGTGCGGCGCAGGCTCATTCATCCGGACGTCCCGGCATCACGCCAGGGTCAGCAGGCTCAATTCGGCTGGCAGACAGTGCTGTTGCTCCGGCTCGCCGTCGTTATGCGCAGCCGGTTCCATGTCGAACTCCAAGTCCATCGCGACCTGCTGCTTCGCGCACGCGAGCTATTGAACGGCCGGTCCTTTCCGGGCCTGTGGAACCACCGGCTCGTTATCTTTGGACTCGATAGCTGTGCGCTGCTCGGTGGTAGCGATCCGTTGCCGGCCGACCAGGATGCAATCCTGCTTCGGCTCAACGCCCATCTTGAGGCGCTGTCGCAGGGCTTCGGCGTCTCCGAGCCGATCGCGCAACTCCCTCTCTTTCCGGCGGTGGGATTGCGCCGAAGCGAAGCGCCGGCTGACGCAGAGGGCGGCATCATGCTGCGCACTGCCGAAGGTGACGCGGCGTGACCGCGCTCGCCAGAATCGAAGCGGGACTGCGTGCGATCGGCTATCGACCGGAATCGCTCATCCACGACTATAGCTTCGCCGATGTGCTGTCGGAGGCGGGCGAGGAACAGTGCGTCGCACTTGCCGCGTTCACACAAGTTCCCGAATCCTATCGCTCGGCCGCCTTTGGCGTGATTACCGGCACGCACGATGCGGACGCCGTGCTACGCCGCCGGGCGCTCGGTGCGCCGATCTTGTTCTCGATCAGCCCTGAAGATGTCGGGGTCTGGCGGGTCGGCGCGGAAGGCAAGCCACGTCTGAGCGAACGGGTTCCGCTCGACCAGCTGGACGCGCTGTTCGAGCGCAATGCCGACAATTGGAACCCACACGCGGTTCACCGCGCCAAGTCGCTGGCCCAGACCCAGACGGCCTATCAGCTCGACTTCGTCGATCTGGGACTGATGCCGGCGATCGAACATGAGATCGAAGTGAAGCTCGATCGGCTGCTCGGCGAAGTCATTGCCCAACTGCTGTCCGGGATCGACGATCCGCAACGCGAAGAAGCGGTTTTCCGCACCACCTTCAGGCTCCTTGCCGCCAAAATCCTGATCGATCGCCAGCATCCTGACGCGACATCATGGACCCATGCGCCGGTGCGCGATGTGCTCGCCGGCATCGAGACCTATTATCATCTCGATCATATGCTGCGGCCCGCGGTCGATGCCCTTCCGTCGTCGGCCGTGGAGACTGCATGGACGACGCTTCGCGGCGCCATCACCTTCCGGAACATTTCGTCGGACAGTTTGGCATTCGTTTACGAAAACACGCTGGTGACGGCTGACACGCGCAAACGCTTCGGCACGCACTCTACCCCCAGACAAGTGGCTGAATATGTCGTTGGCCAACTCGATCTCGGCCGCTTCGATCTTGAGGACATAACGATCTACGAGCCGTTCGCTGGCGCGGGTATGTTCCTCGTCGCGGCACTGCGGCACCTGCGCGATCAGCTTCCCGATACGCTCACCGGCGAGGAGCGGCACGCTTTTCTCGTCAAGCGGATCAGCGGTGCGGAACTCGACAGCTTCGCCTGTGAAGTCGCGACGCTATCGCTGATCCTTGCTGATTACCCCAACGCAAATGGCTGGAAAATCGCATCCAAGGACTTGTTCGAGAAAGACGCGCTTCGAGCAGATGCCGCTGGCAAGCGCATCGTCCTGTGCAACCCACCCTGGGAGGACTTCGACAGCGAAGAGCGCCAGCGCTATCCCGAGATGGCGGCAAAGTCGTTCTCGAAGCCGATGGCGGTGCTGCGGACGCTCATCGAAGCCAAGCCCCAAGCGCTGGGTTTCGTTTTGCCGCAAGGCTTTCTCCGCCAGAAGCAATATGGCGAACTGCGCCAGCTGCTCGCTGACACATATGACCGGATCGAGCTGACATCGCTTCCTGACCGCATCTTTCAGCGTGCCGGGCTGGAGGCGGCCGTGATCATCGCCACCGGCCAGCGCGACGCTGATGCGAAGAATCTTCCGAGCCAGTTGCGCTCCGTCGAAGTCACCGACCGAGGCCGTCCGGATTTTCTCATGACGGGTAAGGTCACCACCGAGCGCCGCCGCACCAAGCTGGTATGTTCGGGGGACCTTTGGATTGGTGCGCTCGACGAGGTCTGGGAATATCTGGCGGACTATCCCGTGCTTGGTGGTCAAGCCGAAGTTCATCGCGGCCTTCAGTGGATCAGCCAGTCTGCCGGCTGGAGCGCAGTTCCTCGGGAGGGCTTTGCCAGAGGAATTTTCAAGCCCGCGGACTCGCTTCTTCAATTTAGTATCACCACGACCGGCTTCGTCGATATGCGCGAGGAATCCGCATATCGGTTCGGTCCACTCACGCGCGCCTGGGACAAACCCAAAATACTGGTCAACGTGGCGCGCCGGTCGCGTGGCCCCTGGCGGCTGGATGGCGCGCTAGACGCGAGCGGGCTCGTGCCGTCGCAGGCGTTCTTTGGCATCTGGCCGACCACATCAGACCTGCCAGTGGAAGCGATCGAAGCGCTGATCAACAGCCCGCTGGCGAGCGCCTTCGTCCTCGAGCGGGCCTCGAACCAGCATCTCACCAATGTTGTTATGAAGCAGCTGCCGTTGCCAAAGCGGGGCGCGCTTGGTGACGTGGTCGCCGCAGTGTGGCGCTACCGCGACGCGCTTGGCGCCGCCGCAGCCCATGCGCTACGCACGCCCGAGATCGACGAGCGGTTGGAAGGGTTGCTGATCGATATCGACGCGCAGCTCTTGAAGGCCTTCGATCTGCCTCCTCGTCTGGAGCGACGATTGCTCGAAGCGTTTCGTGGACATGAAGCTGAACGGCGTGTCGCACATACCTTCAAGGGCTGGTTCCCAGAGGACTTTACCGCCTACCTCCCGCTGCACGAATATGTCGGCCCGCTGCTACGCGAAAACACTGGCGCCTGGGCGCTCGACGTCTTCACGCCGGCACCGGAGCACGAGGTTGAGCGGCTCAGGCGCTACGTCCAGTAGCGGATGGACACCTATCTGCTCGATACGAACCTTGTGTCCGTGCTCTATGACGCGCGGAGGCCCAATCATATCGCCGTCCGCCAGGCAGTCGCCGACTTACCGGCGCAAGCCGCGCAGCTCGTATCGGTAGTAACGGTCGGCGAGCTCAGGTTCGGGTTAGCGCTCGCGCGCGCCGCAAGCCAGCCGCTCACGCACATTGAAGCGTGCCTCGTCAGCACCGAGGCACACCCGTTGGCCGAAGTCACACGGCACACGGCAGATGCCTTCGCGACCGTTAAATCGAGCGTCGCGCTGGCGCGGATCGACATCAGGCGCCGTATTCCACGCTGGGTCGAGGCCTGGACCGATCGTGTGAGCGGCCAGCTTCTGCAGATCGATGAGAATGATCTCTGGATTGCGGCACAAGCGCTTGAACGAAACTATGTCGTCGTCACCTCCGACCGGGATTTCACTCAAGTGATTGCGCCGGTGGTTCCGGACCTTCGCGTTCTTCTCGTCTGAGCGACTCCTTCTTTTGCTTCAGCTCGCTCTCGGCCCCAAACCCTTCCGCTAAAGGCCCAGCCCTCGGCCGCGCCCGAACGACCAATCTACCCCGCCGCCCGTACGCATGACGCCGGAGATGTGCTTGCCGATCTGGCGGTCGAGCGAGGGCGACCAGGGCACGAGCTGGAAGCTCAGGCCATTGTCGATCATGGCGAAGCGCCCCGAGGCGAGCGTGATCCGCTGGCGCACCGTGCCCGCGACATACTCCCCGGCCTTGGACGGCGCGTGCGGCTGGCCGATCTCGGCCGACAAGTCCTTGGCGGCCGCGTCCAGCTCGCGGCGGCGGAGCGTGTCGAGCAGGTTGCGCGCGAAGATGATCCGCTGTCCCTGCCGCCGCGCGAGCCCCTCGTCGGCGAGATGCTCGGCGCGGGCCTCCATCGCGGCGCGCACTTCGGTCCCGA
>NZ_CAXPJM010000051.1:0-17623 GCF_964217435.1 Aurantimonas sp. | reverse complement strand
GGGGCGGCCCGGCGGGCCGCCCCTTTTCATTCCGGATGGGCGAGGGCCCCACCGCGTCCGATGATCAGACCGAGACGTATTTGCGCCAGTCGTGCTCTTCCTTGAAGCCGAGGACCTCGCGGATCTTGCGGTTCGACAGCGGCGCCTCGTATTCGCCGAGCTCCCGGGTGATCGGGATCTGCGGGCAGTAGGTCTTCAGGAACTCGGCCGTCGGCATGGTGGCGGTGATGGTGTCGTTGGTGGCGTTGAACGCCTGGAAGCCCAGGCCGTCCTTGGCGATCGCCAGATCCACCATCTGGCCGAGATCGCGGGCGTCGATATAGCTCCAGGCATTGCGCTTGCGAGACATCGGGTCGGCGAGGAAGCCGGGGAACATGTCGTATTCGTGGGGCTCGATGACGTTGCCGATGCGCAGGGCATAGATGTCGGCGCCCGAGCGCATGGCGAAGGCGCGGGCGGTCTTCTCGTTCAGCACCTTGGACAGGCCATAGCTGTCCATCGGGTCGATGTCGTAATCCTCTTCCAACGGGAAGTGGTGGAAATCCTTGTCGCCCTCGGCGAAGCAGACGCCGTAGGTCGTCTCGCTGGAGGCGATGACGATCTTGCGGATGCCGAGCTTCACCGCCGCCTCGATGACGTTGTAGGTGCCCATCGTGTTGACGCGAAAGGTCTCGTTGTCCGGCCGGATCAGCACGCGCGGGATCGCCGCGAAATGCACCACGGCGTCGATCGGCGCGGGCCCGGTGCCGGTGGCGAACTCGTCGAGCCCGAAATGGCTGGAGAGGGCGTTGTACATCTGCCCGCTGTCGGTGATGTCGGCATTCAGATTCTCGACGCCTTCATGCTCGAAGGGCACGAGGTCGACATTCAGCACCTTGTGACCCTTGTCGACGAGATAGGGGACGACGTGGCGGCCGGCCTTGCCGGTGCCGCCGGTGAAGACGATGCGTTTGCTCATTTCTGGAACTCCCTGTCGAAATCTCTTGGCGCCGGGCGGAGGGCCGCCTCTGCGGCCATGGCATCCGCAAGGCCGCCGGTGCGCCTTCCGCCGAGTTGGGGCGGATCGGTCCCACAGCCAGTGCGCAGTCCCGTTCCGGCCGGCTATTCCCGCAGTCTGAGATTGCGGATGCGGTCGAACAGCACCGCCAGGATGATCGCCCCGCCGATGAAGGCGCCCTGCCAGAAGGCGTTGATGCCGAGAAGGCCGAGGCTGTTGCGGATCACCTCGATCAGTGCTGCGCCGACCAGGGCGCCAAAGGCCGTGCCGACGCCGCCGGCAAGGTTGGCGCCGCCGATCACCGCCGCGGCGATGACCTGCAGCTCCATGCCGGCGCCGATATTCGTCGTCACCGCGCCCAGCCAGCCGGTCTGGATGATGCCGGCGATGCCCGCGGTCAGCGCCGAGATCATGTAGACCGCGACCTTGATCGGGCGCACCGGGACGCCGGTGAGGGTGGCGGCATGCTCATTGCCGCCGATCGCGAAGACATGCCGGCCGAACCGCGTCCAGCGCAGGATGAAGCCGGTGATCAACGCCAGGACCACCATGTAGATGACCGGGTTGGCGATGCCGAAGAAGAAGGCCCCGCCGCCCAGCGCCAGAAGCTGGTCGTGGTCGGGGCCGAACTCGAAGACCACGGTGTTGTTCGACACGACCATGGCGAGGCTGCGCGCCAGCGACAGCATGCCGAGCGTGACCACGAAGGGTGGAAAATCGAGATAGGCGATCAGGACGCCGTTGAAGGCGCCGACGAGAAGCGCCGTGCCGATGGCCGCGGCGATGCCGATCTCGATGGAGTAGCCCGCATGCATGACCACGGCGAGCACCATGGAGCACAGGCACAGGACCGAGCCCACCGACAGGTCGATGCCGCCGCTGATGATGACCAGCGTCATGCCCAGCGCGATGATGGCGGTGAAGGTGACGTTCCGGCTGATATTGTAGAGGTTCCTGCTGGTGGCGAAGGAATCCGTCGCGAGGGACAGATAGAGGCAGGCGGCCAGGAGCGCGACGACGACCCAGAAGGTCTGGCTCGCAACCATCGAACTCAGCCAGCTCGGCTGCTTGTGTTCGACGGGCTGTTCCAGCGTGAAAGCCATGGGGCGGTGTCCTGCAGGTCGGCGTTGGGTGGGGCGAGCGGCCGGTCGGTGGGGCGTGTCAGCGCGCCTCAGGCATGTTCTATGGCGCCGGTGATCAGCCCGGTCACTTCCTCCGGGGAGCTGTCGGCGACGGGCTTGTCGGCGACCTTGCGGCCGCGGCGCATGACGATGACCCGGTCGGCGACGGTGAAGACGTCCGGCATGCGGTGGCTGATCAGGACGACAGTGATGCCCTGGTCGCGCAGCCGGCGGATGAGGCTGAGCACCTCGGCAACCTGGCGCACTGAGATCGCGGCGGTGGGTTCGTCCATCAGCACGATCTTGGCATCGGACAGCCGCGTGCGGGCGATGGCGACGGCCTGGCGCTGGCCGCCGGACATCTTCCGTACCAGGTCGCGCGGCCGCGTTTCCGATTTCAGCTCGGCGAAGATCTCGGCGGCGCGTCGGTACATGCCGGCATAATCGAGAATGCTGAACGGCCAGACGCCGCGCCGCAATTCCCGGCCGAGATAGACATTGGCGGCGGCGGTGAGATTGTCGCAGAGGGCGAGATCCTGATGGACGATCTCGATGCCGTGTTCGCGGGCCTCGACCGGCCGGTGCATGACCAGTGGCTTGTCGTTCATGCGCAGGGTGCCGTGGGTGGGGCGGAAATTGCCGGCGATCATCTTGACCAGCGTCGACTTGCCGGCGCCGTTGTCGCCCATCAGCCCGACGACCTCGCCCGGCATCAGGGAAAAGGACACGTCGTTGACGGCGTGGATGGCGCCGAAATGCTTCGATATGTTGCTGAGTTCGAGAACCGACACGTCCGACCATTCCCCCCGTTCCCGGCCGCCGTCCCCGTTCGGGTCGCCGCCAGACGGCACGGCGATGCACCTGTTTGCGATAGCCATATTCCGCTAGGGAATATGGGCAGTACGGCGCATCGGTGCCGCGTTTCGAGGGCGATAAGGCACGCTCGGGGCCTCTCCGTCAACGACGCACCGTAGCAATTTTGGGCGGAATCCCAGTTTTTACTTCGTCAGGAAAAATGCGGTTGACCGGTTTTGCGCCGCGCGCTTAGATGACGCTCATCCGCTGCTAGCAAGTGCGGCGCAATAACTTTCATGGTGCGGTGCAGTTGCTTGTTCTGCTGCCGCCCGGCGGTCGTCGTCGGGTCGACGCGACGCGACTGCCATGTTGCGTGTGTCGGGATGGGAGCCTGGTCTCGTGAACAGGCAGGCTTGCTTCGGCGCGGTGCAGGCCGGGGCGAATTCGTTTGCGACGTGACCTTCTGTGTCCGGACGGGCGGCGCTGACATCATCAAGGGCGCACGCGGGAGGCGCGCGCCGGATCGGCGGCCAGGGCCGACTGCAGGGGCCGTCCGTTCGGTCCGCCTTCGTCCCGGGGCTTTCATCACGCAGCAGGAACCGGATTGCGGACGCAGCGCCGCAGCCGAAAGGGAGCCGTCGTCCTTCTTGCGAGAGGCGCGGTCCATCACTGGGGAGGACGACATGAGGAAACTGACGTTACTGGCCGCGGCAGCGGTGACGGCGCTGGCTGTCGGCGCGGCACCGGCGCTGGCCAAGAAGCAACTGGTCATCGTGGTGAAGGGCCTCGACAATCCGTTCTTCGAGGCGATCAACCAGGGCTGTCAGAAGTGGAACGGCGAGAACCCCGATTCCGAATATGAGTGCTTCTACACCGGTCCCGCCTCGACGTCGGACGAGGCCGGCGAGGCGCAGATCGTGCAGGACATGCTGGGCAAGGCCGACACGGCGGCCATGGCGATCTCGCCGTCCAACGCCAAGCTGATCGCCCAGACCATCAAGATCTCCAACCCGACCGTGCCGATCATGACCATCGACGCGGATCTGGCCGAGGAGGATGCCGGCCTGCGCATGACCTATCTGGGCACGGACAATTACCTGATGGGCAAGCGGATCGGCGAATACATCGCCGAGGCCAAGCCGGACGGCGGCACGATCTGCTCCATCCAGGGCAATCCGGGCGCCGACAACATCCTGCGCCGCGCGCAGGGCATGCGCGACGCCCTGTCGGGCAAGGAAGGCCTGCCGGCACTGGCCGGCGAAGGCGGCTGGACCGAAGTGGCCGGTTGCCCGGTCTTCACCAATGACGACGGCGCCAAGGGCGTTCAGGCGATGACCGACATCCTCGCCGCCAATCCCGACCTCGACGCCTTCGGCATCATGGGCGGCTGGCCGCTCTTCGGCGCCCCGCAGCCCTATCGCGATCTCATCGGCCCCTATGCCGAGCGGATCGCCAGCAACGACTTCGTCGTCGGCGCGGCCGACACGATCGGCGAAGAGGTGGCGATCGCCGGCGAAGGCCTCGTCACTGCGCTCGTCGGCCAACGGCCCTTCGAGATGGGCTATTTGGCACCCTCGGTGATGATCGACCTGATCGAAGGCAAGGATGTCGATGACCCGGTCTTCACCGGCCTCGACGAGTGCACCAAGGACACCATCGACACCTGCATCCAGAAGTAACGCCACACAGGAGGGCCGCTCGGGCCCTCCTTGTCGGTCCACTGGCCAGAGAATCCGGACGGGCGCCTGCGAGTGATCGCGGGCGCCCGTTGCCTGTTGGGGCGAGCCCTTGCACCCGCCAGACGTCGCGACGCAGCCTCAGATGTCCCGGGCGGCGTCGGTTCTGGCCTGTTCGCGCAAGGGGGCCTTCATCAGCTTGCCATTGGCGTTGCGGGGCAAGGGATCGGTGGTGAAGACGAAGCGGTCGGGGATCTTGTAGTCGGCGAGGCGCTCGCGGCAGAAGGCGGCGAGGATGGCTTCGTCGATGTCGGCGTCGCGGCGGTGGACGAAGGCCTGGACCTTCTCGCCGAGGACCGGGTCGGGATAGGGCACGACGGCGACTTCGGCGACACCCGGGTGGAAGGCGAGGACGTTCTCGACCTCGGCGCTGAACACCTTGTAGCCGCCGCGGTTGATCATGTCCTTCAGGCGGTCGTGGATGAACAGATAGCCGGCATCGTCGAGCCGGCCGACATCGCCGGACCGCCAGGCACCGTCGACGAAGGATTCGGCCGTCTTCTCCGGCAGGTTCCAGTAGCCCGGCACGACCATCGGCCCGCCGATCCAGACCTCGCCTGATTGCCCGCGCGGAACCTCGTGCCCCTCGCTGTCCATGATGCGGATGTCGGCGCCGGGGACGGGGGCGCCGACGCTGGCCGGGCGGGCGATCTGGCCGCCGGCCGGCATGATCGTCGCCGGCGAGGTGGTCTCGGTGGCGCCATAGGCTTGGACGAGGTCGAGATTGGGCAGAAGCTGCGCCACCCGCTCGATGGTCGCGACCGGCATGGGCGCGCCGCCGAAGGAGCCGATCCGCCACTGGCTCAGGTCGTGGCGGGTGAAATCGGCGCGCAGCAGGCAGAGATTGTACATGGCCGGCACCATCATGGTGAAGGTCATGCGCTCGGCGGTCGCCAACGCGAGGAAGGCATCGGCCTCGAACCGGGCCATCATGACCACGGCCCCGCCGACGCCGAGCAGGGCGAAGACATTGGCGATCAGTCCGGTGACGTGGCTCGCCGGCACGGCGACGATGGTGCGGTCGGCCGCGGTCAGTCGCATGCAGTGGCGATAGACCAAGCATGAATGGACGATGTTGAGGTGCGTGAGCATCGCCCCCTTGGGGTTTCCGGTGGTGCCCGAGGTGTAGAGGATGACGGCGAGATCCTCCTCGGCGAGCGGCACCGACGGCGCAGCTGTCTCGAGGGCCTGCGGGGCCGTTGCGAGGATCTCGGCGAAGGGGTCGCGGGCGTCGCCGGTGGCATTCTGTCCGGCGTCGATGGTCAGCTGGCGCGCGCCCGCCGGCAGGCGGTCGGCGAGCTCGGCCTCGCAGATGGTCAGTGCCGCGCCGCAATCGTCGAGAATGTAGGCGAGTTCCGGCGCGCTCGCCCGGGTGCTCAGGGGCACGATGACGATGCCGGCCCGCACCCCGCCGACGAGCGCGGTGACGAACTCCCAGCGATTGCCGACAAGGAGGCCGACGCGATCACCGCGCGACATGCCCTCGTCCGCCAGGAGTGCCGCGACCTGATCGGCCATGACGCGCAGGCGCGCATGGGAAATGCGGACGCTGCCGCAGATGACGGCGTCGCCGTCAGGATTGGCGGCGGCGGCCGCTGCCAGCATGGCGTCGAGGTCGCCAGGACGGTCGGCGAAGGCGCTGAGGGTGCGATCGCCGAAATGCGGCTCCTGCCGCAGGGCCGGGGCTTCGGGCCAGAAGAAATCGTCCCGGCTCACGCGGCCACGTCCATGGCGTTGGCACCCCGCTCGATCCCGAAGACATGGTCGAGCACGGTGTGCGAATGGGTCATTTCCGACATGCTCATGACGATGGAGAGCTTCTCGCTCTTCAGCGCCGAGATGACGTCGGAGAGGCGCTGGGCCAATGCCGGCGCGACACCCTCGAAGGGCTCGTCGAGCAGCAGCAGCCGGTGCCCGGCGGTCAATGCGCGGCCGAGCGCCACCATCTTCTGCTGGCCGCCCGAGAGCTGCAGCGCCTTGCGTTTGGCCATGCCCTTCAGTTCGGGCATCACCTCATAGACGAAGTCGAGCCGCGCCTTGCCGTCGAGGCCGGAAATGACCCAGCTCGGCAACAGCATGTTCTCCTCCACCGACAGTTCGGGGATCAGGCCGCGGGTTTCCGGCATGTAGCCGATGCCCTCGGCGGCGCGGGCGTGGACCGGCTGCCTGGCCATGTCCTGGCCGTTGAAGCGGATGCGGCCCCTGGAGACGGCGGCGATGCCCATGATGGCGCGCATGACGGTGGTCTTGCCGGCGCCGTTGCGGCCGGCCAGCCCGACCATGGCGCCCGGCTCGACACTCATCGAAAAGCCGCGCACGGCCTCGACCGGGCCGATCTTCACCTGGATGTTCTCTAAGGTCAGCATGGTCTACCTCGCCGTTCCGGTGACGAATTCCTGGACCTTCGGGTCGGCCAGAACGCGTTCGGGCGTGTCGTCGGCGATGATGTCGCCGGAATAGAAGGCGAGCACCCGGTCGGCGTAGCGGGTGACCACCTCCATGTCGTGTTCGACGAAGATCACCGCCGCCTTCTCGCCGGCCAGCGCCGCCATCACCCGGTCCATCAGCGGGAACTTCTCCTCCGAGGAGACGCCCGAGGTCGGCTCGTCAAGAAGCAGCACCCGCGGCTGGCTGACCAGCGCCATGGCGATGTCGATCAGCTTGCGCACGCCGCCGGGCAGTTGCTCGACCGGCTGGTCGGCATAGTCGGTGAGGCCGAAGCGGGCGAGCATCTCCAGCGCGCGATCGACGTTCTGCCGGTCATGGACCGGGCGGAAGAAGGACGCCTTCTGTTTCGACGCGATGGTGCCGGCGACAATCAGATTGTCGACCGCGGTCATGGATTCGCACAATTGCGGGATCTGGAATGAGCGGCAGACGCCCATCCGGCTGATGCGCCGGGGCGAGAAGCCGACGACATTGTCGCCGTAAAGCAGGATCTCGCCGGAATCCGGCTTCATGTAGCCGGTGACCATGTTGACGAAGGTGGTCTTGCCGGCGCCGTTCGAGCCGATCAGCGACAGGCGGGCGGCGGCCGGAACCTGCACATCGAGGTCGTCGGCGGCGATGACCGCGCCGAAGGCCTTTTTCAGCCCCTTCACGTGGAGGACGATCTCTTCGCTCATCGGGCTGCCTCGCCTTCGAGGGACGATACGGGCTTTGCGTTGCCGGGATGCTGCGTCTCGGCGCGCTTGACCGGGCGGGCCCAGAGCGAGCCGAAACCCTTCGGCAGGAACAGGATCACCAGGAGCAGGAAGATGCCGAGGGCCATCTGCCAGCTGTCGGGGAAATACTGGTTGGCGAAGGAGCGCACGAGCTCGGTCAGGAGCGCGGCCCCGAAGACGGCGATGACGCTCATATAGCCGCCGAGGATGGCGATGAAGACGACTTCGCCTGACGTCGTCCAATAGCTGAAGAACGGGTCGATATGGCCGAGCGCCAGGCCGTTCAGCGTGCCGCCGAGGCCGGCCAGCGTGCCGGCGATGATGAAGTTGCGCTGGGTGACCGAGAACACCGAGGCGCCGAGATATTCGACCCGCAATTCGTTCTCGCGGGCGGCCAGTGCGACAAGGCCTGGACCGCTGTCGAAATACATCCGGCAGAGCGCGGCGGCCAGCGCCGCCACGCCGACGGCGACGCCGTAGAGGGCAAAGTCGGACGCCGCCTGCGCCGGGGCGAAGCCGAGGAAGGTCGGCTCGGGCACGTTGAAGCCGTCGGAGCCGCCGATGGCGGTCGACTTGGCGAGGACGCCGTAGAGCACCATCGACAGGGCCATGGTCAGCATGGCGAAGAAGATGCCGCGATAGCGCGCCACGAGCGGCGAGATGATCGCCGCGACGAGGCCGCCGGCCAGCCCGCCGACCGCGAGAAGCACGAAAACGTCCTCGATCCCGACATGCAGGGCGACGAGGCCGGCGACATAGGCGCCGACGCAGTAGAACATGCCCTGGCCGAAGGAGACGAGCCCGCCGCGCATCAGCGTGACGATGCCCAGCGCCACCAGCCCGAAGGCGGCGACCTTGGTGAGGGTGAAGAGGAGCCAGAGCGGCAGGACGGCGCCCAGCGCGATGAGGGCGATTGCGGCCACGAACGCGACGGCCAGGATACGGGTCGTGGTGGTCATATCTTGCGTGCCTGAACCGGAGTGAAGAGGCCTTCGGGCCGGAAGATCAGGACGATGACCATCACCAGATAGATGATGAAGATCTCCGCTTCCGGCGCCTCGTAGACGGCGAAGGATCGGGCCAGCCCGACGATCAGGGCGCCGATCGCCGCGCCGGGAATGGAGCCGAGTCCGCCGATGATGACGACGGCGAAGCTGACGACGATGACGCTGACGCTGATGCCCGGCTGCACCGAGATGAGCGGGCTGGTGAAGGCGCCGCCGAGGGCCGCCAGGAACACGCCGAGGCCGAAGGCCAGGAGGTAGATGCGGGCGATGTTCACGCCCATCGCGGCGCTGACCTCGGGCTCGTTGATCACCGCGACGGTGACCTTGCCGATGCGGGTGCGGTGCAAACCGAGCCAGACGCCGAGGCCGCAGACGATCGCCAGGCCGATCAGGGCGAGGTCGTAGCCGACATAGAAGAGGCTGCCGACCTCGACATTGCCGAGGAGGTTGCGCGGCTCGAAGACGTAATAGGGGTCGACGCCGAAGACCATCTTGGTGGCGTCCTCGAGGATCAGGAAGACGGCGTAGGTGACGAGCAGGATCAGGACTTCGTCGCGTCCGTAGAACAGTCGCAGCAGGCCGCGCTCGATCAGCGGCGCGATGACGATGGCGACCGCCAGGGCGGCGATGAACATGGCGATCAGGCTGAAGGCGGGCGGCAGGCCCCAGCTGGCGAAGAAGGGAACCGCGACGGCGGCGCTGTAGGCGCCGAGCGCGTAGAGCCCGCCATGGGCGAAGTTCAGGATGCGCAGGACGCCGAAGACCAAAGTCAGGCCGAGCGCGACGATGAACAGCCACGAGGCGTAGATCAGGCCGTCGAGAATGATGGTGAGGACGATGTCCATCCGGATGTACCCGCTGCTTTACGACGCTGGTATGCGGACCGGGGCGCGAGGCCCCGGTCCGGCGATGGTGGGCGCGAGGATCAGTCGCACTGGGCTCCCTCGAAGCCGCCATTGATCCAGTCGAGACCCTTGACGTCTTCCGGTGCGTTCACGCAGCGGGCGGGAAAGCGGATGACGTCGCCGAGGATGATGTCACCCGCGTCGTTCTTGACGGTGCGGCCGAACCCGATCTGCTGGATCGCCTGATGGCCGTTGCCGTTCGTCATCTCGATCAGGCCGCCGGGGCTCTCCCAGCTCAGGCCCTTCATGGCGGCGGCCAGCTCGTCGCTGTTCGGCTTCTTGCCGCCATTCTCGGCCATCGCCTTCTCGACGGCGGCCTTCAGGCCCAGGATCGCCTGCGCCATGCGGTAGGGCGCCTGGACCGGGAAGACATCGTATTTGGTCTCGTAGATGTCCTTCCACCACGTATCGAGCTCGCTCTCGGGGGCCATGTAGCCATAGGCGCCGCGGGCGCCGATGATGACGCCCTCGGGCATGGTGTTGCCGAGCGGCGGCAGCACGTGGTCTGAGGCCGACAGCACGGCCTGGCTGCGCTGGAACAGGCCGCGCGGCAGCGCCTGCAGGATCAGCGCCTGGAGGTCGCCGCCCCACAGCGAGGAGTGCACCACGTCGGCGCGTTTCTGCATCAGGGCCGAGATCTCGGTGCCGTACTGGCCGGCGCCGAAGGCCGGAAACAGCTCGGCGGTGACGGTCGCGTCCGGATAGACCTGGCTCATCGCCGCCTTGAAGTCGGCCCAGCTGTCCTGGCCGAAGGCATAGTCCTGGTTGATGCCGGAATAGGTCGAGACCTCTTCGCCGAGCGCCTTCAGGTAGAGGGCGAGGCCGACATTATCCATCGTCGCGTTGGCGGCGGTGCGGAAGACGTAATCGTAGTCGTTCTCCTCGAAGATGCGGGGCGTGCCGCAATCGTAGAGGATGGTGAACTGCTTGAGCTCGTCGGCGACCGGCGCGACGGCGAGGCAGTCGCCCGAGCCGACATAGCCGACCACGGCGTCGACCTTCTCGCGCTGGACGAGATTGCGGTACTCCTGGACCTGGGTGGTGGCGCCGCCGGCCTCGTCGAGCACCACGGCCTCGATGGTCATGCCGCCGAAGCCCTTGGTCGCGTAGGGCGCCGGGGCCTCGCCGGCATTCAGCTTCTCGATCAGCACCTGGCCGCCGTTCCAGGCGGGCACGCCGAAGCTCTGCGCGGCCTGGCCGGACAGGAAGGTCACGACGCCGATCTTGAACGTCTCCTCCTGCGCCGTGGACGGGGCCGCCCATCCGACGACGATGGCGGCGGACATGACGCCGGCGAGTAGCCGGGCCGTCCTGGATTTCGGGGTCTTCGACATGAACACTTTCCTCCCTTTGCTGCTTGTTTGCGCTCAAGGCCGGGCCGCAATGGTCCGGCCTATCGTCCCTGTGTGCCGTCCGCCGCGCTCTCCTCACCGACCGTTGCGCCGGGATCGAGCCCGGCCACCAGCCATCCGCGACGGAAGTCCTCGATATGCCGGCGCATCCACAGGACGGCGTCGGCGACGCTGCCGGCCTTCAGGGCGTCGAGGATCGCCGCATGGGCGGTCACCAGCCGATGACCGGCACCGGGCAGCTTCGGCAGCATGCGTTCGTTGGCGGGGAACAGCAGCATCGCTGCCGGCTCGCGTGCGAGCTGCCAGGCGATGTTGCCGGTCGCCTCGGCGACGAGGGCATGGAACTCGATGTCCCAGGCGGTGAGGATCTCGCCCGCCTCGACCGCCGCCCGGGTCGCCTGCACATTGGCTTCCAGCGCGGCGATCTGATCGGGGCCGATCGCCCGGGCCGCTTCTCCCGCGGCGGCCGGCTCAATGGCGTGCAGCAGCGCCCACAATTCGTCGAATGTGACCCGCTGCAGAAGAAGCGCGCGGCTGGCGCGGGTGCTGAGGTCGCCGGCCCGTGGCGCGGCGGCATAGAGCCGGCGCCCGTCACCGCGCTCAGCCAGGCCGCTCTGCTCCAGAAGCCGCAGGCCTTCCCGCGTGGTCGAGCGATGCACGCCGAACTGGGCGGACAATTCACTCTCGGTCGGCAGGCGGTCGCCGAGGCGCAGACGCCCATCCAGAATGGCCCGTTCGATGCTCTCGAAGACCAGCCGATAGGTCGGCGTGCTCTCGACGGCCGAGAACCGGGTGTCCGTCTGCTGCGATCCGTCCGGCTCTCCCAGGCTGGACGGTCCGGCTGCGACGGATCGATGCGACGCGGGCGTCGTCAATCCAGTCTTCCTCCCTGTGGGCCGTTTAGCCCGACGACGGTTTCCTCATCCGTCTTGTTTGTCGGACAATCCGTCTTTGCCACAGGTCGGTCAAGTAACCGTCAGGCATAAATCCGCATTGCACCGCACTTGCTGCGTTGCGAATTTGCGTTCTCAAGGAGTGGTATTCTCCTGACCGAGGAGGAGGTGCAGTTTCTGCTGCGACGCACTTGCGGCAGCGCACGCATGGCGCGATTTATGTTGTGGCGGACAGGGAGATGCGCGGCAGCAGGGAGCGGGCGAGGGGACAGGCAGGCCCGGCGGCTCGCGTCAGCCGTGGATCCGCATCGCCGGAAAGCGCAGCCGGACGGTGAGGCCGCGCGCGCCGAACTCGCGACCGATCCGGCCGCCGAGCTCGCGCTCGATATTCATGTTGATCAGGCGGGTGCCGAAACCCTTGCGGGCCGGTTCGAAGGCGGTGAAATCCTTCTTGCCCTGCTCGATCCAGTCGATCGCGACCTCGTCGCCCTCGCGCCACCATTCGACCCGTAGCGCACCGTCGCCATCGGCCACCGAGCCGTATTTGAGGGCGTTGGTCGCCAGTTCGTGAAAGGTCAGGCCCAGCGACTGGGCCGCCGTCGCATCGACCTCGATGGTCGGGCCGGCAAGGGTGCAGTTGCGCATGTCCTCGCCGAAGACCTGGCCGAGTTCGGCCGCCAGGAGATCGCCGATGCGGGCGAGCTTCCGATCGGATTCGGTGAGGAGCTCCTGGGAGGTCGTCATTGCCGCGAGCCGGGCGCTGAACGAGGCCATGAAGGCGTCGAGATCGGCCGAGTAGCGCGCGGTCTGCCGGGCGATCGCCAGGATCCGCGTGATCGAGTTCTTGATGCGATGGTTCATTTCGCGCAGCAGCAGATCCTTCTGATCGAGGCTGCGGGCGTTGGAATCCGCCAGGGCGGCGACGGCTTCGGCGCGCCGTGTCTGCGACAGGACGAGCAGCGCCATCAGCACCGACAGTGCCACGCCGACAAGCGCGAGCAGCAGGGCCGGCAGGTCCGAGGCGGTGCGGGGAAACGCCGTGCCGGGCGCAAGTTCGATGACCCAGCGGCGGCCGGCGAAATCGACCTCGCGGACCGTGGCGAAATCGGTCGCGAGGGTCGAGCTGCGCGCCTGGCCATAGGCGACGAGCAGCCGATCCGGCGCGACCTCGGTGTCGTAGACCTTGGCATGGACCGGCAGGTCGCGGCCGGCGGCCAGAGCGGCCGAGACCAGATCGCCCGCCCGGAACGGCGCATAGACGAAGCCGCCGGTGCGGCGGATGGCGTCGCCCTCGTCGGTGCCGTCCTCAGCCTTGCGCAGCGGCAGGTAGACGAGGAAGCCCGTCTGCCGGTTCTCGTCGATCTCCTGGACCAGCTGCACCGGCGCAGTGGCGGACGGCCGGGAGGTGCGGGCGGCGCGGCGCATGGCGTCCCGCCGCGTTGCGTCGGAGAACATGTCGAAGCCGATCGCCGCGAAGTTGCGGCGGTCCTGCGGCTCCAGCAGCAGGATCGGGGTGCGGACCGTCTGGTCGGTCTCCACCGGCCAGACGCCGCGGTCGAGGCCATAGCTTGCCGCGATGGTGCTGGCGGTCTCGCCGGTCTGGGCGACCGCGATGGCGTCGGCAAAGCCGATGCCCTGGATGCCGTCGTAGCGGCCATCGAGATCGAGCTCCCCGACGAAGGCGGCGAAGCTGTCGCGGTCCCGTCCGGCATTGGCGACGCCCATATAGGCGCGGGTGGATTCCAGCAGCGAGACATGCAGATCGAGGCGGCTCTCGATGCGGCCGACCGCGTCGTCTGCGAAGCTCTCGAAGCGCAGCCGATCGCTCTCCGTGCTCGACCGCCAGACAAGGGCCGCAAGCGCGAGCGCGAAAGCGCAGGAGACGACCAGAATGGCCGCCGGAACGAGATGCTTGCGCAAGAGGCGAGACCCGGATCGGAGCAGATCGGCTTCCCTATAGTGCAGCTCTCGCGGCGGGAAGTGTGATCCGGCCCCTTTTCGGCCAAAAAACGTCCTTCGTAAGGCTGAAAGCGGCGGTTGCCGGTCCGGCGCGGCTTTTCCCATGCCGGCCCGGCACACGGGGCGGCGATGTTGCGGGGCGCGGGGCGTGGCCGACGCCTTGGCATGGCGCTGCCAACCGGTCAGAAGGAAGCTGGGCGGGGGACGGGAACCGAACGGATCCCGCGTCCAGATTTATCGCAAGAGGGAGGAGCCGCAATGCTCTACGACGTTCGCACCTATAGCTGCCGGCCGGGCACCATCAAGAAGCATCTGGCGCTCTACGAGGCGCATGGCTACGGGCCGCAGAGCCGGCATCTGGGGGAGCCGCTGGCCTACATGGTCACCGAGACCGGCCCGGTGAACTCCTACACCCATATCTGGTGCTACGACGACGCGGCCGACCGCGAGGCCCGGCGCGCCGCGCTGCAGGCCGATCCGGACTGGCAGTCCTATCTCGGCAAGAGCGCCGAGGCCGGCTATCTGGTCAGCCAGGAGAACAAGCTGATGACGCCGGTGGCCTTCGCGCCCGCCAAGCGCTGAACCTCTCCCGTTGCCGGCCCTCACGCCGTGAGGAAGAGGGCCAGCAGCGGGATCGTCACCAGCGACAGGATGGTCGAGGCCAGCATCATGGTCGAGGTCCGGTCGATCGCGGTCCGGTAGGCGGCGGCCATCATCACGGCGTTGATGCCCGGCGGCAGGCCGGCGGCGACGACCAGCGGCGCCAGCACCTCCCGCGTCATGCCGAGGGCCGAGCCGACGCCGAAGACGACCAGCGGCAGGAGAACCATCTTGCCCGCCACGCCGACGGCGCTCGTTGCGACATTGCCGCGGATCTCCTGGCCGTGGAGACCGGCGCCGATGATGATCAGCGCGATCGCCGGCATCGCCGCCTTGAGCATTCCCGTGAAAGCCTGCAACCAGCCGGGAACCGGCAGGCCGGTGCCGCTGACCACGAGCCCGACGACGATCGACAGGAGGATCGGGTTGGCAAGCTGGTTGCCGAGGGCGCCGAGGAGCGAGCGCCGCGGCCCGTCGGCGCGCTTCGTGCCCTCCATCAGCATCACCGTCGGGGTGATCAGGGCGGCCGCATGGATGGTGATCAGCGCGGTCAGGACGACCAGCCCGCGGTCGCCGAACAGGATGCCGATCACCGGAATGCCGACGATCGCCAGGTTCGAATAGACCGCGCCGAAGGCCAGGACGATGCGTTCGGCGCGCCCGGTTTCGGGCCGCAGCATCAGCGCCGCGTAGATGATCAGGGCGGTGACGGCGATGCTGCCGAAATAGACGCCCCAGACTTCCAGGTTCAGCACCTCGCCGACATGGATGGAGGACACCGTCAGGAACATCGTTCCCGGGATCAGCACCCAGAAGGCGAGCTTGGTCAGCCCGTCGAGGCCGCCCGGCGTCAGGATGCCGCGGCGCACCAGCAGGTAGCCGACGGCAATCAGAAGGAAGATCGGGGCGAGCCGGTCGACGAGCGACAGGAGCATCGGGTTACCGTGTCTGGCCGGATATCCGGACCGCGGGGCGAACGACCGACGCCGCAGACCCATGGTCCGCGGCGTTGGTGGTTGCGATGATAAAAATGGGGAGGCGAGTCAGGAGGCCGTTGCCGGCGTTCGGGGTGGCTTGATCACCATGAAATAGAAGAACAGCGCCGTCAGCACCAGAAAGAACAGGCTGTCCGGACTGGTGAGGAAGGTCGTCGGATCGCCCTTGGCCAGTTGCAGCGAGCGCCGCAGATATTGCTCGAGATCCGGCCCCAGGATGAAGCCAAGCAGCAGGGTGACGGTCGGATAGCCAGCCGTGCGCAGGAAGAAGGCGATGATGCCGAAGACCAGCGCCAGCAGCATCTGGAAGCTGGAGAAGGTGGCGACATAGCTGCCGACCAGCGCGACGACGGCGATCGAGGAATAGAGCAGCGCTTTGCGGATCGAGACGATGCGGACGAAATACGGCCCGAGCAGATAGAGCGTCACCGGGATCAGGATCAGCGCGCTGACCAGGAGCGAGGCGAACATCGGCGCGATCATGTCGATCTGGTTCTCGAGCAGGCGCGGGCCGGGCTGCAGTCCGTTGATGATCAGGACGCCGAGAACGATGGCGGTGGTCGGGTCGCCGGGGATACCGAACATCAGCATCGGCACGAAGGCGCCGCCGCACATGGAATTGTTGGCGGTCTCGGCCGCGGCGATGCCCTCGCGGCTGCCCTTGCCGTAGAGCTCGGGCCGCTTCGAGCGGCGCATGGCGTCGGCATAGGACACGAAGGACGCCATCGAGCCGCCGGCGCCTGGCAGGACGCCGATGAAGAAGCCGATGATGGCGCTCTTCAGATAGGTCCAGACGCCGATCTCACGGATCTCGGCGAGGAAGGGCACGAAGTCGCGGCGCCTGATGGCGAGCCTGGCGACATGGTCCTTGTCCACCGTGCGGGCATGCATGACGTCGCGCGCCTGGATCAGCAGCTCGCTGATGGCGAAGGTGCCGATGACCACGGACATCAGCCCGATGCCCTCGACCAGCGTCGAGGTGCCGAAGGTGAAGCGCGCGACCGGCTGCATGACGTCGATGCCGATGGTGGCAATCATCACGCCGAGGGCGGTGGTGACGACGCTCTTGGCGATGGCGCCGCGCTGGGAAATGCCGATGACGACCAGCGCGAAGAGGATCAGCGAGAACTTGCCGGGCGTCTGGATGAGCAGGGCGAGGCTCGCGGCGACCGGCGTGAACAGGATCAGGAAGATCGCGCCGATGGTGCCGCCGATCATCGAGCCGAGGGCGGCGTGGCCGAGCGCGTTGGCGCCATGCCCCTGCTGCATCAGCGGATAGCCCTCGACGCCGGTCATCATCGAGGAGGGTGCGCCGGGGATGTTGATGGTCGTGGCGGTGATGCTGCCGGCATACATGCCGGACATGAAGATGCTGGCGCACATGACCAGCGCCGCGGTCACGTCGAGGCTGTAGGTGATCGGCAGGAGGAGGGCGATCGCCAGGACGGCGGTGAGCCCGGGGACGGCGCCGAAGAAGGTGCCGATCAGGAAGCCGACGATCATGTAGAACAGGACGGTCGGGTCGGTCAGCGCGGCGAAGCCGCCGAGAATGTGAAGCGCGAATTCCATTACAGCCACTCCGTCAGGGTCGGCAGCCGGACGTGGAAGAAGACCTGGAACAGCAGGTAGAAGACGGCGGTGATGACGACCGCGTAGACCAGCCGCCAGAGGACGTTGGCGTCCATGCGGAAGACGTGCAGCAGCGCGAAGACGTAGAGCAGCGTCGACAGCGCGTAGCCGAGCGGCTCGAAGAGCGCGATGTAGATCGCCGTCGCTGCGACCACCAGAATGGCCGGCCGCAGGTTCAGCGGCTCGCGCGGTGCCTCGTCGTCGGCGGGCGCGGCGCGAACGATGTTCAGCGCGACGGCGGCGAGGCCGAGATACATGACGACGCTGATGACGATCGGCAGGAAGGACGGGCCGACCAGGCCCTCGTCATATTGCGGCCGGATGCCCAGCGCCGCGACGAGATAGATCGTCGTGACGACGAAGAGCACGGCCGGCAGGATCAGCTGGCGGATGACGGTGGGCTTTTGCAGCATCGGATGTCCATGCGACAGGGCAGTGCGGCGGCGAGGCCAGATCGGAAGAGCGTCGTG
>NZ_CAXPJM010000050.1:0-18770 GCF_964217435.1 Aurantimonas sp. | reverse complement strand
GTTCAGTTGCGTGGCGGCGGTTGGGGCGGCTTGGCATGGGTCCTCGGGTCGGAGCCCGAGGATGACGCCGAGTGGGGAGGCGGGATGTGTTCTTGGCGGAGGCGGGGGTTACGCGGCGGCTGCGGTGGCGGTCGATGTCGCTCTCCTGCTGGGGTTGACGCATGCGGCGATGCCGTTGGCTGCCAGCGGTCTGGTTGGCGCAAGCCTGTCGATCACCAGCGCCAGAGCCGTCATCGGCCTGTCAGGCGAGGACGCAAACACCCGCGCCGTCATCCTCGGGCTTGACCCGAGGACCCATTCCTCTGCGGTGGCGGTGTCGTTTCGGGAGAGGAGGGACGCGGTCTGCGGCGTGGCGGCGGTTGGGGCGGTTTGGCATGGGTCCTCGGGTCGGAGCCCGAGGATGACGCCGAGTGGGGAGGTGGGGTGCGTTTTCTGCGGATGGCGGGGGTGACGCCGACGCTGGAGTGGCGGCCGATGTTTCTCTCCTGCTGAGGGCAACGTATGCGGCGCTGCTGTGGGGTTGCTAGCGGGCGGCGCATTCGGTTCTGCTGTTGGTTTGTCGTGTGGCGGGGCAAGCGCTGACGCGCGCCAGCGCCGCGGCCGTCATCCGCCTGTCAGGCGCGGGCGCAAACATCTGCGCCATCCCCTCGAATTCTATCCGTCGCGGGCATGGTGTAAGGGTGGGCGCAGACAGGCCGACGCCGTGGCAAATATTGACATAAGGATATGTTTATGTGATTTGCCGCGGAGCGACAAGGAAACGGTGAAGCCATGACAGAGACGTCCGACAAGCTTTTCGGGGCGATGACCGAAGGCCGTTCGCCGGCAGAGGCGTCCGCGGCGCTGCGCAAGGCGGTTTCCGAGCGCATTCTGGTGCTCGACGGCGCCATGGGCACCGAAATCCAGCTCCTGGGCCTCGGCGAGGACGATTTCCGCGGGCATCGCTTCGGCGCCTGCGAATGTCACCTGCAGGGCAACAACGATCTCCTGAACCTGACGCAGCCGCAGGCGATCGAGGACATCCACTACGCCTATGCCATGGCCGGCGCGGACATCCTGGAAACCAACACCTTTTCCTCCACCACGATCGCCCAGGCCGATTACCAGATGGAGGACCAGGTCTACGAGCTGAACCGCGACGGCGCGCGGCTGGCGCGGCGCGCCTGCATCCGCGCCGAGGAGAAGGACGGCAAGCGCCGCTTCGTCGCCGGCGCGCTCGGACCGACGAACCGCACCGCCTCGATCTCACCGGACGTCAACAATCCGGGCTACCGGGCCGTCACCTTCGACGAATTGCGCATCGCCTATGGCGAGCAGCTGCGCGGCCTGATCGACGGCGGCTCCGACCTGATCCTGATCGAGACGATCTTCGACACGCTGAACGCCAAGGCGGCGATCTTCGCCTGCGAGGAGATCTTCGCGGAAAAGGGCGTGACGCTGCCGATCATGATCTCCGGCACGATCACCGACCTGTCCGGCCGCACGCTGTCGGGCCAGACGCCGACGGCGTTCTGGCACTCGGTGCGGCACGGCCGGCCCTTTACCATCGGCCTGAACTGCGCCCTCGGCGCTGCCGCGATGCGCGACCATCTGGCGGAAATCTCAAACGTCGCGGACACCTTCGTCTGCGCCTATCCGAATGCCGGCCTGCCGAACGAATTCGGCGAATACGACCAGAGCCCGGAGCAGATGGCCAAGGAGGTCGAGATCTTCTGCGAGGAAGGGCTCGTCAACGTCCTGGGCGGCTGCTGCGGCTCGACGCCGGATCACATCAAGGCGGTGGCCGAGACGGCGGCGCGCTACAAGCCGCGCAAGGTGCCGACCATCGCGCCGCTGATGCGCCTGTCGGGCCTGGAGCCGTTCACGCTGACCAAGGAGATTCCCTTCGTCAATGTCGGCGAACGGACCAACGTCACCGGCTCGGCCCGCTTCCGCAAGATGATCGAGGCGAACGACCTGCCGGCCGCCCTCGACGTGGCCCGCAGCCAGGTGGAGAACGGCGCCCAGATCATCGACGTCAACATGGACGAGGGGTTGATCGACTCCAAGCAGATGATGATCGACTACCTGAACCTGATCGCGGCCGAGCCCGACATCGCCAAGGTTCCGGTGATGATCGACTCCTCCAAGTTCGAGGTGATCGAGGCCGGTCTGAAATGCGTGCAGGGCAAGGCGCTGGTCAATTCGATCTCCATGAAGGAGGGCGAGGAGAGCTTCCTGAAGCAGGCGCGGCTGGTGCGCAGCTACGGCGCCGCCGTGGTGGTCATGGCCTTCGACGAGCAGGGCCAGGCCGACACGCTGGAGCGCAAGGTCGCGATCTGCACGCGCGCCTACAAGCTTTTGACCGAAGAGGCCGGCTTCCCGCCGGAGGACATCGTCTTCGATCCGAACGTCTTCGCGATCGCCACCGGCATCGAGGAGCATAATGGCTACGGCGTCGCCTTCATCGAGGCGACCCGCCAGATCCGCCAGAACCTGCCGGGCGCCCACATCTCCGGCGGCGTGTCGAACCTGTCCTTCTCGTTCCGCGGCAACGAGGCCGTGCGCGAGGCGATGCACGCGGTGTTCCTGTACCACGCCATCCAGGCGGGCATGGACATGGGCATCGTCAATGCCGGCCAGCTGGCGGTCTACGAGTCCATCGATCCGGAACTGCGCGAGGCCTGCGAGGACGTGGTCCTCGACCGCAAGCGGCCCGATGGCGGCGACCCGACCGAGCGGCTGCTGGAGCTGGCCGAGCGCTGGCGCGGGGCCGGCGGCAAGGAGGCCAAGGCCAAGGATTTGACCTGGCGCGAGAAGAGTGTCCAGGACCGCATCGCCCATGCGCTGGTCAACGGCATCACCGAATATATCGTCGAGGACACCGAAGAGGCGCGGCTCCAGGCGGACCGCCCGCTGCATGTCATCGAGGGGCCGCTGATGGACGGCATGAACATCGTCGGCGACCTGTTCGGCGCCGGCAAGATGTTCCTGCCGCAGGTGGTCAAGTCGGCCCGGGTGATGAAGCAGGCCGTGGCGCATCTGCTCCCCTACATGGAGGAGGAGAAGCGGCTGAACGGCACCGACGAGCGCTCGAACGCCGGCAAGGTGCTGATGGCGACCGTGAAGGGCGACGTCCACGACATCGGCAAGAACATCGTCGGCGTGGTCCTGGCCTGCAACAATTACGAGGTCATCGATCTCGGCGTGATGGTGCCGGCCGCGAAGATCCTGGAGACGGCGCGGCAGGAGAAGGTCGACGTCATCGGCCTGTCCGGCCTGATCACGCCGTCGCTCGACGAGATGGTGCATGTCGCCGCCGAGATGGAGCGCGAGGGCTTCGACATTCCGCTGTTGATCGGCGGCGCGACGACCAGCAAGGTGCATACGGCGGTGAAGATCGACCCGGGCTACAACCGGGGCCAGACGGTCTACGTCACCGATGCCTCGCGCGCGGTCGGCGTGGTGTCGCATCTCCTCTCCGAGGAGACCCGCGACGCTTATGTCGAGGGCGTCAAGGCCGACTACCAGAAGGTCGCCGAGGCGCATCGCAAGGGCGAGCGCGACAAGAAGCGGCTGCCGCTGGCCCAGGCCCGCGCCAACGCGCAGGTCAGCGACTGGGCGGCCTACGAGCCGGTCAAGCCGGCGATCACCGGCACCCGGGTCTTTACGGACTGGGACCTGGAAGAGCTGTCGCGCTACATCGACTGGACGCCGTTCTTCCAGACCTGGGAGATGAAGGGCCGCTATCCGGGCATCCTGGAAGACGAGAAGCAGGGCGAGGCGGCGCGGTCGCTGTTCAACGACGCGCAGGCCATGCTCAAGCAGATCATCGCCGAGAAGTGGTTCCAGCCGCGGGCCGTGATCGGCTTCTGGCCGGCCAATTCGGTGGGCGACGACATTTGCCTGTTCACCGGCGACGACCGCACGGAGGAGCTGGCGACGCTCTACACGCTGCGCCAGCAGCTGACCAAGCGCGGCGACCGGCCGAACGTCGCGATGGCCGACTTCGTCGCGCCGCTGGACAGCGGCAAGGCGGATTATGTCGGTGGCTTCGTGGTGACCGCCGGGATCGAGGAGGAGGCGATCGCCAATCGCTTCGCCAAGGCCAATGACGACTACTCGTCGATCATGGTCAAGGCGCTCGCCGACCGATTCGCCGAGGCCTTCGCCGAGCGCATGCACGAGAAGGTGCGGCGGGAATTCTGGGGATATGCGCCGGACGAGGCCTTCACGCCGGAAGATTTGATCAGCGAGGATTATGCCGGCATCCGGCCAGCGCCGGGCTATCCGGCCCAGCCGGATCACACCGAGAAGACGACGCTGTTCGAACTGCTCGATGCGGAAGCCACCACCGGCGTGAAACTGACCGAGAGCTACGCCATGTGGCCGGGCTCGTCGGTGTCCGGCCTCTATATCGGACACCCGGACTCCTATTATTTCGGGGTTGCGAAGATCGAGCGGGACCAGGTCGAGGATTATGCCGCGCGCAAGGGCATGCCCGTCGCCGAGGTCGAGCGGTGGCTGGCGCCGATCCTCAACTACATTCCGACGGCGGCCGCCGAGACGCCCGCACAGGCGGCGGAATAGGGCGCAGGGCGCCGCGCCTGCGGCGCCGAAACGGGACGAAACGGGGCCGTGCGGACGCGCGGTTCCCGCTTCCCCTTCTCATGATGCTGGAATCGTTCTAGATTGGGTTCGCTGGAAGTTAACCAGCGACGATGGTCGAGGACGATTTGATGCGGCTTACCCGCCAGACGAACTACGCGATCCGGATCCTGATGTACTGCGCCTCCAATGGCGGGCAGCTCAGTCGCATCAAGGACATCGCGGCAGCCTATTCGGCGTCGGAGCTGTTCCTGTTCAAGATCCTGCAGCCGCTGGTCGAGGCCGGCATGGTCGAGACGGTGCGCGGCCGCAATGGCGGCGTGCGCCTGGCGCGGCCGGCTGCGGCGATCAATCTGCGCAATGTCGTGGAAGTGACCGAAGAGAATTTCGCCCTGGCGGAGTGCTTCGAGACCGGCGCCGTGGATTGCCCGCTGATCGAGAGCTGCGAGCTCAATTCCGCCCTGCGCGAGGCGTTGAACGCGTTTCTCGGCGCGCTGGGCAATTACACGATCGACGATCTCCTGGGCAACAAGGCGTTCATGCGCCGGCGGCTCGGCCTGATGGAACCGGTGCACGGGCTCGCCGCGGCGAGCTGACGCGCATCCTGCGATCGTCTGACGGGACCGGCGCATGGATGGCGCGCCGGTCGCCCTAGCGTGTGTGATGTGTGTGTGCGACCGCTGGCAGGATGGCGGCGACGCTCCTATATGCCGGCCGTCACCCGCCATTTCGTCAACAGCGGCCAGCCCTCTTCATGGATACCAAGGTTACCGACGCCGCGGACGCCGCCTGGGCCACCGCACCGTCCCCCTGCGTCGACATCTGCAAATACAAGCGACAGGGCCGCTGCGTCGGCTGTTCGATGACCAAGGCGGAGAAGCAGGCCTTCCCGTCGTCGGGCGGTGCGGAGCAGAAGCGCGAGTTCATCGAGACGCTGATCGGGCGCCTGCAGGAATCGGCACGCAACCCGGCCTTCTGGATCATGTCCTACCGGCGCAAATGCGAGCGGGAGGGCGTTCCATGTCCGATCCCGGTGGAGGGCGACGACGCCTGAACCGGGCCGTCGCGGCACGGTCGAGATATACAAAAGGCCCGCCGGAGGATCTCCGGCGGGCCTTTTTCACGTCTGGTGTCCGTCGCCAGTGAGGGCGGCGAGCGGGTCGCCTCAGGCGGCGGTGGTCTTCAGATGGGCGCGCAGCATCCAGGCGAACTTGTCGTGCTGCTCGATGCGGGCGGTCGCCAGGTCGTTGGTGGCGAAGTCGCCATGCTGGTCGGCGACCTCGGCAAGCGCCGACAGGGTCGAGGAGAGGGTCTCCTGGTCCTGCATCAGGACCTCGACCATGGTGCGGGCGTCGGTGCGGCCGTCATGCTCCTCGATGGCGCTGCGCTCCAGATAGACCGAGTAGCGGCCCTCGGCATGGGCGTCGAACGCCTTGATGCGCTCGGCCAGCGTGTCCTGACCTTCGAAGTGATCCTCGTAGATCTCCTGGAACAGCGCGTGCAGGGCGCCGAAGGACATGCCCGTCACGTTCCAGTGGAAGTTCTGGGCCTTCAGCGTGGCGATCGCCGTCTCGGCCAGCGACTGGGTGAGGCCGTTGACGATCTCTTCCTTCGCCGTCGGCTCGATCTTGGCTGCTACTAGTCCCATGGTCTCCGGTCCCTTAGTGGTGTCTTAGAATAATTCTAATCTAGCCTCCGAGGCCGTGCATGGCAAGGTCGCGGCAATCGGTCCCATGCGATTTTTCGCGTCAGAGCGCCCGGGCGAGGGAGGCCGCGAGGAAGCGCAGCCAGCGCCGGCCCTCGGGGCGGACCCGCCAGGCGACCAGCGCACCGGCGGCGGCGTTCTCGCCGGCGCGCAGCACCGCGAGAAGGCGCAACAGCCAGATCTCATCGTCCGAGGCCTGTTTCGCGCCGGGACGGTAGAACACCATCTCGCGCAGGCTCTGGCCGGACAGGCCGCGGAAGAAGGCGATGGCGAAGCGCTCCAGCGAGACGTTCTCCTCGCCGGCCAGAAGGAAGCAGGCTCGTTCGAGATCGGGCTTCGGGGCGAGCCGGCTGCGCAATGCGAACCAGCGCAGACGGTTCAGTTCGTCGCGTTCGGCATCGGTGAGCTGGGGCGCGGCGGGACGGACCGTCGGGCAATTGCCGCCGGGAAAGGCGAGGATTCGCGCCGGGGCGCGCCCGGAGGAGGGAAGAGTCTCGGGCAGGGGCAGTGCAGACATTCAGGCAACCGCGTTCTGTAAGAAGACCGCGCCGGGAACCCGCGACAGGGAATCGCACCCGACGTCTCGAACCGTTCTAAACTTGACAACCACTTTCATCTATTCATAGCAGACCGGGAATGGAAGGGAAGTGCCGCAGGCCGGATCGGGACCGCCGCGTCATTCGTCTCTTCGCCATCCGACCATCACAGGAGCGCCCGTGGCCAAACGTTGGGCCGATGCCCCGTCCCCGTGCATCGATATCTGCAAATACAAGGATGGCGGCCGCTGCATCGGCTGCGCCATGACCAAGCCGGAAAAGAAGCGGTTCAAGCGGCTGGACGGCAAGGCCGAGAAGAAGGCGTTCTTCCGCACCCTTGCCGAGCGGCTGGTCAGGGCCGGGCGCTACGACCGCTGGGCGCATGTCTATCGGCGCAAATGCGACAAGAAGGATCAGCCGTGCCCGCTCGACAAGCTGGAGGTGCCGGCCGAGGCGTGATCGCGCGGGGCGGAGCGGAAACGGCTGAGAGATTGATTCCGGACAATCCGGCAATGCTTTGTGCTCACACGGCAAAAAGGCGGCGCGCCAGTCAGGCGCGCCGCCTTTTTCGTGGGATGATCCGGTTCCCGAGGCGAACCGGCCGGGCCGAAAGCTATTCGGCCGGGGCAGGCGCCGGCGTCGCTGCGCCATCGTCGCCGGAGGTCGGAGCCGCGTGGCTGCCGCGGGCCGGCTGCTTGCGGGCGAGCAGCTTGTAGAACAGCGGGATGAAGAAGATCGCGACGAAGGTCGCCGCGAGCATTCCGCCGATGACGCCGGTGCCGATGGAGTGGCGGCTGGCCGAGCCGGCGCCGGTGGAGATCGCCAGCGGTACGACGCCCAGGATGAAGGCGAGCGACGTCATGACGATCGGCCGGAAGCGCAGCTTGGCGCCCTGCAGCGCGGCGTCGAAGGCCGACAGCCCCTCCTCGCGTTTCAGCACCGCGAACTCGACGATCAGGATGGCGTTCTTGGCCGCCAGTCCGACCAGCGTGACGAGGCCGATCTGGAAGTAGACGTCGTTGTCGAGGCCGCGCAGCCAGATCGCCAGCAGCGCGCCGAACATGGCGAAGGGCACCGCCAGAAGCACGGCGATGGGCAGCGACCAGCGTTCATACTGGGCCGACAGGATGAGGAAGACCATCAGGATGCCGAAGCCGATGGCGGCGAGCCCGGTGCCGCCCGAGGCGATCTCCTGATAGGCCGACCCCGTCCAGGCGACCTGATAGCCGTCGGGCAGCTTTTCGGCCGCGATCTCCTGCATGGCCTGCAGCGCCTGTCCCGACGAATAGCCGGGGGCCGGGCCGCCGGAGACCTTGGCCGCGGTGAAGGCGTTGAAGCGCTCGATGAGGTCCGGGCCGACAATGCGCTCGACCGACAGGAGGGCGTCGAGGGGGATCATCGCGCCGTTGTTGGCCTTGACGTAGACGAAGCGCAGATCCTGCGGCTTCTCGCGGAAGTCGGATTCGGACTGGAGCGAGACCCGGTAGTTGCGACCGAGCAGGGTGAAGTCGTTCACATAGAGCGAGCCGAAGGTCGACTGCATGGTCTCGAAGATCGACGAGATCGGCACGTCCTGCGCCTTGGCCTTCTGGCGGTCGACGTCGATCTGGTACTGCGGGACATTGGCCGAGAAGGTGGTGCGCACGCCGGCCAGCTCCGGCCGCTCGGCGGCCGCCGCCACCAGCGCGCTGGTCGCCGCGACCAGTTCCTGGGAGCCGCGGTTCTGGCGGTCCTGCACGAACAGGTCGAAGCCGCCGGTGGTGGACAGGCCCTGGATCGGCGGCGGGTTGAAGGCCAGCACCATGCCGTCCTGGATGCCGGCATTCATGCCCATGATCGGGCCGGTGAGGTTGCGGGCGTCGAGCGAGGGGTCCTCGCGCTCCGACCAGTCCTTGAGGGTGACGAAGGCCACGCCCGAGCTGGACTTCTGGGTTCCGGCCAAGAGGTCGAAGCCGGCGAAGGCGACGACGTCGGCGACCGCCGGATGCTCGCGCACATTCGCGCTGACCTGCTCCATCACCTCCGTCGTGCGCGCCAGCGAGGCGGCCGGCGGCAGGATGGCGATGGCGAAATTGACGCCCTGATCCTCGTCGGGGACCAGCGAGCCGGGGATCGTCTGGAAGAAATAGTAGCTGCCGCCGACGATGCCGGCGAACAGGACGAGGGCGACGACGGCCCGGCGCATGATGAAGGCAACGCCGGCGCCATAGGCGTTGGTCAGCTTGTCGAAGCCCGTGTTGAACCAGCGGAACGGCGCCCAAGGCTCGGAATGGCCCTGCTTCAGGAGAAGGCCGCAGAGCGCCGGGGTGAGGGTGAGGGCGACGATGCCCGAGATCACCACCGAGACGGCGATGGTCACGGCGAACTGCCGGTACATGGTGCCGGCGAGGCCGCCGAGAAACGCCACCGGGATGAACACGGCGCACAGGACGAGCACGATGGCGATCACCGGGCCGGCGACTTCGGTCATCGCCTTGGCGGTGGCGTCCTTGGCGTTGAGCCCCTCCGTCGTCATGATCCGCTCGACATTCTCCAGAACCACGATGGCGTCGTCGACGACGATGCCGATGGCCAGGACGAGGCCGAACAGGGTGAGGAGATTGATCGAGAAGCCGAGCGCCAGCAGCACGCCGAAGGTGCCGATGATCGACACCGGGACGGCGAGCATCGGGATCAGCGTCGCCCGGAAGCTCTGCAGGAAGATGAAGACGACGACGAAGACCAGCGCCATGGCCTCGATGAAGGTCATGATGACCTCCTCGATGGAGGCCTCGATGAACTTGGTGGTGTCGTAGGGAATGGCGAAGCTGATGCCATCGGGGAAGGAGCCGGAGAGTTCCTCCATGCGGGTGCGCACGCCGCTCAGCGTGTCGAGGGCGTTGGCGCCGGGCTGCAGATAGATGCCGATGGGCACCGTCGGCGTGCCGTTATAGGTGGCGTTGAAGCCGTAATCCTGGGCGCCGAGCTCGACCCGCGCAACATCCTTCAGGAGCAGCGAGGAGCCGTTCTCGTCGGAGCGCAGGATGATGTTCTCGAAGGCCTCGGCGTCGGGCAGGCGCCCGGCCGTGGTCACCGAATAGGTGAAGGCGAGGTCGGTGTTGGTGGGCGGCGCGCCGAACTGGCCGGCGGCGAACTGGGCGTTCTGGTCGCGCACGGCCGTGGCCACGTCGCCCGGCGTCAGGCCGTAGGAGGCCAGCGCGTCGGGACGCAGCCAGATGCGCATGGAATAGTTGCGGGCGCCGAAGAGCTGCGCCTCGCCGATGCCGGGCAGGCGCTTGAGCTCGTCGAGGACGTTGAGCAGCGCGTAGTTCGACACATAGGTGGCGTCGTAGCGCGGGTCCTCCGACGACATGGTCAGAACCGCGAGGATCGAGGAGTTCTGCTTGGCGACGGTGACGCCGAGACGCTGGACCTGCTCGGGCAGCGAGGCATTGGCCTGCTGGACGCGATTGTTGACGTTGATCGTCGCCTGATCGGGATCGGTGCCGCTGGCGAAGGTGACGGTGATCGTCGCCGTGCCCGTCGAGGAGTTCGTGGACTGCATGTAGAGCATGTCCTCGACGCCGTTGATCTGCTGCTCGATCGGCGCGGAGACGGTCTGGGCGATGGTCTCGGCGCTGGCGCCGGGATAGGAGGCGCGCACCTGGACCTGCGGCGGCACCAGCTGCGGATACTGCTCGATCGGCAGCGCGCTGATCGACAGCAGGCCACCGAGGGTGATCAGGATCGAGATGACGGCCGCGAAGATCGGCCGGTCGACAAAGAACCGCGCATTCATCGGGCGGACTCCGCCGAAGCGTCGCCGTCGCTGGTGGCGCGGCGGGCGTCGTCGCCATCGGGCAGGGCGGTGAGGGGCACCGGCGGGGCATCCGTGCGGCCGGCTTCACCGGGCGCGTGCCCGGCGTCGGCAACGACCTTGTCGTTGGCCGCGTCGACGGCGCGCTCGATCGCACCCTGCTGTTCGCCAGCCGCCTCGTTGGCAGTGTCGGCGGCGGGCTCGGGGGCGTCTGTTGCGGGGGCTGCCTCGGCGGCGGGGGCGTCCGGCGCCGGCGCATCCGGCTCGCTGCTGGCGGCATCGGCGTTCGCGGCTGCCGGCTGCGGGTTGACCGGGGCGCCGGGGCGAACCTTGACGACGCCCTTGACGACGACCTTGTCGCCATCGGCGAGGCCCTCGGAAATGACGATGGAGCCGTCGAGCTCGCGGCCGACGACGACCGGGCTGACTTCGGCCAGGTTCTCGTCGTTCAGCGTGTAGACGAAGGTGCCCTGCGGGCCCTGCATCAGCGCCTCGGTCGGCAGTTCGATGGCGTTCTCGATGGACAGGCCCTCGAGCTGCAGGCGTACGAACTGGCCCGGCAGGAGGCGGCTTTCGGGATTGGGCAGGACGGCGCGCGACAGGATCGTGCCGGTCTGCGAATCGATCGTGGTCGAGGTGAAGTCGATGGTACCGGTCTCGCCGTAGGTCTCGCCATTGCCGAACATCAGCGTGACGGTGAGGTCGGACGGCGAGGAGGCGCCCTGCAACTGGCCGCTCTCGACCAGTTCGCGGATGGAGGCGGCTTCCCTGTCGGCAGCCGAGAAGTTCACATAGACCGGATCGAGGCGGCTGATGCGGGTCAGCAGGTCGCCGGTGCTGAGCAGGCTGCCCTCGGGCACCTGTTCCAGGCTGGTGACGCCGGCGACCGGCGCCTCGACGGTGGCGTAGTCGAGGGAGAGGGTGGCGGTCTGCAACTGCGCCTCGGCGGCGGCGACCTGGGCTTCGGCGAGTTCGCGCGAGGAGACGGAGTCTTCGAGCGTCGCCTGGCTCGACGCGCCGCTCTGGGCGAGCTGCCGGGCGCGGGCCTCGGTCCGCTTGGCCTGGCCGAGCTGGGCCTGCGCCTGGAGCACCTGCGCCTTGGCCAGCGCCACCTGCGCCTCGTAGGTCGCCGGGTCGATGTGGAACAGCAGCGTGCCGGCCTCGACGCGCGAGCCCTCGTCGAAATTGCGTTCGAGCAGGATGCCGCCAACGCGTGCCCGGACCTCGACCTCGCGGGAGGAGGCGACGCGACCGGCATATTCGTAGGTCACCGGCAGGTTCTTGCTCTTGACCGTCAGGACGGTGACGGCGGGCGGGGGCGGGGTGCCGCCGGCCTGTGCGAAGGCCGCGCCCGCGGCTGCCAGCGAGACGCCGACGCATGCCGTCATGCGCAAAATCAGGTTAAGTCCGCGCATTGTAAAACCTTTTTCCGGCCGGCCATGGCGCCGCTCTCTTGCATTGCGGCATACATACATCCATAAATGTATCGGAGCAAGGGAGGCCCGGACTTGAGACGCACCAAGCAGGACGCGATGCAGACGCGCGAGGCGATCCTCGACGCGGCGGAAACGCTGTTCTACGAACAGGGTGTCGCAGGAACGACCCTCAGTCACATTGCCGCGAGCGCCGGCCTGACGCGCGGCGCGATCTACTGGCACTTCTCCAACAAGCTCGAACTGTTCCGGGCGATGCAGGAGCGCGCGAAGCTGCCCCAGGAAGAGTTCTTCGACGAGCAGGCCTGTGCCGGCCGGCGGTCGCTGCAGGACCTCTACGAGAACACGCTGGAGGCGCTTCGCCATCTGGAGCGCGACGAACGGACGCGCAAGATCCTGACCATTCTCCTGTTCCGCTGCGAATATGTCGGCGAGATGCAGGATGCCATGCTGCGCCGGGCCGACGCCGAGGCGACGATGCACAAGGCGATCACCGGCATCTTCGCGGCGGTACAGATTCGCGGCGAGCTGAAGCACGAATGGCAGCCGAAGGAGGCGGCCACCGCCTATGTCTGCGCGGTGAGCGGCGTGATCTCGGAATGGCTGCGCTCGGATCGCGGCTTCGACCTGACCGGGGTCGGCGCGCGGGTGGTGCGCAGCGTGATCGCGGGCTTTGCCTGTTCGAGCGCGCGGGTCGCCTGCCTCGAAGAGATGGCCGAGGCGCGGGCCGCGGCGAACCTGAACTGAGGTGAGGGCGGGCGCACGCGCCGCATGGCGGCTGCGGCGAATGTTTTCCCCGAACAATGCCGATATTTGGAACGTGCGACGCTGCATTGCGGGGTGCGGGGTTCTATCTTCCGGCACGACTGCGATGTAGGCACGGGGCAAGGATGCTGTCCGGCCTGCCATTCTCCCGACAGCCGGGACCCGATCAATCGTGACGCGACGCTGACCGTCGCGCGCACCGGACAAGGCCGTCTCGTGCGGTCGCGGACCATGGAAAGGAACGACGCCTGATGAGTTCTCTCGCCCAACAGCCGGAGCATTCGCCGGAGCCTGCCTTCCCGATTCCCGCCGGCGTCTTCGCCGAGACGGTGACCAAGGTCACGCACTATACCGACAGCCTGTTCGCCTTCCGCATCACCCGGCCGCAGAGCTTCCGCTTCCGCTCGGGCGAGTTCGTGATGATCGGCCTGCCGAACGCGGCCAAGCCGGTCTACCGCGCCTATTCCATCGCCAGCCCGGCCTGGGACGAGGAGCTGGAGTTCTTCTCCATCAAGGTGCCGAACGGCCCCTTGACCGAGCATCTGCAGAAGATCCAGGTCGGCGACACGGTGCTGATGCGCAAGAAGCCGACGGGCACGCTCGTCCACGATGCGCTGAAGCCTGGCAAGCGGCTGTTCCTGTTCTCGACCGGAACCGGCATCGCGCCCTTCGCCTCGGTCATCCGCGACCCGGAGACCTACGAGAAGTTCGACCAGGTGATCCTCACCCAGACCTGCCGCGGCAATGCCGAGCTGGCCTATGGCCGCGAACTGGTGGAGACGTCGAAGGCCGACGAGCTGATGAGCGAGTTCATCGGCGACAAGCTGATCTTCCACGCCAGCGCGACCCGCGACGGCGAGACGCGCGGCCACCGGATCACCACGCTGATCGAGAACGGCAAGCTGTTCGAGGACCTTGCCATCGCGCCGCTGGACCCGGAGACCGACCGGGCGATGATCTGCGGCTCCATGGCGATGCTGAAGGACACGGAAGCGCTGCTGGAAGCCCGCGGCTTCGAGGAAGGCGCCAACAACAAGCCCGGCACCTTCGTCGTCGAACGCGCCTTCGTGGACTGAGGGCAGCGGGCACGCTGCCGGGAGCGGCCGGGCGCAGCCTCCGGCGGCCCTGCGGGCAGGCCATAACCGCCGAGCACGGCGAGGGGCAGGTCGCGAGGGCGACCTCGCCCCGACTTCTCCGACGGGGCGCCGGCAGGCCGTCCGTCATGCTGGCGCGCGTCTGTTGAGGTTGAGTATCAACTCAGAATGCCGCGGCCTAAGACATAGCTATCCTCACCCTGAGGGCCGTCGATAAGCGCTGGTGCAGCTTGACAGCGCCGGCGCCGGGCGGCACGCCGACCGGATGACGCACGCACCCCATGCCGGACTGAAGGTCCTGGAACTCGCCCGCATCCTGGCCGGCCCGTGGATCGGCCAGACGCTTGCCGATCTCGGCGCCGACGTGATCAAGGTCGAGAGCCCGGCGGGCGACGACACCCGCGGCTGGGGGCCGCCCTTCGTCGAGCGGGACGGCGAGCGCACGGCCGCCTATTTCCACGCCTGCAACCGCGGCAAGCGCTCGGTGGTCGCCGATTTCGGCACCGAGGAGGGGCGGGAACTGGTGCGGTCGCTGGCGGCCGAGGCGGACGTGCTGATCGAGAACTTCAAGGTCGGCGGGCTGGCGAAGTTCGGCCTCGACTACGCGAGCCTGAAGGCGATCAATCCGCGCCTCGTCTATTGCTCGGTCACCGGCTTCGGCCAGGACGGCCCCTATGCGGGCCGGGCCGGCTACGACTTCATGATCCAGGGCATGGGCGGCATCATGAGCCTGACCGGCGATCCGGCCGGCGAGCCGCAGAAGATCGGCGTCGCCTTCGCCGACATCTTCACCGGGCTCTACGGCACCATCGCCATCCAGGCGGCGCTGGCCGACCGCGAGCGGACCGGGCGCGGGCAATATGTCGACATGGCGCTCTACGACTGCATGGCCGGCGTTCTCGCCAACCAGGCGCTGAACTTCTTCGCCACCGGCGCCGCGCCGTCGCGGCTCGGCAATGCGCATCCCAATATCGTGCCGTATCAGGTGTTTCCGGTGGCCGACGGCCATCTGATCATTGCCTGCGGCAATGACCGGCAGTTCGCGCGGCTCTGCGCCGTCCTCGACCTGCCGCAGCTCTCCGCCGATGCGCTCTACGCCACCAACGAGGCGCGGGTCGCCAACCGGGAGGCGCTGACGCCGATCCTGGCCGGGGCGATCGCCGCATGGCGCCGCGACGACCTTCTGGCCGCGCTGGAGCCGGTGGGCGTGCCATCCGGGCCGATCAACAACGTCGCCGACGTCTTCGCCGATCCGCAGATCGTCCATCGCGGCATGCAGATCGCGCCGGGCGGCATGGCGGGCGTACGCAGCCCGATCACCTATGGCGATGCCGAACTGTCGCTGGAGCGGCCGGCGCCGAAGCTCGGCGAGCACCAGGGCGCGGGTTTCGGCGACGGCGGCTGATCGCGGCGACTGCGAGAGCCGCTCCGCCTAGACGGCGAGGTGGCTGGAGACGATGTCGGGATCGGCTTCCATCTCGGCAAAGCTGCCGGTGAAGCGGACGGTGCCGGTCTCGATGATCACCGCGCGGTCGGCGATGGCGCGGGCAAAGCCGAGATTTTGCTCCGACAGAAGCACCGACAGGCCTTCGCGCTTGAGGTCACGGATGGCCGCGGCCATGGCGTCGACGATGACCGGGGCAATGCCTTCGGAGGGCTCGTCGAGCAACAGGGTACGCGGATTTCCCATCAGGGTACGGGCGAGGCTGAGCATCTGCTGCTCGCCGCCGGACAGGCGCCCGCCCTTCTGGCCGCGGCGTTCGCCGAGATTGGGAAAGAGGTCGAACAGCCGCGCCGGGGTCCATGGCGTGTCCGCATCCGCGGCGTCGCGGCGGCCGACCTCGAGGTTTTCGGAGACCGTCAAATCCTTGAAGATGCGGCGATCCTCGGGGACGTAGCCGAGACCCAGCCGCGCGATGCGGTAGGGTGGCAGGCCGGTGATGTCGGCGCCGCGATAGCGCACCGTGCCGCGGCGTGGACGGACAAGGCCCATGGCGCTCTTCAGCGTCGTGGACTTGCCGGCGCCGTTGCGCCCGACCAGGGCAACGATCTCGCCTTGGTTCACGGTCAGCGACACGCCATGCAGGATGTGGGCGTCGCCGTAGAAACTGTCGATCGCTTGCAGTTCAAGCATTTGGCGAGACTTGTTCAGTGACTGATTCCGGTGTGCCGCCGCCGAGATAGACGGCGCGAACGGTCGGGTCGGCGCGGATCGCATCAGCGATGCCCTCGGCAATGACGGCGCCCCGGTTGAGCACCACGATGCGGTCGGCATGGGCGAAGACCACATCCATGTCGTGCTCGGTGAAGAGGACGCTGAGGCCGGTGTCCTCGACGATGCCGCGCACCAGCGCCATCAGGGCCGTGCGCTCGCGCGGCGCCATGCCGGCGGTCGGCTCGTCCATCAGCAGAAGCCGCGGCGATGCGGCCAGCGCAACCGCGAGCTCCAGCCGCTTGACGTCGCCATAGGCGAGCTCGGCGGAGGGACGGTCGGCGGCCTCGGACATGCCGACAATGGCGAGCAGGCGGTCGGCCTCGGCCCGCTCGGCGGCGACGGCGCGGGAGAAAAAGTCGAAGCGGCGCTTGCGATGGGCGAGCAGGGCGGTCTGCAGGTTTTCGCGCACCGTCATGGAGGTGAAGGTCTGGGTGATCTGGAAGGTGCGGCCGACGCCGCGCCGGGCGATGCGGCGGGCCGGCAGGCCGGCGATCTCGGACCCGAACAGCCGCACCGAGCCGCGATCGGGACGCAGCTGGCCGTTGAGCATGTTGAAGGTGGTGGATTTGCCGGCGCCATTGGCGCCGATCAGGGCCAGCATCTCGCCGGAGGCGACGTGAAAGCCGACGTCGTCGACTGCGACGACGCCGCCGAAGGCCTTGCTCAGGCCGTGGATCTCCAGCGCGTTCATGCCGGCGCTCCGGAAGGGGCCGTGGCGCGGCGGCGGGCGCGGCCGGCCAGCGACCGCAGGCCACCGGCGATGCCCTGGGGCGCCAGAATGCAGACGGCGAGGATGATGACGCCGAAGATCGACCGCCAATAGGGCAGCCGGCCGACCCAGTCCTCAATGCCGACGAAGATCGCGGCGCCGGCGATCGGACCCGACAGGGCCTGCACGCCGCCGATCAGCACCATCAGCAAAGCGTCGACGGACTGGCCGACCGCCAGGATGGTGGGAAAGACGCTGCCCTTGGCGAAGACGAAGACCGTGCCGGCGAGCGCGGCGAAGAGGCCGGCGATGACGAAGGCGGCGAGCTGGCGGCCGCGCACGTCGAGGCCGATGGCCTCGGCGCGCAGGGGCGAGTCGCGGGTGGCGCGCAGGAGATAGCCGAAGGGCGCATGGGCGATGCGGCGGATCAGCCAGAGGCCGGCGGCGCACAGGCCAAGGGCGATGAGGTAGTAGACCGTGCGGGAGGCGGCGAAGCGGTCGGGCCAGACGCCGAGGATGCCGTCGTCGCCGCCGGTGACATCCTGCCATTGCAGGGCGACGGCCCAGAGGATCTGGGCGCCGGCAAGGGTCAGCATGGCGAGATAGACGCCGGACAGGCGCACGCAGAACCAGCCGATGACCAGCGCGCCGAGGCCGCCGGTGGCGACGCCCAGTGCCATGGCGGCGAACATCGGCAGGCCGAGGGCGGTGGCCGCCAGCGCCGCGCCATAGGCGCCGAGGCCGAAGAAGGCGGCGTGGCCGAAGGAGATCATGCCGCCGAGCCCCATGATGAACTGCAGGCTGGCGGCAAACAGCGCGGCGACGAAGAAATCGGTGAGCAGGATCAGGGCGAAGCCGGATTCGACCAGCGGCAGCAGCGCGAAACCCGCGACCGCGAGGACGACGAGGATCGTCACCGTGCGGCCGGGCAGCCGCAGGGTGGCGCCGCGTTCGGCCGGGGCCGGCGCGACGAGGGCGGCCTGGCCGAACAGGCCGAAGGGTCGCACCACCAGGATCGCGGCCATCACGAGGAAGGGCAGGACGGTGGCGAGGGTGGGAAACCACAGGAGGGTGAAGGCATTGAGGACGCCGATCAGGACGGCGGCCGCATAGGCGCCGCCGATGGAGCCCAGCCCGCCGACGACGACGATGACGAAGGCCTCGACCACCACGTCGAGATCGAGGGCGAGGCTGACGGCCTCGCGCGGGGTCTGGAGGGCGCCGGCAAGGCCGGCAAGGAAGGCGCCGAGCATGAAGACGGTGGTGAACAGGCGCGCCTGGTCGACGCCGAGGGCGCCGGTCATCTCGCGGTCCTCGGTCGCGGCGCGGACCAGCGTGCCCCAGCGGGTGCGGTTGAGGACCAGCCAGACGGCGGCGAGGACGACCGGGCCGGCGGCGATCAGCAGGAGGTCGTATTGCGGCACCGGCTCGCCGAAGATCCGCAGGGCGCCGCCGAGGCCCGGGGCGCGCGGCGCGAGCAGATCTTCCGGTCCCCAGATCGCCAGCGCGACATCCTGGATGACGAGGAGAACGCCGAAGGTGGCGACGAGCTGGTAGAGTTCGGCCGAGACGTAGAGCCGGCGCAGGATGACGATCTCGATCAGCCCGCCGATCAGCGCCACTGCGACGGCCGCGGCCAGCATCCCGCCCCAGAAACCGAGATGGCCGGTCGGCAGCCAGGTGACGGCCGAATAGGCGACATAGGCGCCCAGCATGAACAGCGAGCCGTGGGCGAAATTGACGATGCGGGTGACGCCGAAGATCAGCGACAGGCCGGCCGCCACCAGGAACAGCGACGACGCGTCGGCAAGGCCGGCCAGGAGCTGGGCGAATACGAAGCCGAGCGTCGTCAACACCGTCTCCTCGTTGGGAATGGGCCCCGGCGCGCGGCGACCGGAGGGGTCGATCGGAAGAGCGTCGTGTAGGGCAA
>NZ_CAXPJM010000049.1:0-37643 GCF_964217435.1 Aurantimonas sp. | reverse complement strand
CGACTGGCCAGGGCGGCGGCGAGGCCGAGGCTTCGCCGCCGCACGGGGAGTACTGGGCGATGACGCCGTCAGCCTTCAGCTTGTCGAACTGGGCGAAGACGGCTTCCTGCTGCTCTGCGACCCAGTCGGTGACCTCCTGGGGGCCGAGCCAGCCGGGCGTCACGCCGACCTTGGAAACCCAATCCTGGAACTCCTTGCCTTCCAGCGCCTGCTGGTAGGCCTCGGCCAGTTTGGCGATGACGTCATCCGGGGTCTTGGCTGGTGCGGCGACGATGATGAAGCTGCCGGACCGCAGGTCGAGACCGGCGGACTTGGCATCGGGCACGTCGCTGTAGGTCGGGTTCGGCGCGTCGGAGAACTCGACCAGCCCGCGTGCGTCGCCCTCGTCGAGGAGGTTGGCGAAATCGCCGAGGCTGGTGACGGCGATCACGACCTCGCCCGACAGCATGGCCTCCTTCTGGGGACCGGCACCGCCCGGATAGGGGATGAGGTCGAGATCGATGCCGGCGAGCTTCTCCAGTTCGAGCATCGCCAGATGGGTGCGCGAGCCGGTGTTCTGGATCGCCACCTTGACGTCGCCCGGCGCTTCCTTGGCGGCGGCGATCAGGTCGTCGATCGTCTGGTAGGGCGCGTCGTCGGCGACGATGATCGCATCCGACTCGTTGGTCAGGCGGCCGATCATCTGCAGCTTGTCGAGCTCGTAGCCCGGCAGCAGCTGCTGGTAGGGCACGGTGATGACGCTGTCATAGGTCAGGACGCCGATCGTGTAGCCGTCCGGGCGCGCCGACATGACGTTCATGATGCCGTTGGCGCTCATGCCGCCCTCGACATTCTCCACATAGATGGTCTGGCCAAGCTCCTTCTCGGCGATCGCGCTGACCTTGCGCGAGATGCCGTCGGTGCCGCCGCCGGCGCCCCAGGGCACGACGAGGCGGATATCCTTGGTGGGGTAGTCCTGCGCCGCGGCCGGCGCGGCGATGGCCACGATGGCTGCGGTCGCCGCCGTGGCGGCAAGGGTCCTGAGATGATGCATGCGTCTGTCCTCCCATGTTGAAACTGAAGGGGTCGCCCCCGCTTCGTCGATCCGGCGCCGCGTGCCGCCGGACCGTCTTCCCCGATTCCTGCGACCGTCCCCGCGGGCCGCGGCCCGGCCGTCAGGCGGCCTCGGCCGACCGTGCCTCGACCCGTGCCACCAGCGCGTCGATCTCGCGATGGTCCTCGGCTGTCAGAGCGGGTCCGGGCTGGCGCATGGTGGCGTGACGGATGGCGCCGCGCCGCCGCATGACCTCCTTGCGGGCCGCCACGCCCCAGAAGCCCATCGCCTCGTAGCGCAGCAGCGGCAGGTAGCGTTCGAAGAGATCGTTCGCCGCGTCCGTGTCGCCCTGCGTGTGCAGGCGGTACACGCCCGACAGCATCTCCGGATAGGAGAAGCCGGCCATCGGCCCGTCGACGCCGCGCGCCAGTTCCAGCGGCAGATACATGGCGTTGTTGCCGGTCAGGATGGCGACGCGGCGTCCGCCGCCCTGGCGCAGGCGCGTGATCTTGTTGAGGCTCGGCAGGTCTTCCTGCTTGATCGCCTGGATCTGCGGATGGCGCTCGACCAGCGACAGGATCGCCGGCACCGACATGCCGACATTGGTCGCGCCGGGGAAATCCTGCAGCACCACCGGCACGTCGCCGATGGCGGTGAAGACGTGATCGAAATAGCGGGCAAGCTCGTCGTCGGTGCGGATGCCGCCGGCCGGCGCGATCATCACGCCCGCGGCGCCCGCATCCATGACCTTCGCGGTGAGCTGGGAAAGCTGGGCGAGGTTGGGGCTGCTGACCCCGACGATGACCGGCCGGCCGCCGGCGCGAGCAATGTAGCGCTTGGCGACGGCCAGCGATTCCGCCTCCGTCAGCTTGCCGGCCTCGCCGCTGACGCCCAGCACGGTGAAGCCGTCCGCGCCATGGCGGCAGTAGAAGTCGACCAGCGTGTCGACGCTCGCAAGGTCGATCCCGGCATCCGCGTCGAACGGCGTCTGGGCGACGATGTAGACGCCCTTCATGGCTGCGAGCATTGTGCCTCCCGGCGTGCCTCGAATTCGCATGGCAGATGCGGCGGCCCGTCTCCCTGCCGCTCATCATATGATCTCTTGCCGATGCCATATGATCACTGCATAAAGACACTGATGGTTCGGCCTGTCAATCGGCCGGGACGGTCACCGGCGGACGACGCTCGGGCGCCGCCGCCGGTGCAGCACAGCGGGGACGCATGGCCGACGCGATCGAAATCGTCCTTCACGGGCGCAACGCCGCCTCCTTCGTCGAAGGCTTCGACGCCCTGCTCGAGGTTGAGGCGAGGATTCGCCTTGTGCCGGACGAGCCGGCGACCGAGGCCGATGCGGAGGCGTTGCGCCGGGCCGACGTGATCATCGGCAATCGCTTCCAGGCTTCGCAGCCAAGGCCGGAGCGGCTGCGGCTCTATCACGTCTCGGCCACGGGCACCGACGGCATCGCCCTCGACGCTCTGCCGCCGGGCGCGACCGTCTGCAATTGCTACGGCCACGATCCAGCCATGGCCGAATATGTCATGGCTGCCCTCCTGTCCCATCAGGTGAAGCTGTTCGATGCCGACCGGCGCCTTCGCAAGGGCGAATGGCCCTACCGTGCCGGTGCGGCGGCCAATATTCATGGCGAGATCGGCGGCAGGACGCTCGGGCTGCTCGGCTTCGGCCATATCGGCCGGGCGGTGGCGGCGCGTGCGAAGGCATTCGACATGACGATCCACGTCGCCAATCGCAGCCCGGTGCCTGCGTGCGGCGACGTCGATGCCAGCCATGGCCTCGGCGACCTGTCGGCGTTCTACGCCGCGGCGGACTTCGTCGTCGTGTCGCTGCCGCTGCTGCTTGAGACGCGCGGGCTCGTCGATGCGGCCGCCTTCGACCAGATGCGGCCGGATGCGGTGCTGGTAAATGTCGGGCGCGGCCCGGTGGTGGACGAGGCGGCGTTGTACGAGGCCCTGTCCCATCGCCGTATCGGCGGGGCCATCATCGACACCTGGTACCGTTATCCGGAGGCCGAAGGCGATGTGACGGCGCCGTCCCGCTTCGATTTCGCGGCGCTCGACAATGTTGTGATGACCCCGCACATGTCGGCCTGGACCGACGGCACCATAAGACGGCGCCAAGCCACCATGGCCGACAACATCAACCGCCATTTCACCGGCCGGGCCTGCAGCAACGTCGTGCGTCCCGCCGGCTGAGCTCTCGCACAATTCACCGGAACGGCGGGCGTGCGACGAAAGCCGTGATCGTGGTCATCGACGCGGTATGTCATCATATGTTGAGGTGGCGACGCGCGCGAACTGCATGGCACGATGCAGAGCCGCAGATGGCGACCCCAAGGCGGATCGCAGGGAGGAAGCAGGCAGGGTGGTGACAGAACAAGCCAAGGACAGCCGGCCGCTGACGGTGCGCGTCACGGAGGAATTGCGCGAGCGGATCGAAGCCGGCGACTACGCCCCGGGCGACAAGCTGCCGACCGAGCCGGTGCTGGTCGAGCGTTTCGGCTACAGCCGGACGGTGATCCGCGAGGCGATCGCGGCCCTGCGCGCCGACGGCCTGGTGGAATCGCGGCAGGGCGTCGGTGTCTTCGTGCTGGGTCCGCGCCAGCGCGAGCAGTTGCCGACGCTGTTTGCCGATGCGACCGACAAGATTTCCGACATCATCGAGGAGCTGGAGCTGCGGCTGGGCATCGAGGTCGAGGCCGCAGGGCTTGCGGCGCTGCGCAGTTCGCCGGCCCAGGAGGCGGAGATCCAGGCACAGCTCGAGAGCTTCGAGCGGCTGGTGGCCGAGGGGCGCCCCACCGACAATGCCGATTTCGCCTTCCACATGACCATCGCCACGGCGACCAACAACCAGCGTTTCAAGGCGTTTCTGGAGCATGTCGGCCGGCGGATCATCCCGCGGGTCAAGTTTCGCAAGGCGATGGGCGGCATCGATCCGCTGCCGAACCGGGACGAACAGCTCCTGGCCGAGCACACGCAGGTGGCCGAGGCAATCTGGGCGCGTGATCCCGAGGCCGCCCGCGACGCCATGCGGCGGCATCTCCAGGGGGGCATCAAGCGCTACCGCGCCATCACCCGCGCGACCCGGCCGACGCCTGCCAGCGATTGACAGCAGGGCTCAAGTCATCATACGTCATCTGCGAGACGTCGTATGATTGGAGAGCCCATGTCGCCCAGTGAACTCAAGCGCCGGCTGGCTTCCGGCCTGCTGTCCTTCCCGGTCACGCATTTCCACGAGGACCTGTCACTCGACCTGGACAGCTACCGCAGCCATGTCGAATGGCTGGCCGGCTTCGATGCTGCGGCGCTGTTCGCGGCCGGTGGCACTGGCGAGTTCTTCTCGCTGTCGCCGGAAGAGGTCGGCACGGTGACGGCGGCGGCCAAGGAGGTGGCGGGCGACGTGCCGATCATCGCCGGCTGCGGCTATGGCGGCGAACTGGCCCGCGACATCGCGCGGCGCGCCGAAGCCGCCGGGGCCGACGGCCTGCTGCTGCTGCCGCATTATCTGATCGGTGCGCCCCAGGAGGGTCTCTACCGGCACATCAAGTCGGTGTGCGACGCGACCGGGCTCGGCGTCATCGTCTACAACCGCGCCAATTCCATCGTCACCGCCGACACGCTGGCGCGGCTGGCGGATGCCTGCCCGAACCTCGTCGGCTTCAAGGACGGCACCGGCCAGATCGGCGTCGTGCGCCAGATCACCGCCAAGCTTGGCGACCGCTTCTGCTATATCGGCGGCATGCCGACGCACGAATTGTTCGCCGAGGCCTACAACGCCATCGGCGTGACCACCTATTCCTCGGCGGTGTTCAATTTCGTGCCGGAGCTGGCGCAACGCTTCTACCGGGCGATGCGGGCCGACGACACGGCGACCATGGCGACGATCCTCGATGAGTTCTTCTTCCCCTTTGCCAAGATCCGTGACCGCGAGGTCGGCTATCCGGTGTCGATCATTAAGGCGGGTGTCGAGCTGATCGGCCGTGGCTCCGGCCCGGTCCGGCCGCCGCTCACCGATCTGACGGCCGAGGAGAAGGCGATGCTGAAGGCGCTGATCTAGCGCGTCTTCGGGACGCATCCTGCTCAGACCTGCCGGACGGCTCCGCGATCGCGGGGCCGTTCTGCGTCGGGGCGATCAGTCGCGTGTGGTCGGCAGGCCGGCCTCGTAGCGGATCGGCGTGCCGTGGGGCGTGGCCTCGGCGGCGCGGTGCCAGACGGCCTGCGCCGCATCGACGGCATCGGCGCTCACCAGCGCCCGCGTCGCGAGGATCTCTTCCAGCGCCGCAAGCCAGGCGGTGAAATAGGCGTCTGCTGCGGCTTCGGGCGAGGGGCCGCCGGCGGGCAGCTTGGCGCAGGCGCGGGCGAGCGCGGCGGCCCAGTCGGTCCAGGCGAGGATGCCGCGCTCGTTCAGCGCGACGGTCATGGCAAAGGCCTTGGCCTGCCAGGGCGCGAAGAAGACGGGCTCACCCGCCGCATCGCGTGGCAAGCCCGGCGAGGCCGCGGCGATGCCGGTCTCAGGCGTGCTCAAGATAGGGCTCCCAGGCATCGATGGAGACGGTGTCGCTCCGCGAGGCGTCGCCGCCCCACAGCGTGAATGCGTCGAAGACCACGGTGTAGAGCCAGTGCGCGACGTGGTCGTCGCCCTTGGCACTGGCATCGGCGAAGACATGAAAGCCCTGCACACGCTCGATGGTGCCGGTCTTTTCGCGGGCATAGGCGGGCAGGCGGATGTGATGGCGCGGCTGCAGGTTCAGTGTGCGGACCCTGTCGCCCGGCGCGAAGGCCGGCGTGCTGCCCTCGGGATCGCGGTTGGCCGGACTGCCCTTGGCGAGAGCCGGTGCGACGGCGTCGGCCTTCAGGACGCGGTTCGGCGGCACGGTCAGATCGAGGGGCCGGCCGGCGCGCAATTCGCGATAGCTGATGAGACCGTGGCGCAGGAGCAGCGTCTCGAGGCCCTTGGTCCAGATCTCGTAATAGGACGAACCGTAATAGTCGGCCGGGTCGCGATCCTCGCGGGCGGCGCGGCTTTCGTCGATCGACCAATGGCCCATTGCGCCGGCGGCGAGCGTCAGGGCGAGGGCGCGGCGCTCCCAGGGCGCATGGAACAGCGGCTCGTCCGCCTCCGGCGCGATCGGGCCGAAGCCGTGGCGACCGCCGAGATCGTGGGGGCCGTTCATGCCGCCGGCTCCGGCGCGGCATGCGGGCCGAGGTGACGCTCGGTGCCGATCATGGAATTGCGGGTGACGAGGGCAGCGAGCGCTTCCTCCGACAGGCCGTCGGTACCGGCCGGGCGCTCGGGCACGACGAGGTAGCGCAGCTCGGCGGTGGAGTCCCAGACCCGCACCGTGACGCCCTCCGGCAGCGCAACGCCGAATTCGCGCAGGACGCCGCGCGGATCGGAGACGGCGCGCGAGCGATAGGGCGGTGACTTGTACCAGACCGGCGGCAGACCGAGGACGGACCACGGATAGCAGGAGCACAGGGTGCAGACGACGAGGTTGTGGCGCTCCGGCGTGTTGAACACCGCCTGCATGTGCTCGCCCTGGCGGCCGGTGAAGCCGAGCGAGGCGATGGCGGCGGTGGCGTCGCGCGCCAGCCAGTCGGCGTAGGCCGGGTCGCTCCAGGCCTTGGCGACGACGCTGGCGCCGTTGCGCGGCCCGACCTTGGTCTCGTAGGTGTCGATGATGGCGTCGAGGGCGTCCGGGTCGACCATGCCCTTCTCGATGAGGATCGTCTCCAGCGCCATGACCCGGGCGGTCATCGGGTCGAGATGGTTGTCGTGATCATGGTCGTGGTGATGCCCGTGGGCGTGGTGATCACCGTCCTTGCCGTGCGATCCCGTCATGGTTCCTCCCGGATCTGTCTTCGCGGGCCTCGCGCGCATCGACCAGTGTCGCGGCCTCGCGCCGGCGTCCGCGCGCGCTGCTGCGATGATAAGCCCGGCAGGGGGAATTACCAGCCGTTCCAGGACCCGTGCGGAAGCGTGCGGCGCACAGCGGACGACGGCTCGCATTCCCCCGTTGACCCGGACGGGTGTTGAGGCGCACCACAGGCCGATGGAGCGACGTGGCGGCGCAGGCACGGCCCGCCGCTCAAGCCCTATACCCGGAGTTCTGCACCCATGACCGTCCAGCCGAATTCGATCGAGGGACGCGATATCGCGTTCCATCTCCACAGCTACACCAATGCCCGCAAGCACGAGGCCAACGGGCCAATCGTCATGGAATCGGGCGAGGGGGTGCATGTCACCGACACCGACGGCAATCGCTATATCGAGGCGATGTCGGGGCTCTGGTCGGTGGCCGTCGGCTTCGGTGAACAGCGGCTGGTGGATGCCGCCGCGCGGCAGATGCAGAAACTGAACTATTACCACACCTTCACCCACAAATCGCACGGCCCGGCGATCGAACTGGCCGAGAAGCTGGTGGGCATGGCGCCGGTGCCGATGTCGAAGGCGTATTTCACCAATTCCGGCTCCGAAGCCAACGACACGATGATGAAGCTGGTGCGCTACCGCTCCAACGCGCTCGGCCAGCCGCAGAAGAAGAAGATCATCAGCCGGACCCGCGGCTATCACGGCGTGACGCTGGCCTCGGCGAGCCTGACCGGCCTGCCCAACAATCACCGCGCCTTCGACCTGCCGATGCCGGGCGTCCTGCACACGACCTGTCCGCATTACTGGCGCGAAGGCCGCGACGGCGAGAGCGAGGAGGCCTTCGCGACGCGCTGCGCCGAGGATCTGGACGCGATGATCCAGGCCGAGGGGCCGGACACGGTCGCCGCCTTCATCGCCGAGCCGGTGATGGGCGCGGGCGGCGTCGTGGTGCCGCCGGCGACCTACTGGGAGAAGATCCAGGCGGTCCTGAAGCGCTACGACATTCTACTCGTCGCCGACGAGGTGATCTGCGGCTTCGGGCGCACCGGCCAGATGTTCGGCAGCCAGACCTACGGCATCGAGCCCGACATCATGACGCTCTCCAAGGCGCTGTCGTCCTCTTATCTGCCGATCTCGGCGCTGCTGATCAACGAGCGGGTCTATGCGCCGGTGGCGGACCAGTCGTCCGAGATCGGCACCTTCGGCCATGGCTATACGGCGTCCGGGCATCCGGTGGCGGCGGCCGTGGCGCTGGAAAACCTGAAGATCATCGAGGAGCGCGATCTCGTCGCCAATGCGCGCGAGATGGGCGAGCTCATGCAGGCCGGTTTGCGCACGCTCGCCGATCATCCGCTGGTCGGCGAAGTGCGCGGCGTCGGGCTGATCGCTGCGATCGAACTCGTCACCGACAAGGCCGCCAAGCTCTCCGCCCAGCCGCCGGGAGACCTTGCCGCGCGCGGCTTTGCGATCATGCAGAAGAACGGGGTCATCTCCCGCGCCATGGGCGACGCGCTGGCCTTCTGCCCGCCGCTGATCGTCGAGAAGCAGCATATCGACACCATCGTCGAGACCACCGCGCGCAGCCTCGACGAATTGCAGGCGAGCCTCTGAGGGCACGCCCTCATGCGTTACAGCAGACGGCCCCGCATCCGATCCGGTGCGGGGCCGTCTGCGTATGAGCCCGTGTCAGGCGGTGTCGGCCGGCGGCTGCGAGCGGCGCAGAAGGTCGGCCAGCGCCTCGAAGTCGCGGCGGCGGGCGGTCGATGGGCGGAAGGCGAGGGCGATGGTGCGGTAGGGCGTCGGCGCCTCGAAGGGCAGAATGGCGATGCCGCCGCTGCGGGTCTCGTCGGGAATCGCCATCTCGGGGATCAGCGTCGCCCCGAGCCCGCCGGAAACCATGCGCAGGATCGTCGTCAGGCTGGTGGCGCCGAGGCCTGCCATCTCGCCGGCATCGGCGATGCGGCAGATGTCCAGCGCCTGCGCCCGCAGGCAGTGGCCTTCCTCCAGGAGAATCAGCCGCTCGTTGCGCAGCGCCGACAGCGGCACGGGCTGCGGCAGGCGCGAGGCCTCGGCGGCCGGCAGCGCCAGGTAGAAGCGATCCTCGAACAGCGCGATCGATTCGAGCAGCGGGTCGTCCAGCGGCAGCGCGACGACGGCGCAGTCGATCTCGCCGACCGCCAGATCCGCAACCAGCCGGTCGGTGACGCTCTCGCGAATCTCGCATACGAGGCTCGGATATTCGCTCGCCAGCGCCTGCAGGAAGGTCGGCAGCACGTAAGGGGCGACCGAGGCGATCATGCCGAGGCGCAGCCGCCGCGACAGCAGCGTCTCGCCGGCGGTCGCAAGGCTTTCCAGTTCCTGCATCTCGGCGAGGATCCGCCGCACGCGGGCGCCGATGAGGGCGCCGTCGCTGGTCAGGGTGACGCCAGAGGATGCGCGCTGGAACAGCGGTCCGCCGAAGAATTCCTCCATCTGGGCGATCTGCGCCGAGAGGGCCGGTTGGCTGATGTTGAGGCGCTTGGCGGCCTGCCCGAAATGCAGGGTTTCGCTGAGCGTACTGAAATAGCGGAGCTGTCGGATGGTGAGCATGCGCGATAGGATAAACTGATTGGCGCCGCTTGGAAATACGATTGGAGATTATGGGGCGCATCCCTATTATCGGTCTGGAAGAATTCCAAACACGGCGAAGGGAGGCCACACATGGCTGATCGCGAGAGACTGACGACAACGGCCGGCGCGCCGGTGTCCAGCAACCAGAACTCCAAGACGGTCGGGCCGCGCGGTCCGGTCCTGCTCGAGGACTTCCAGCTGATCGAGAAGCTGGCGCACCAGAACCGCGAGCGCGTTCCCGAGCGCGTGGTCCACGCCAAGGGCTGGGGCGCCTTCGGTTCGCTGACGGTGACCGAGGACATCACCAAATACAGCCGCGCCAAGGTGTTCCGTCCGGGCTCCAAGACCGACATGCTGGCGCGCTTCTCGACCGTTGCCGGCGAGCAGGGCGCGGCCGATGCCGAGCGCGACGTGCGCGGCTTCGCGCTGAAGTTCTACACCGAGGAAGGCAACTGGGACCTCGTCGGCAACAACACCCCGGTGTTCTTCGTCGCCGATCCGTACAAGTTCCCGGACTTCATCCATACGCAGAAGCGCCATCCGCGCACCAATCTGCGTTCGGCGACCGCCATGTGGGACTTCTGGTCGCTCTGCCCGGAATCGCTGCACCAGGTGACGATCCTGATGTCCGACCGCGGCATCCCGACCGACCCGAGCCGCATGAACGGCTACGGCAGCCACACCTTCTCGCTGTGGAACGACCAGGGCGAGCGCTTCTGGGTGAAGTTCCACTTCAAGACCCAGCAGGGCCATGAGCACTTCGTCAACGAAGAGGCCGAGAAGGTCATCGCCAAGTCGCGCGAGAGCTACCAGGAAGCCCTCTACGGCATGATCGAGGACGGCCGCTTCCCGAAATGGACCATGTACATCCAGGTCATGCCCGAGGGTGAAGAGGTCCAGTTCGAGGAGAAGACCGGCTGGAGCGCCTTCGACCTGACCAAGGTCTGGCCGCATGGCATGTACCCGCTGATCAAGGTCGGCGAGATGGAGCTGAACCGCAATCCGGAGAACTATTTCTCCGATATCGAGCAGTCTGCCTTCAACCCGTCCAACGTCGTTCCGGGCATCGGCTTCTCGCCGGACAAGATGCTGCAGGGTCGCCTGTTCTCCTATCCGGACGCACATCGCTACCGGATCGGCACGCATTACGACGCGCTGCCGGTGAACAAGCCGAAGAGCCCGGTGCATCACTACCACCGCGACGGCGAGATGCCGTTCGGCATGCGCACCAACCCGGACGCCTATTACGAGCCGAACAGCTTCGGCGGTCCGGTCGAGGATCCGAGCGTCGAGGAGCCGCCGCATCGCTACAGCGGCCAGGTGGGTCGTTACGACTTCCGTGGCGAGGCCGACCATTACAGCCAGCCGCGGGCACTGTTCGAGATGTTCGACGCCGGTCAGCGTGAGCGGCTGTGCGCCAACATCGCCGGTGCGATGCAGGGCGTGCCGCAGTTCATCGTCGATCGCCAGCTGGCGCATTTCGACAAGGTGCATGCCGAGTACGGCGCCGGCGTCCGCAAGGCACTCGAAGCGCAGACGCGCGACGACGCCGAGGCGAGCCTCAGCACCAGCCACAGCGCCGCTGCGGAGTAACCGGACGCCATTGTCCGCGACATGAAACGTCGGCGCTACGTGCGCCGGACGGAGAGGGCCGGGAGCGATCCCGGCCCTTTTTGCTTGCGGGGGTGCCGTCGCGTGGTGCAGGACTGCGCTCAATCCGCGAGGCATGCGACCGAAGACGACCTGTCGAACCGACGGGCCACCGGTCGGCTATTCGGCCTGCGCACGGAACGCCCGGCATCGTCCGGCAAGACACAGCAAGGATACGATCATGCGCCTGGGCGGCAGGATGGCAGCGGCCATCGAGATTCTGGCCGATATCGAGGCACGGCGTCGGCCGGTGGCCGATGCCCTGAAGGACTGGGGGCTTTCCCATCGCTTCGCAGGCTCGGGCGATCGGGCCGCCATCGGCAACATCGTCTATGACGTGCTGCGGCGCCGGCGCTCGCTGGCCTGGCGCATGGAAGACGAGACGCCGACGGCCATGGTCTTTGCCGCGATCCTCGACAGCAAGGGCATGGGCGTCAAGGATCTGGCCATCGCGCTGGATGGCGACCGCTTCGCGCCCCAGATGCCGTCGACCGACGATTTCGCCGCCTTCCGCACCCGCGAGCTGGGCGCGGCGCCCGGCGCCGTGCAGGCCGACGTACCGGACTGGCTGGCGACCCGGCTGGAAGCCGCCTTCGGCGAGGATTGGATCTCGGAGGCCGCGGCCCTGTCCGACCGCCCGCCGCTGGACATGCGCGTCAACACGCTGCGCGCCGATCGCGACAAGGTCGCCAAGGCGCTGACGCCCTTTGCCGCGACCGCCACGGCGCTGGCGCCGCAGGGCCTGCGCGTCCCGCCGATCGCGGGCGATGGACGCCATCCCAACGTGCAGGTGGAGGCCGGTTTCCAGAAGGGCTGGTTCGAGATCCAGGACGAGGGCTCGCAGATCGTCGCGCTTCTGGCGGGGGCAGCCCCCGGCATGCAGGTGCTGGATTTCTGCGCCGGCGCCGGCGGCAAGACGCTGGCACTGGCCGCGTCCATGGAGAATACCGGCCAGATCCACGCCTATGACAGCGATCGCCAGCGGCTGGCGCCGATCCACGACCGGCTGAAGCGGGCCGAGGTCCGCAACGTCCAGGTCCATGCGCCGCGCGACGATATCGGCGAGCTGGAGGGCCGGATGGACCTGGTGCTGGTCGATGCGCCCTGCACCGGCACCGGCACATGGCGTCGCCGCCCGGACGCCAAGTGGCGGCTGGCCGAGCGCCAGCTCGACAAGCGGCTGGAAGAGCAGGACGCGGTGCTCGACGCGGCGGCGCGCTTCGTCAAGCCCGGCGGCCGGCTGGTCTACATTACCTGTTCGCTGCTGCCCGAGGAGAACGGTGCCCGCGTCGCGGCCTTCCTGGAACGTGATGCGGGTGCTCAGTTCAAGGTCGCCGATGCCACGGGACGCTGGGCCGAGGCCCTGCCGGAGGCGCCGAAGGCCTACCATGCCAGCCCGCTCGGCGACGGCACGACGCTGACGCTGACGCCGCGTACCACCGGCACCGACGGCTTCTTCTTCGCGGTCCTGGAGCGTCGCTGATGCGGGCCTATGTCGCTCTGTCGCTGTTCCTCGCCCTGACCGTGGGCGGCGGCGCGCTGGTGGGTGCGGCGACGGCGCCGGGCGAGTGGTACCAGGCGTTGCAGAAGCCCTGGTTCAATCCGCCTGGCTGGGTCTTCGGACCGGCCTGGGGAGCGCTCTACGTCCTGATCGGCATCGCTGGCTGGCGCGTCTGGCACCGGGGCGAACTGCAGGCCGCGCGGATCTGGTGGGTGCAGCTCGGCCTCAACTTCGTCTGGCCGTTCCTGTTCTTCGCCGCGCAGGTGCCCGGCCTTGCGCTGGTCGAGATCGTGGCGCTGTTCGCCGCGATCTGCGGCTTCGTCGCCTATACCTGGCGCGAGGATCGTGTTTCGGCGCTGCTGTTCCTGCCCTATGGCGCCTGGGTCGCCTATGCGACGCTTCTCAACACCGCCATCTGGTGGTTGAACTGAGCAGAGCATCGCCGGGCGCCCACGCTCGGAGCACCGGACGGACGGCAGCATGAGCGACTACGACCCGACGAAGATCGACGCCGCGACGGAAGAGCTGGGCGGCGCCCGGGTGCTGTTCGTCATGGCGGCCGCGGCCGAATATGGCCCGGCGCTGCGCCGCCGCATCGCGCCCCTGATGACCGGGGTCGGGCCAATCGAGGCGGCGCTCGGCACCGGCATCGCCCTGCATGCCCTGACACTGGCGGGCCATCGCCCGGACCTCGTGGTCTCGCTCGGCTCGGCGGGGTCGCGCACGCTCGAACAGGGCGAGATCTATCAGGTCTCGTCGGTCGCCTGGCGCGACATTGACGCATCGCCGCTGGGATTTGCCAAGGGCGTGACGCCGTTTCTCGACCATCCCGTCCACACGGCCTTGCCGACACCGGTGCCGAGCCTGCCGACGGCGCGGCTGTCGACGGGGTCCGACATCGTCTCAGGTGCGCGCTACGACGCGATCGACGCCGACATGGTGGACATGGAGACCTTCGCGGTACTGCGCGCCTGCCAGCGCTTCGACGTCAAGCTGGTCGGGCTGCGCGGCATTTCCGACGGGGCGGGGGACCTTCATCACTACGACGACTGGACGACGCTGCTGCATGTCATCGACGAGAAGCTCGCCGATGCCGTCGACCGGTTGGAGATCGCGCTCGATTCGGGACTGCTGGACGTCGGTTCGTCCTGACCGCCGCCCGGTCCGGGGATCGGCTTCCCCGAAGCCGGGCGGCGATCGACCGGATCAGGCGGCCTTCTTGTTGACCTTAACGTCGGCGAGCTTCGACAGCTTCTCGTCGGTCGCCTTTTCCTGCTTGAGGGTTTCCTGCAGCTTCGCGACGGCGTCCTTGTGGCCGAGGATCCCGGCCCAGGTGATCAGCGTGCCGTAGCGGGCGATCTCGTAGTGCTCGACGGCTTGGGCGGCGGCGACCATCGCGGCGTCGAGGGTTTCTGGATCCTCGACCTCGTCCATCAGCTCGGTCGCCTCGTCGATGATGCCGATGATCGCGTCGCACTTCACGGCGCGGGGCTTCTTGTCGAGGCTCTCGAACACCTCCTCGAGTCGCGTCACCTGCTCCTTGGTCTCTTCCAGATGGGTCTTGAACGCGGCCTTCAGATCCTCGCTCGCCGCTTTCTTCGCCATCTTGGGGAGAACCTTGGCGATCTGTTTCTCGGCATAGTAGATGTCCTGCAGCGTGTGCAGGAAGAGGTCGTCCAGCGATTTGACGCTCATGTCAGTTGCTCCGGATCGCGGCATCAGTACCGCGGCGCCAGAACGGCCTTGCGCGACCTGCGTTCCGCCTGCCGGGTGCGGTAATGCACAGGTGGCTACCGATGCGTCAGCCGCATACGGGCAATGCCGCGCGAGGTGCTGGACATTGCGCCCGTGCTTTTCTAAAGCCTCGCCATGACAGCGCACCCCGACACCGTCCTCATCGTCGACTTCGGCTCCCAGGTCACCCAGCTGATCGCGCGGCGCATCCGCGAAGCCGGCGTCTATTCCGAAATCGTGCCGTTCCAGTCGGCTGCCGAAGGCTTTCGCCGCCTGGCGCCGAAGGCCGTGATCCTGTCGGGATCGCCGGCTTCGGTGACGGACGCCGATGCTCCGACGGCGCCGACGGAAATCCTCGAGGCGGGCGTGCCGGTGCTCGGCATCTGCTACGGCCAGCAGACCATGTGCGCCCAGCTCGGCGGCAATATCGAAGGCGGGCTGCACCGCGAATTCGGCCGCTCCTTCATGGAGGTCAAGAAGGCTTCGCCGCTGTTCGAGGGCATCTGGGCCGAAGGCACCCGCCACCAGGTGTGGATGAGCCACGGCGACCGCGTCACGGCGCTGCCCGAGGGCTTCGAGATCATCGGCCAGTCTTCCGGCGCCCCCTTCGCGGCGATCGCCGACGAGGCGCGCCGCTTCTACGGCGTGCAGTTCCACCCCGAAGTGGTTCATACTCCCGACGGCGCCCGGCTTCTGTCGAACTTCGTCCACCGCATCGCCGGACTGTCCGGCGACTGGACCATGGCGGCGTTCCGCGAGCAGGCGGTCGAGGAGATCCGCGCCAAGGTCGGCGACGGCAAGGTCATCTGCGGCCTGTCCGGCGGCGTCGATTCTTCCGTTGCGGCGGTGCTGATCCACGAGGCGATCGGCGACCAGCTGACCTGCATCTTCGTCGATCACGGCCTGTTGCGGATGAACGAGGCGGACGAGGTCGTCGCGATGTTCCGCGACCATTACAACATCCCGCTCGTCCACGTTCAGGCGCAGGACATGTTCATCGACGCGCTGGAAGGCGAGATGGACCCGGAGGTCAAGCGCAAGACCATCGGCCGGCTGTTCATCGAGACCTTCGAGGCGGAGGCCAAGAAGATCGGCGGCGCCGATTTCCTGGCGCAGGGGACCCTCTATCCCGACGTGATCGAGAGCGTCTCCTTCACCGGCGGCCCGTCGGTGACCATCAAGTCGCACCACAATGTCGGCGGCCTGCCGGAGCGCATGAACATGCAGCTCGTCGAGCCGCTGCGAGAATTGTTCAAGGACGAGGTGCGCCTGCTCGGACAGGAACTCGGCCTGCCGGCGCATTTCGTCGGCCGCCAGCCCTTCCCGGGACCGGGCCTCGCCATTCGCTGCCCGGGCGGCGTGACCCGCGAGAAGCTTGATATCCTGCGCCAGGCCGATGCGATCTATCTCGACGAGATCCGCAAGGCCGGTCTCTACGATGCCATCTGGCAGGCCTTCGCCGTGCTTTTGCCGGTGCAGACCGTTGGCGTGATGGGCGACGGGCGCACCTACGAATTCGTCTGCGCGCTGCGGGCCGTCACCTCGGTCGACGGCATGACCGCCGATTTCTACCATTACGACATGGACTTCCTCGGCAACACCGCGACCCGCATCATCAACGAGGTGCGCGGCATCAACCGGGTGGTCTACGACGTGACCTCGAAGCCGCCGGGCACGATCGAATGGGAATGATGCCGCGCGCCTGACCGGGCCGCGATCGCCCGGGCCGGGCGGAGACCAGCCGACAGATGGACGAGAGATGACCGGAGCCAGCGCCGCCGCGACAGGCCGGCCGAGCACCAACACGCTCGGCATGGGGATCATGCTATTCGGCATCTTCCTGTTCATGGTCAACGACACGCTCGGCAAATGGCTGGTCTCGACCTATTCGGTCGGCCAGGTGCTGCTGATCCGCTCGGTGGCGGCGCTGGTCATCCTGGCGCCGTTCCTCGCGCGCACGGGACTGAAACCCCTCGTGAGCCTCGAACGTCCCGGCATGCAGGTGCTGCGGGTGGTCTTCGCCACCGTCGAGGTGCTCGCCTTCTACGGCGCCGTCGCCTATCTGCCGCTCGCCGACACCATGGCCTACTGGCTCGCCGCGCCGATCTATGTGGCGGCGCTCTCGCCGATCTTCCTGAAGGAGCGCGTCGGCATAAGGCGCTGGACGGCCATCGTCATCGGCTTCATCGGCGTGCTGGTGGTGCTGCAGCCGTCGCAGGCGAGCCTGACCGCGCCGGCCTTCATCGCCATCGGCGGCAGCCTGACCTTCGCGCTGATGATGATCACCGCGCGCAGCCTGCGCGGCACGTCCGACAAGGCGCTGGTCTTCTGGCAGACGGTCGGCGCGCTCGTCGGCGGGGCAATCCTGGCGCCGTTCGGCTGGGTGACGCCGGACCCGCTGGATCTGGGGCTGCTGGCGATCCTCGGTGTCGTGGCGATGGCGGCGCATATGTGCGTGACGCGGGCGTTCAAGCTCGGCGACGCCGCCGACATCGCGCCGCTGCAATACACCATGCTCGTGTGGGCGATCCTGTTCGGCTACCTGGTCTTCGGCGATGTGCCGCGCCTGACCATGCTGTTCGGCGCGGCGATCATCATGGGGGCGGGGCTGTTCATCTTCTTCCGCGAACGCCAGCTCGCTCGGCGGGTGAGTTCGGCCCAGCCGGTGACGCCGGGCTGATCGCCCGGCGGTTCGACGAGAAGAGGCGGGCCGGTCAGGCCCGCAGGCGGATCAGCCGCAGCGGACCTGCGTGACGCGGTTGGCGTTGTCGGTCTCCATGTTCAGCCGGCCGGAGACGAACTCCTGGGTGACCGGCTGGTTCGGATACAGAACCCGCACGGTCTCGGCGCCCGTGGCCGCCTTTGCCGCTTCCACCGTCTCGACATTGGCGATCTCGCCGATGAGATACCGGGCGGCTTCCGGATTGCAGCTGCCGATGGCCGGGCCGCCCGGCGCCAGCCGGCCGTTGGTGCCGGCGGTGCCGCCGCCCGGCATCGGCGGCAATGCAGTCCCGCCGCCCATGCGGCCATCCGACTGCGCCCTCAGGCCCGCCGGATCGGGGCGCTCGGTGGCGCAGCCGGCCACCAGCAGCGCGGCGCTCGTCAAAAGGGCGAGGGACATGGGGCGCATCATCGAAAGATCCTTCATCATGGTCTTGCTCGGGCGGCGTGAAGACCGGCCCGATTCTGGTCGATTCGCCGCAACCCTAGGGCAGGCACCGGCAGGGAAGGAAGCGGCAAGGCGGCGAAAACCGCGAAGTCGTCGCCAGGATCGCGTCAGATCGGGACATTTCTGCTACGCTTCGACCGGCGCGCACGCCGTGCCCGCCGGTCCGTCAGAGGGGAAATTCCACATGGCCATTCTCATCCTCGGCCTGGTCATCTTTCTCGGCGTGCATTCCCTGCGGATCATTGCGGAGCCGACGCGCGACCGGCTGCTGGCGCGGTTTGGCGAGAACCGGTTCAAGGGCATCTACTCGGTGCTGTCGCTCGTCGGGCTGATGCTGATCATCTACGGCTATGGCGCCGCGCGCATGGCGACGGTGCCGCTCTACACGCCGCCGCCGGGCCTCGGCCATCTTGCCCTGCTCCTGGTGCCGGTGGCCTTCGTCCTCGTCGCAAGCGCCTATCTGCCGACCGGACGGATCAAGACGGCGGTCCGGCACCCGATGGTGCTGGGCGTCGGCCTGTGGGCGCTGGGGCATCTTTTGGCCAACGGCACGGTTGCCGACGCGGTACTCTTCGGCAGTTTCCTGGTCTGGGCGGTCCTCGACTATGCCAGCGCGGTCCGCCGTCCGGTCCCGGCGCCGGCGGCGAGGGCGCCCGGCCTGCGCGGCGATCTCCTGGCGGTCGTCGTCGGTCTCGGCCTCGCGGCGGCGTTCATCCTGTGGCTGCATCGCTGGTTCTTCGGCGTCGCACCGATCGCTTAGCGGTTCATCACGGCGCGCACGCCCTTTCACCTGCGGCAAAAATCGTTAGAAGACCCCAAGTGTTCTTGCGTGCCGGGCCGATGGTCCCGGCCACGGCCGGTTTTCGAAGAGTGGATGGATGAGCGACGACAGTTTCTTTCGCGAAGTCAGCGAAGAGCTTCGCCAGGACAGGGTGAAAGCCATCTGGACGCGGTTCGGGACCTATATCCTGGCCGCGGTGATTCTGGTGGTCGTCATCACCGCGGCCGTCGTCGGCTGGGACCGGTACCAGACCGCCCAGGCCAACGCCTCGGGCGATGCCTATCTCGCCGCGCTGCAGCTGGCGCGTGACGGCAAGCCCGACGAGGCCATCACCGCGCTCGAAGCCCTGGCGACCGACAGCTACGGCGCCTATCCGGACCTTGCCCGCATGAGCATCGGCGGCGTCTATCAGGCGCAGGGCAAGTTCGACGAGGCGGTCGCCGCCTTCGACAAGGTGGCGGCGGATTCCGGCGCGCCCGACGCGCTGCGCGACATGGCCGCCGTGCGCGCCGCCTATGTGCTGGTCGACCACGGCGCGCTCAGCGACGTCCGCAGCCGTGTCGAACGGCTGACCGGCGACAGCGAGGCCTTGCGCTTTCCGGCTCGCGAAGCCGTGGCGCTGGCCGCCTGGAAGGCCGAGGACACCGAAACCGCGACGACGCTGTTCCAGCAGCTGGTCGACGACCCCGGTGCGCCGAACGGCATCATCAGCCGGGCCCGGCTGATGCTCGACCTGATCGCCGCCGGCAAGCCGATGCCCGAGGGCACCGTGATGCCGGACGAGATCGGTGCGACGACGGCGCCTGCAACCGCCGCTCCGGCGGACGCAACCGCGCCCGTCGCGGCCTCCGAGACGACCGCCCCGGAGGCCACGCCTTCGGCGCCGGCGACCGAGGCGCCGGCCGCTGCCAGCGACGAAGCAGATCCCGATGGAACAGCCACCGAGGGTGCAGCGCCCGAGGCTCCGGCGAGCCCGGATGCGGCTACTGGCGAAGCGCCGGCTGCGCCCGCCGCCGCTGGGGCGCTGCCCGAAGGGGCTGCCGCGCCAAGCGTCGCCGTTCCCACGACCGGGCTCGGCATCACCGATCCCGCGGCCGCCCCCGAGGCTGCCGCGCCGGAACAAGCCGAGCCGACCACGACCGACGCGCCGCAGAGCGCGCCGGCCGCTCCGGCGCCCGCCGGCGCCGACTGAACCGCTGCGGCGCCGTCGCCTGCGGCCGGGTTCACCCGGTCCGGACGTCGCCGCAAACCGATCGGATCGGGGCAGAGCTCGCACGTGACACACGGCCGGCGCCCCGATCGCAACCGGCCCCGGCTTCGTACCGGTGTGCCCCATCGCTCCGGAGGAGCGCGGAGACCGTCATGGTCACCATCGCCATTATCGGCCGACCCAATGTCGGCAAGTCCACCCTGTTCAACCGCCTCGTCGGCAAGCGTCTGGCGCTGGTCGACGACCGGCCCGGCGTCACCCGCGACCGCCGCACCGGCGACGCGACGCTGCTCGACCTCGACTTTGAGGTGGTCGATACGGCCGGCCTGGAAGAAGCCGGCGCCGACACGCTGGAAGGCCGGATGCGCACCCAGACCGAGACGGCGATCGCCTCGGCCGATCTGTGCCTGTTCATGATCGACGTGAAGGCCGGCGTCATGCCCCAGGACAGGGCCTTCGTCGAGATCATGCGCCGCACTGCCGGCAAGGTGATCCTCGTCGCCAACAAGTCGGAAGCCCGCGGGGCGGAAGCCGGCATGCTCGACGCCTTCGAGCTGGGGCTGGGCGAGCCGATCGGCATTTCCGCCGAGCATGGCGTCGGCATGGGCGAATTGCGCGACGCCATCCTCGAGGCGCTGGGCGAGGAGACCTTCGCCGACGACACGCCGGAGCCCGAGGAAGCGCTGGTGGACGTGCCGGTCGAGGATGACGAGGTCGAGCCCGTCTACGACGCCACCAAGCCCCTGCGGATCGCCATCGTCGGCCGCCCGAATGCCGGCAAGTCGACGCTGATCAACCGGTTCCTCGGCGAGGACCGGATGCTGACCGGCCCGGAGGCCGGCATCACCCGCGACTCCATCGCCAGCGAATGGGAATGGCGCGGCCGCACGATCAAGGTCTTCGACACGGCCGGCATGCGCCGCAAGGCGAAGGTGCAGGAAAAGCTGGAGAAGCTGTCGGTGGCCGACGGCCTGCGCGCGATCAAGTTCGCCGAGGTCGTGGTCGTCGTGTTCGACGCGACAATCCCGTTCGAGCGCCAGGACATGTCGATCGTCGACCTGGTCATGCGCGAAGGCCGGGCGCCGGTCATCGCCTTCAACAAGTGGGATCTGATCGAGGACCGCCAGGAGGTGCTCGCCGATCTGCGCGAGAAGACCGACCGTCTGCTGCCGCAGGCGCGTGGCATTCGCGCCATCACCGTGTCGGGTGAAACCGGCGAGGGCGTCGAGCGGCTGATGAAGGCGATCGTCGATACCCACGAGGTCTGGAACAAGCGGATCTCGACGGCCAAGCTGAATCAGTGGCTCGACCGTATGGTTACCAGACATTCTCCGCCGGCCGTCGCGGGGCGCCGGATCAACATAAAATACATGACGCAGGTCAAATCGCGTCCGCCGACGTTCATGATCTCCACGAGCCGCCCGGATGCGCTCAACGCGTCGTATACGCGCTATCTTATCAATGGGTTACGCGAAAGCTTCGGGCTCTTTGCCGTGCCGATCCGCCTCGGTCTGCGCAAGCCGGACAATCCCTACGCCGGAAAACGCAAGCGTCCGTCTTGAAATCGCCATCGTCTGTTAACCAAGAAACAAGGTTAATGGGGGACGTTGGGTGACGCCCGTTATATGACGCAGGCTTGATGGGGGAATGATGACGGCTGTTGAACAGCACGCGGGGACACGCCTGCAGAAACTGTCGAAGGCTCGGACGGCCAAGGCCGTGGTTCTGGCCACTGGCTGTTTCGCTTCCCTCGCGATGGTGACCAGCCCGGTCGCCCGTCAGGACATGACCAGCCTTCTCGGCGGTTCCGGTCATGCAAACCAGTGGCGGGCCTATTTCGTTCCATCGAAAATCGGCACCACGGAAACGGCGGCCATCGCCTTTGCCGGATCCGATCTGCGCGAGCCGATCCCCGCCGGGCTGAAGCTGCCCGAGGGCATGGAAGCCGTCGCCGCGCCGCAGATCGAGGCGGCCATCGTCAAGCCCGAGGAAACCCGGATCATGCGCGAGGACAAGGGCGCCCGCGTCCTGTCCCTCGTTCCGGCCAGCAACCTGCCGCCGCGCGGCTTCTCCGCCGGTTCGATCCTCGAGCGCCAGTCGCTGCTCGGATCGCGCGTCGTCGGTGGCCAGGAGCGCATTCGCACCGCCTTCTCCAAGGTCACCCAGACGACCAAGGAGGCGATCACCGTCGCCATGAACTTCCAGCTTCAGGGCCCGCCGAAGATTCCGGGCGCCAAGACGCTGACGCCGAACGACAAGATCATGCTGGCCTCGCTGAAGCCCTCGGCCGGCGACACCAACGCCCTCGGCTACGCGCCGTCGACGGGCAGCGCACGGACCTCCTCGCTGTTCGAGACGATCCTCAAGGATACGCCGGAAGCCTTCATCCCGCCGATCGGCGACAAGGACCATGCCTGGGCGGCGACGCCGCTGCCGGCGGAGACCATGTCGAAGAAGGAGCAGAGCTGTCTTGCCAACGGCCTCTATTTCGAGGCGCGCGGCGAGAGCACCATGGGGCAGGCCGCCGTGGCGCAGGTCATCCTCAACCGCGTCCGCAACCCGGCCTTCCCGAACACGATCTGCGGCGTCGTCTACCAGAACAAGAACTGGCGCAATCGCTGCCAGTTCTCCTTTGCCTGCGACGGCGCGCGCGACCGCGTGTCCGACAGCGGCTCCTGGGCCAAGGCCAAGCGCATCGCCGAACAGGTCACGCGCGGCGAGATCTGGATCAACGAGGTCGGCTCCGCGACCCATTACCACGCCAATTACGTCCGCCCCCGCTGGGCCGGCGCGATGGAGCGGGTGGACAAGATCGGCAAGCACATCTTCTACCGCACCTTCAACGGCGGCTGGTAAGCGGCACGGCCTTCGCGAAGACCTGTTCGCCGCGCCACCCATGACCGCGATCCTGCGCCGGCGGATCGTCTCCGCGGCGAGGTTTTCGACCCGAACCATTCCCCTTGGCGAAGCGATGCTGTAGAGCGCCGTTAAGACAGCGGTACGGTTCGGGGAAGACATCATGGCTCAGAACAGCAAGCGACTTCTGGAAATGCTGAGCGCGCAGCCGGTGGTTCCGGTGGTCGCCGTGGAATCCGCCGCCGAGGGCGTCGCACTGGCCCGTGCGCTGGCCGCCGGCGGCCTGAAGGCGATCGAGGTGACCCTGCGCACCCCGGCCGCGCTGGAAGCGATCATGGCGATCGCCAGCGAGGTCCCGGAGACGCTGTGCGGCGCCGGCACCGTTCTCACCCCCCGCCAGTTCGACCGCGCCACCAAGGCCGGCGCGCAGTTCATCGTGTCGCCGGGGGCGACGATGGAACTGCTCGACGCTGCGCGCTCGTCCGAAGCGCCCATGCTGCCGGGATCGGCAACGCCGAGCGAGCTGATGGCGATGCTGGAAGAGGGCTACGAGGTGCTAAAGTTCTTCCCGGCCGAACAGATCGGCGGGGCGGCGTTCCTCAAGTCGATTTCGCCGGTGTTTCCGAGCCTGCGCTTCTGCCCGACCGGCGGCATCTCGATGAAGAATGTCCGCGACTATCTGGCCCTGCCGAACGTCATCTGTGTCGGCGGTTCCTGGGTCGCGCCGAAGGCTGCGGTCGAGGCCGGCGACTGGGACGCGATCACCGCACTCGCCCGCGAGGCCGTCGCCCTGCGCAGCTAGTACTTGCGCGGTTGCCGCGGCAGGCAACCTCTGCAAGGCGGGGCACGATCCCAGCCCATCGGGTCGGAGGCTTCGCGTCGATGATCGCACGGGACCGCGGCAAATCATCTTGACGCGGCAGCGCCCGACGAGCATTGTCCCGCCTGCGCGGGCGTAGTTCAGTGGTAGAACGCAAGCTTCCCAAGCTTGATGTCGTGGGTTCGACCCCCATCGCCCGCTCCAGCCCCATCAGCGCCTGTCCCGATATCGTTCCTGCCTCACCGGCTGCTTTTCCGCAGTCGTTTCGGCCGCAGATGGATGCAGCCGGTCGCGCGACGCAAAACGCCAGCCACGAGGGCTGGCGTCTCGGGATGTCGGGTGCCTGTGTCGTTATCTGAACAGGCTGAGGGCGATGTCCGGGGTCGAATTGGCAAGCGACAGGCTCTGCACGGCAAGCTGGCGCTGGGCCTCGAGCGCACGGTAGCGGGTTGAGGTCTCTTCCATGTCCGCGTCGACCAGCCGCGAGATGCCCTGTTCCAGCGTCTGCGTGACAGTCCGGGTGAACTCCGTCTGCATCTCCAGCCGCTTGCTGATGGCGCCGAGGACGGCGGCCCCGGACACCACGCGCTGCTGCATGGTGTCGACCTGCTGCAGATAGTCCTCGATCGCGTTCGGATTGGCGGCCACGTCCACGTCGAGAATGCCGATCGCGGTGAGGGGCTCGATGTTCACCTGCAGCCCGCTGACAACCATGCGCGACTTGGTGCCCGCCTCACGGTTCGCTGCGGGATCGAGGCGCAGGACGATGTCGCCGGCCGTCTCCTCGATCAGCAGGTCCGGAATGTCGTTCAGATCCGTCAGGATGGCGTGCATGTCCGCGGCCGTGTTCACCCAGCCGTCGTCGGTGCCCAGCACCCGGTCCACGAGATCGCGGTCGATCAGATAGGAGCGCGAAACGCTGTTGGCGGTCAGCGAGTACGAGACCTCGACGTCCCGGTAGATGCGGAAGGGCTGGAAATCCAGCGTGACGGTGGAGGCGCGCTCACCATAGGTCGTCGCGGTGTTGCCGAGGCCGCCCGTGCCGGAGGCCGTGGTGGCGAAATCCTTGATGGCGAAGGAGGCGCCCGGCTTTCCGCTGGTCTCGCGGTCACGGAAGTTGATGGCGTTCGGGACGAGATCGTATGTCTGCGTCGTGGAATTCCAGACGGTGACATGGCCGACCGAGACTTCATTGCCCGTGATCGCCGCGTCGAGGACCTGGATCATCTCGTGGTAGTCCGCGACCACGCCGTCGGTCCGTCCGGTCGTGGCGTCGACGAGGGCCCGGTCGATGACGACGGAGATGTCCTGGCCGAGATCGTAGGGGCCGGGCAGGCCCGGGGTGCCGGGGTTGTCGGCGTCGACCGTCATGGTGAAGGTCATCGTGTCGCTGAGGCCGAAGGTCACCGGACCGCTGAATGTGAAGGTGCGGTCGACCGAGCTGGCGGTGTTGGATGGGGTATAGGACGGCGGATAGACGGCGGCGATCGAACGCAAGCCACCAATGTTCCTGGGGCTGCGGGGATCGGGCTGCAGCATGCCGCCGCCATCGACGTTGAACAGGGACGTCTTCTGCAGATCGACGCCGATCGTGCCGACCGACAGCCCCGACGTGCTGGATCGCGACAGCGAGGCGACCAGCATGGTCGAGCGGCGGTCCACCGGCGTCTCGTAGATGTCGGGCACGTTGGTCTGGAGCCAGTTCTGGCCGGAGAAGCTCGCGGCCTGGGAGGTGGCGACGATCGCGGCCTGAAGCTGGCTGATCTCGGCCTGCACCTTCTGGCGGTCGACGCCGGGCTCCATGGCGACCACCAGCCGCTCCTTGATGTCAGCCAGCATGTCGCCGACCTGCACCATTGACGTGTAGGCGACGTCGGTCGTGGCCGAGCCAAGGCCCAGCGCGTCGGCGACGGCACCAAGCGCCTTGACGTCCGAACGCATGCCGGTCGCGATCGACCAGTAGGACGCGTTGTCGGCGGCCGAGCCGACCCGGTAGCCCGTGGCCATCGCGGTCTGATTTGCGTCCGATGCAGATTGCAGCGAACGCAGGTTGGCAAGCGCCGTCATCGCGGCGCCGTTGGTCCGTATACTGATCATGTGGAGGGCCTCGTAAGGCGGGCTTAGTTATGTTTAACGATATAGGTTCCGGTTGCTTAACAGAGCCTTATCGCCATCAGGAGTGGTGTTCGCGGAATGCATGGCCGGCTATCGCTCGGCGCAGGAGGCTGTCACGCGAGGGGTTCGAGCCTGGTCCGCTGAGCGTCTCGGCGGAAGTGCGCAGCGGGAGATGGAGAGGGCTGACCGGTGCGCGCGACACTGTGCATCTGACCGGGGTCTGGCACTGCCTATAGTCCACCAGTGAGGTTCATGCGGGCCGGCCACGCCGGGTCGTTTGCCCGCTTGGAGAGGACCGCGGGAAGGCGCTGCGGAGCAACGTGGGGTAGAGCAGGCGTCGATGAGCCGCGGAGCAGCGCGGCGTATGAACGGCGCCGCTCGCGAGCGCACCACAACGCGGCTACAGGGCCGCGACGTGCCTATACCCCTTCGTCCCGCGGCGCATTGCGCGGCGAAAACCGGACGATCTGGATTCGTCGTAAACGATCTCAGACGAGACGATCGCTGCCTCGGGAAGCCGGGTCAGGACGCCTGCAGATAATCCGTCGCTCCGGCCGTGGCGCGGGCGATGATCGCCTCGACGCGGCAGGCGATCGCCTGGCTGCGGGTCGCCTCGGCGTCGAGCGCCAGGCCCCAGCGGTCGAAATCCCGCGCATGCTCCCAAAGCCCGCTCGCGCAGGCTTCGAGGTGGTCGATCGTCGCCGCTGTCAGCGGCGCTGCCGTGACCGGCACGGAACGGGAATCGCGTCTGTCCTTCATGGCGCGAGCCTAGCATGGGGAATCGCCGGATGACTGCGGGGCGGCCTGCAGTTTCCGGTGGACAAGTGGGGATAACGGGGAATGTCGCAGGGCGTCCCCGAGAGGTCGTTGCGTCATCTTCGAGGGCTAAGCGCCTGCAAGTCTTAACCATCCGTTAACAAAATGGTGGCCGGCCACTCGCAGCCGTGCATATTTAATCATCAACAAGCAATCCAGCGGCATTGCGGGAGAATAGCATGTCCACGATGACGGCAGCCAAGGATACCACCCCAGATATGAGCGACTTTCTCACCGAGGAACTGTCGAGAGACTTTGCCGATCGCAGCGACAAGCCGAGTGCGGCGTCGAATGTGCTGTCGGGACCGCCGCTGATCATGGACGAACCGGTGCCGCGGTTGCCGCGCCGCATCGAGGGTGGTTTCACCGGGCTCGGCCATGATCTCGACCGGCACGGCCGGGAATGCCGCAACGCGGCGCGACTGATGGAGCAGCTACGTCCCCAGCTCGAGACGGCGGAAGCCGAACGGCTCCGCCTGAACCAGGCGCTGACGCGGATCCTGCCGGAGATCGAGGAACACGGCCGCAGTCTCGCCGGGATGATCGAAAGCGCACGCAAGGGCGACGTGAGCGGCGATCTGGCCGGCAAGTTCGCCAAGAGCGCGGCCAAGCTCGATGAGCTCGAGAGCCTTGCCGAGGCAATGAACGTCAATCTGATGGCTGTCCGCTCCGCCTGGGAGCAGTATGCTCGCGCGGCCATCCAGGCCCAGCGCCTGCGGGATGGCCTCAAGGGGCACTGACGGCATTCGGCGGCGCGACCGCCAAGTCGGCGCAGACGACTTTCAAATGACGGGCGGTCGGGATGGCCGCCCGTCTTGCGTTGGGAGCGGCTCGCCCACCGAGCCTTTCACACTCCGGGACAGAGACGCCTAGCTGGCGCTGAAATGCGGTTCGGTGCGGTAGCGCTGGTCGCAGAGGTCGGCCCGGGCGCGGATGTCGTGATGGGTCTTCTCCCACCGGTGGGGATCGCGCGCGAGCTGGACCACCGCGCGCAGCGACGCGAGCGCGATCAGCAGCCAGTAGAGATGAACGAGGGCGTAATATTTCGGCAGGGTAGCGCGCTCCTCCGGCTGCAGCGCCGGGAGTGACAGCGCGACGAAGGCGATGAAGCCGCCGGTCGCGTTGAACAGGTCGAGCGCGAAGATCAGGCCTGCGAGGCCGCCGGGCAGGCCGTGGTTCAGCGCCGACACCAGCGTCGACAGCACCAGCACGAGAAACACCGGCTGGATCAGCGCCGAGGCCAGCATGCCGACGAACAGCATCTGGAACACAGCGAAGCTGACCGGGCCGAGTTCGCGCCACAGCCTGAGCGGCTGGCGCATGTGGACCAGCCAGGTCTGCAGCCAGCCCTTCGTCCAGCGTGTGCGCTGGCGATACCAGACCGGCCAGCGTTCGGGGGCATCCTCCAGCGTCGGCCGTGTCAGCGTGCCGATCGTCCAGCCTTCGCGATACAGCCGCATGCCGAGATCGGCGTCCTCGGTGACATTGTGGGAATCCCAGCCGCCCACCGCGGTCAGGCAATGGCGGCGGAAATGGTTCGAGGTGCCGCCCAGCGGCATCGGCAGGCGATGGCGCGCAAGCCACGGCAGCAGCCGCCGGAACAGCGCCGCATATTCCAGCGCGAAGAGGCCGGCCAGCCAGTTCTGCTGGCCGTTGCGCACGACGAGCGGCGCCTGCAGGCAGGCAAGGTCACCGGGGCCGCTGCGGAATCGGTGGAACGCCTCGCGCAACTGGCCGGGGTCCGGCTCGTCCTCGGCGTCGTAGAGCGCGACGAATTCGCCCCGGCAGAGCGGCAGGACGAAGTTCAGCGCCTTCGGCTTGGTGCGCGGCTCGCCGGGCGGCACGGCGACGATCTCGAACTGCGGCAGTCCGGCGGTGGCGCGGCGCGCCTCGGCGATGGTCGCCGGATCGTCGGCCTCGCAGACCAGCTTGATCTCGATGCGGCTGGTCGGCCAGTCGAGGCGCGACAGGGACGCGACGAGGCGCTCGATCACCCCCGTTTCCTGATACAGCGCGACGAGGACCGAATAGACGGGCAGGGGGCCTGTCTCCATATCCGCGTCCGGCTTGGGCTTGGGAGGGGCCGGCAGCGCCGCGACGATGCGGATGGCGAGACAGGCGGCGAAGGCGATGCCGAACAGCGGATGCAGGACCGCGGCGGTTGCGGACGGGGCCATGGCGAAGGCGGCGAGAACGGCGCAGGCGGCAAAGGCCAGCAACGCCGCCTGGCCGGCCTCGACGACGGTCCGCGCCGAGTGGCGCGGCGCGCTCCGGGCAAGGCTGAGCGTCGCATCCTCGATGCGCCGAGCCGCGCTGCGGGACGCCAGGGCCGCGCCGATGTCGGCTTCGGTGGTCAAGCGCGCCTTGCGCCGGACGTCCGGCTGCAGGGCGAGCAGCGCGGCGACCCGGTCGAGATCTTCGAGGCGCGGGCGCAGGAACAGCTTGGTCTCGAGATCCGCGCCGCAGGTCTTCAGAAGGCGCGGAGAACCGGCAGGCTGGAAATCGCGAAGACCGATGATCCGTTCGTCCGGGCCGATGGGCTCGTGGGGCAGATCCAGCGCTTCCGCCATCAGGCGTGTCAGGCGATCGGCGGTCACGTGCCGGCCGGCGATCAGTTCGGCGGCGAGGTCGGTCCGGTTCTCGGCTGCCGCGCGGCGAGCGCGGCTGAGGGCTTCCGCGGTCAGGCCCAGCCGGGCGATCACGCGGTCGGTGACGCCTCCGGCGAAGCGGGCGCCGCCCGGCGGTTGCGACGGAGTATCGAGCGGTTTCGGACGCGTGAAGCGGGCATTCTTGCGTATGGCCGGTTGCGGGCCATAAGGTCCCGCCGCATAAGCCGTTCGAGGATCGGTCTGATCGTCACGCACGCAAACGACCCGCTCCAGGATGAAGTGTCGGGGCGCCGGCCGGCACCCGGTTGCATCGTGCGCGAGTGATGACGCAAGGGAAAGAAATCTATGCGGGTATGTTTCGCGTCAGGGTTGTTGCTGGTTGGAATACTCGTGTCCGCCGCTGGATTCCTCGGGGATGCAGTGACCGGTGTTGCCACCGTGAAGGCCCAGGTGGCGACGCCGAATTTCTTCGACCAGCGCCAGCGCATGACCAAGCCCGATCTCGGCGCGCGCACGCGCATCCGCTTCCTGACGACGACCAACTACCCGCCGTTCAACTTCCTCGACCGGCGGGGCCGGCTGGCGGGGTTCAATGTCGATCTCGTCCGGGCGATCTGCGAGGAACTGGATATCCTGCCGCGCTGCCAGATCGAGGCGATGGCGTTTCGCGACCTGGTGCCCGCACTGCAGCGCGGTGACGGGGAAGCGATCGTCGCCGGCCTGTCGATGACGCCCGACACGCGGCGCGACCTTGCCTTTACAGAACCCTATTTCCGGTATCCGGCACGCTTCGTGACCACCAGGGAGGCGCCGGTGAAGGAGCCGGTCGCCGACACGCTGGCCGGCAAGCCGGTGGGCGTTGCCGAGGGCAGTGCCCATGCGGCCATGCTGCGCAGCTTCTTTCCGCAGATCGACCGGCGGCTGTATCCCACCCGCGACGACGGACTGGCCGCTTTGCGCAAGGGCGAGGTCGCCGCCTATTTCGGCGACGGCGTCGGCCTGTCCTTCTGGCTGGAGAGCAACGCCGCCGAGGATTGCTGCGGTTTTTCCGGTGGGCCGTTCCTGTCGGACCGGTTCCTCGGCGAGGGACTGTCCATCGCCGTGGCGCCGAAGGACGAGGAACTCGCCCGGGCCTTCGACTATGCGATCGGCCAGCTCGTCGAGAGCAAGCGGTTTTCCGAATTGCTGCTGCGCTACTTCCCGGTCAGCGCCTTCTGACGGCGCGCCGCTAGAGGCGCCGGTATCGCACCCGGGCGGAATGCTCGATGGCCCCGGCGGTCAGCCGGTCGAGCTCGAAGGCGTCGCGCAGCATTTCCAGGAAGCGCAGTTCCGGCTGGCTGGCGTGGACGTCGGAGGCCGCAACCTCGATCGCCAGCGCATAGGCCGTTTCGTACAGCTTTTGCGGCAGCGCCGACATCAGGTTGTCGATGATCGTCTGCAGCCCGTCTTCCTGTTCGAGAATATGGCTGCAGCGCTCGGAAATGCCGTTCAGCCGGCCCCGATCGAAACCTTCGAAGACCGGCAGCGTGTCGAGGATGGCCTGCAGCTCCCGCAGCTCGTGGTCGCTGATCGCGCCATCCGCCGCGGCCATCGACACCATGAGATGAACCAGGGCTTCGCGTGGTCCGAGATCCGACATTGTCTGCCTTCCTTGCTTCAGGGCTACCCTCGGCAAGCTATGCACCCGGGGCGGCCGCAACAAGCCGTCATTCGGCGCGGGCGGCTTTTGTTGACGCGCCGCCGGCTTCTTTCTAGACCGGGCGGCACCTGACGGTCCCCCGGCAATCTGCGCGTCCCCTTCGCAGTGCGCGCGGACGCCCGGGACCCGGATTTTCGAGGAATGCCTTCATGCCGAGCCCGCAGCCGGACACCGTCGACGTCGATCTCTTGCGGACCGAAGCCATGGCGTCGAATGCCTGGCCCTTCGAGGAAGCGCGCAAGCTGCTGAAGCGCTTCGAGAAGAGCGGCATGCCGGCGGAAGTCCTGTTCCAGACCGGCTACGGCCCGTCGGGGCTGCCGCATATCGGCACCTTCGGCGAGGTCGCGCGGACCTCGATGGTCCGCCACGCCTTCACGGTCTTGACCGACGGCGCCGTGCCGACGCGGCTCCTGTGCTTCTCCGACGACATGGACGGCCTGCGCAAGGTGCCGGACAACGTGCCGAACCGCGAGATGCTGGCGACCCATATCGGCAAGCCGCTGTCGCGGGTGCCCGACCCGTTCTCCGACGATTATCCGAGCTTTGCCGCCCACAACAATGCGCGGCTGCGGGCCTTTCTCGACCGGTTCGGCTTCGATTACGAATTCGCCTCGGCCACCGATTACTACGCCTCCGGCCGCTTCGACGCGACGCTCCTGAAGATGCTCGCCGCCTATGACGAGGTGCGGGCGATCATCCTGCCGACGCTCGGCGCCGAACGGCAGGCGACCTATTCGCCCTTCCTGCCGATCCATCCGCGCACCGGCATCGTCCTGCAGGTGCCGACCGTCGAACGCGACGTCGAGCGCGGCATGATCGCCTATCTCGATCCGGAGACGGGTGAGCGGATCGAAACCACGGTCACCGGCGGCGCGGTGAAGTGCCAGTGGAAGGCCGACTGGGCCATGCGCTGGGCGGCGCTCGGCGTCGACTACGAGATGGCCGGCAAGGACCTGATCGATTCCGTCACCCTGTCGTCGAAGATCTGCCGGGCGCTCGGCTCGGCGCCGCCGGAGGGGTTCAATTACGAACTCTTCCTCGACCAGAGCGGGCAGAAGATCTCCAAGTCGAAGGGCAACGGCCTGACCATCGACGAATGGCTGTCCTATGCTTCGCCGCAGAGCCTGGCCTTCTACATGTTCGGCAAGCCGCGCGCCGCCAAGCGGCTGTTCTTCGACGTCATCCCCAAGGCCGTGGACGACTACTACCAGTTCGTCTCCGCCTATCAGCGCCAGGAACTGCGCCAGCAGCTGCAGAATCCGGTTTGGCACATCCACAACGGGACGCCGCCGGCCAAGGGCGTGCCGGTGCCCTTCGCCATGCTGATCAACCTTGTCTCGGCCTCCAACGCGTCGAATGCCTCGACCCTGTGGGGCTTCATCACGCGCTACGCGCCGGGGGTGACCGCCGAGACCGATCCCGAACTCGATCAGCTCGTCGGCTATGCGCTGCGCTATTACGAGGATTTCGTCCGGCCGGCGAAGACGTTCCGCGCCCCGGACGCGGTCGAGCGTGAGGCGCTGGAATCGCTCGATGCCGCCTTTGCGTCGCTGCCGGCCGATGCCGATGGCGAGGCGATCCAGAACGCGCTGCTGGACGTCGCCCGGCCGATCGAGCGGTATCAGGACCACAAGAAGTCGGGGCCGCAGGGCGGACCGGGCGTGTCCGGCGAGTGGTTCCAGGCGCTCTACCAGATCCTGATCGGACAGGAAAAAGGTCCGCGTTTCGGCTCCTTCGCGGCGCTTTACGGTCTTTCCGAAACCCGCGCCCTGATCCGCGACGCACTGGAAGGCCGGCTGGCTTCAGGCGCCTGACGCCCGGGCTGTCTCTGCTCGAACCGAACTGCGGCGGGCGTTCGCCGCCGTCTATCGCCAGATGCCGCGCTTCTCGCGCCGGGCTTCGGCCTCGGCGTCCTGATAGGGACCGCCGGGCGCCGCCTCGGCCCAGCCATTGCGCACGATCCATGCCCCGACATCGTCGCCGCGCAGCGTGCAGGCGCTGGTGATCGTCTCGTCGCGGTCGCCGAAATCCTCCGGGACCTCGCAGCGGATCGAGCGCGAGCGCAGGTAATTGCGCAGCTCTGTGCGCGCCCGCATGCCGCAGGGCCAGGCGTTCGCCCCCTCGCCGCAGCTGCGCTCCAGGGGGAGCGACGCAATGCCGGGCAGGGCGATCGTGCCGCGGCCGATCGTCAGGTGGGCGGTGTCGCGCGCGATCGGGCGGGGCAACAGGATCTGCCGGGTTTCGGTGTTTTCGGGCTCTGCGGCTTGCTGCGGCGACGGGTCGGGCGCGCGCGGCGGCAACCGGCGGAGCGGGCCGTCCGTCGCGGGGCCGCTGGTGATGCCGTCGGGCGTGACGTTCCGGCCGAGGCGGGGCGCTAGGCCGTCGCCATTCGGGGCGCGTGCCGGCTCGGGAGCAGAGGGCGCTGACGGCTCGGCCGATTGCTCCGCCGCCGGCGGGACAATGCGGTCCGGCTCCTCCAGTTCGTCGGGGGACGGCAACAGCCAAAAGAGGAGAGCGGCCAGCGCCGCAAGGCCGAGGGCGACGAGCAGCGTGCGGATCACGCGCCGACTGCCGCCGGTCCTGCTCAAGGCCGGCTCGTCCCGCCGCCGGGACGCGGTTGCAGGATCACTGGCTGGCCCACAGGATGCGCGCCATCCATTCCACCTCGTCCATCTGGAACTGGCGGTCGGGGAAATCCGGATTGGTCGACGCCAGCTCGATGGTGCGGCTGGTCTGGCGCTGCAGGATCTTGGCCATCACCTCGCCTTCGCGGGTGCGCACCACGACCCGGTCACCGCGCCGGACGGCGGCGGCCGGGGAGACGATGAGGATGTCGCCATCGCGGTAGAGCGGCATCATCGACTGGCCCGATACCTCGAGGGCATAGACCGTCTCGTCGCCGGTCGAGGGCAGGGCGATCTCGTCCCAGCCCTGGCCGGCCGGAAAACCGGAATCGTCGAAGAACCCGCCACCGCCGGCCTCGGCGAAGCCGAGCAGCGGCACGCTCATGGCGGGGCTGGGCGAGCGGGGACCGCCCGGCGTCTCGCCGCGCATCAGCGCCGCGAATTCCTCGATGCTGGTGTCGGTCGCGGCGATGACCTTAGCGATGGATTCGGTCGAGGGCCAGCGCGGGCGTCCGTCACTGGCATTGCGCTTGGACTTGTTGAAGGTCGTCGGATCGAGGCCGGCGCGCCGGGCGAGGCCGGAGGGCGACATCCGGTGACGGGTCGCCAGGGCGTCGATCGCCAGCCATATCCGGTCATGGGAAAACATCGTGTGCGAAGCCCGGTCTGCGTCAGAGGAATAAATACCTCTGACCGGTCTTAAAGCGCCATCGTGCCGCTGTCCATATCGTAGCGTCAAATTCTTCGGTGGCGGCCGGGCCTGCCTTTGCGCAGTAGTGCGCCGCTGGGCAGCGGCCATGGTTGGTGCCATATGCTCTTCCAGCCTTATGGACGGGGCTGCCGACGCGCGGCGTATCGCGGCGGCATGCGATGGCAGGAACGGAATGGCGGCATGGATCTGAAGTTCGCGGCGCATACCAGCGAGGAAACCCGGCGCCGGGCCAGCGAGCCGGGGCGCGGCCGCAGCGCCGGCGGGCCGATGTCGATCCCCTGGAAGGGCTGGAAGGACATCAGCCTGCGCATCTACGCCTCGTTCTTCGATGACCGGGTGATGCTGATCGCCGCCGGCGCGACCTTCTACCTGCTGCTGGCGCTGTTTCCGGCCTTCGCCGTCTTCGTCTCGCTTTATGGCTTCGTCGCCGACCCGGTCTCGATCGGCGAGCATATCGCCTTCATCGGCCAGTTCCTGCCGACGGCCGGCACCGAGCTCCTGGAATCGCAGCTGGCGCGGCTGGTGAGCCAGGATTCCTCGTCGCTGTCGCTGGGCTTCGTCAGCGGCCTGCTGTTTGCGCTGTGGAGCGCCAATAACGGCATCAAGACCCTGTTCGAGGCGATGAACGTCGCCTATGGCGAGCGCGAGCAGCGCAGCTTCTTCAAGCTGAACCTCGTCGCCTTCTGCTTCACCCTCGGCGCCATCTTCATCGGCATCGTGCTGATCGTCACCGTCGGCGTCGTTCCGGTGGTCATGGCCGTCTTCGGCCTGCAGAGCTTCTCGGAGACCATGATCGCGGCGATGCGCTGGCCGGTGGTCTTCGGGCTGATCGTCGTCGCCATCGCGATGATCTATCGGTATGGGCCCAGCCGCCGGCGCGCCCGCTGGAAATGGGTGGTCTCCGGCGCGCTCCTGGCCGCCGTCGTCTGGCTTATCGCCTCGCTCGGCTTCTCCTGGTACCTGCAGAACTTCGCCAATTACAACGCCATGTACGGCTCGCTCGGCGCCGTCATCGGCTTCATGATGTGGGTGTGGATTTCCTCGCTGATCTTCATCATCGGCGCCGAGATCAATGCCGAGATGGAGCACCAGACGGCGCACGACACGGTGAACGACCCGCCCAGGCCGATCGGCGAACGCGGCGCCCGGGTCGCCGACACGCTGGGCAAGAGCTCGCGGCGCGATCCCGCCCCCACGGCGGAGAAGCGCGGCCTGTTCCGGCGCAAGCACAAGCATCCCGCCTGACGGCTTGCATGGCCGGCCAAAGCAGTCTCTTTTTGCGAGGTTGAGGGGGGGGGAGGCCGCATGTCCATCAGCCTGTTCGAGCTGTTCAAGATCGGGATCGGGCCGTCGTCGTCCCACACGGTGGGGCCGATGTGGGCGGCACGCCGCTTTCTCGACCGGCTCGACGATCGCGGGCTGAAGGGCGAGACGGCGCGGGTCGTCGTGCATCTCTACGGTTCGCTGGCGCTCACCGGCACCGGCCACGGCACCGACAAGGCGGTGATGCTCGGCCTGGCCGGCCTGCAGCCCGACACGCTCGACCCTGACGATGCCGAGGACCTGTTCGCCTATATCCGCGACAAGGGCGAGCTGCAGCTCGACCGCGGCCAGCGCGTGCCGTTTCGCGACGGCGAGGAGCTGATCTTCCTGAAACGCGAACGCCTGCCGCACCATTCCAACGGCATGCGCTTCACCGCCTTCGACGCGGCGGACCGGGAGATCGACCGGGCGGACTATTACTCCGTCGGCGGCGGTTTCGTGATGTCGGCGGAAGACGCTGCCGGAGAGACGCCGGTGCTGACCAATGCCCGCGCGCCCTACGAATTCAGCTCCGGCGACGAGCTTCTGGCGCTGTGCGAGGCGCATGGCCTGTCGATCGGCGAGGCGGTGCTTGCCAATGAGGAGACCTGGCGTTCGCGGGCCGAGATCCGCGACGGCATTCTAGGCATTCGCGATGCCATGCTCGATTCCATCGAGCGCGGCTGCCGGATGGATGGCATCCTGCCGGGCGGGCTGAAGGTGCGGCGGCGGGCCAAGCAGCTTCACAATGAGCTCCTGCGAAAGCCGGAGAAGGCGCTGCGCGATCCGCTGACGACGCTCGACTGGGTCAATCTCTACGCCTTAGCCGTGAACGAGGAGAACGCCGCCGGCGGCCGCGTCGTCACCGCGCCGACCAACGGGGCGGCGGGCGTCATCCCGGCGGTGCTGGCCTATTACGAGCGCTTCGTGCACGGCGCGACGGACGATGGCGTCGTCACCTTCATGGCGACATCGGCGGCGATCGGCGCGCTCTACAAGCAGAACGCCTCGATCTCGGCGGCCGAGATGGGCTGCCAGGGCGAGGTGGGCGTCGCCTGCTCGATGGCGGCGGCCGGCCTTTGCGCCGTTCTGGGCGGGACGCCGCGGCAGGTGGAGAACGCCGCCGAGATCGCCATGGAGCACAATCTCGGCCTGACCTGCGACCCGATCGGCGGGCTCGTGCAGATCCCCTGCATCGAGCGCAACACGATGGGGGCGATGAAGGCGATCAACGCCGCGCGCCTGGCCCTGAAGGGCGACGGCACGCATTTCGTCTCGCTGGACAATGTCATCGAGACGATGCGCCAGACCGGCAACGACATGAGCGAGAAATACAAGGAAACCGCAATGGGCGGGCTCGCCGTCAACGTCACCATCTGCTGAGGCAGTGGCCGCATCGCGAATGGTCGCCATGCCCGTGACCGGGCATGGGCTGGCCTATCAGCTGCGCTGGTCGACGAAATCGCGGAAGACGAAGCCGCGCTGGCCATTCGCCGAGACCTCGCACCAGGAGGTGCAGGCGATGACGGTGACCGCCATGCCCTTTTCCAGGACGGCGACGATGGTCGCATTGTTCTCCGGCTTGGCCCGCATGTTGACGCTGGCCGTGACGATGCCGCCCGGGCCTTCCTCCGGCTGTGCGGCCGCGAGCTCTTGCTGGGGCGGTGCGCTGTCGGCTGGGACTGCCGTTGGGGCGGTCCCGCGCAGGGCTTCCTCGACGGTGAGGGGGGCGGAATCGGTCGACGGCGGCGTCTGCGCGGTCGGGACCTGCGGGACGATCGGCCCGAGCGGCGCGACGGTGTCCAGATCGATCGCGCCGGGGCGTGGCGGCTCGATGCTGTCGGCGTCGGCAATGATCGGGCCGACGCTGCCGGTCGTGCTCAGATAATCGGGATTCTCGACGGCTGCGACGAGCTGGGCCGCATCGGGCGGCAGGCGCAGATTGAGTGCCGCGGCGACGGCGGCCTCGCTCATGGCCGGGGGGCGGGCGACGGTTTCGGGCATCGCGGCGATGGCGGGGCGCAGGCGACTGCCGGTCTCGGCCGAGGCGACCCGTTCGGCCACCGGCGCCATGGCATCGGCCATGCGCCGGGCGATGGCCGCGTCGTCGGATGCCGCGGGCGTCGACTGCGCGACCTGCGGGGCGTTGCCGGCCGGAGTGCTCGTGCGCAGGAGCGTCGGCGTCAGCGCGGCGACGATGGCCACCGAGGCGATCGTCGCCAGGATATAGGCGGTGATGGGCCGACGCCGCAGGCGCGTGAAGAAGCCGGGCGGCCGGCCACGGTTCGTCAGCCGTCCGGTCGGCTGCCGGCCCTGGACCAAACGGTCGACCCAGCCGGTATCGGCCTGCCGGCGATCGTAATCTGAACGACGCTCGACAAGGCGTCTGCGAATCGCCTCCTCGCTCGGCCGATGTCGATTGCGCGGCCCCCTCGTCATCCTGCTTCTCCTCGTCGGCCGCGTGCCGCGCCGGGCGCCGATGGCAGCTCCGGGGCGCGCCTGCCGCAAATTTCCG
>NZ_CAXPJM010000048.1:0-2834 GCF_964217435.1 Aurantimonas sp. | reverse complement strand
GGAGGTTGGTCTGGAAGGCGATCTCGTCGATGACCGAGATGATCGAGTTGATCTTCTCGGAGGACTGCTCGATCTGGCCCATGGCCGCGACCGCCTTGCCGACGACCTCGCCGCCCTTCTGGGCCTTCTCGCGGGCACCGGACGCCACCTGCTGCGCCTTGCCAGCACCCTCGGCGGTCTCGTTGACGGCCTGGGTCACTTCGCCAAGGGCTGCGACGGTCTCTTCGAGGCTCGCCGCCTGCTGCTCGGTGCGGTGGGCGAGATCGTTGGACGCCGTGTTGATTTCGCCGAGACCGGTGCGGATCGAGGCGATGGAGGTCACGACATGGCCGATGGCCTCTTCCAGCGAGGCGACGCTGGCGTTGAACTTGGCCCGGATCGGCTCGAATTCCTCGGCCACCCTGTCCTGCATGCGCACCGTCAGGTCGCCGGCCGACAGGCGCTCGAAGCCCACTTCGACGACGCCGACAAAGGCCCGCAGGTCCTCTGCCTTGGCATTGTCGAGCGCGGCCTGGCGCTTCTTGGCCTCGTCCTGGCTGATACGGGCGGCCTCGGCCGTTGCGGTGAGTTCGTCCCGCTCGATCGCGGCCTGCTTGAAGGTCTCGACGGCGCCGGCCATCTCGCCGACCTCGTCCTTGCGCGTCGCGCCGGGCACGATGATGGTCTTGTCGCCATCGGCCAGCTTGCGCATCACGCCGGTCATCTGGACGATCGGGGTAGCGATCCCGCGTGACAGGGCCCAACCGAGACCGGCGGCAACCAGGATCAGCGCCCCCATGCCGGCCAGAAGGGCGGTCTCAGCGGCGACATTGGCAGCGGCTTCGGCGCTGCTGGCCGCAGCGACACCGGCGGTCGTCGTCTCGCGGACGCCATCGAGAATGGTCTCGATCGGCTCGATGAACGCGTCGGCCTTGCCCGAATTGAACAGCGCCAGCGCTTGCGGGTAGGTGAGTTCGTTGCCGGCATCGCGGATCACCGGGTCGGCGATCTCGGTCTGCCAGGCCTGCATCGCGGCCGACACCTGCGGCAATTGCGCGGCGATCGGGCTGCCGGCACCGGCCACCTCGCCGAGATATGCGACGTTCTTCTGGAAGGTCGCGTAATGCTCCTTCACCCGGCCCGAGAAATAGGCGTCGCGGGTGATCATGAAGCCGCGCAGCGAGTTTTCCTGGCGGGCCAGCGCGAAGCGCGCGTCGATCGCAGCGTTCGACAGCGCGACCTGGTTGTTCTTGTCCTCGGCGGCCGTCTCGATCTTGACCATCGACTGGAACAGCAGCGCCCCCATGCAGGCGGCGATCACGACGAGGATCGCGAATGCTGCTGCGATCTTCGTTGATATCTTGAGATTGGCCATTTGCATGAGCGGTTACGTCCTTGGAAAGCGGCGGCGACGGCTCCGGGCTTGCGGAACGACGCCGAGGGGAAATTAGTGGAGGGGTGGTTAACGGATTCTTATCGTCGGGCCGTCGAAGCTTGCGTCAGGGATGCGCTGCATCGTCGTTGCAGTCGCCGCACCATCTGGACGGAAATTGCTTTCATTTGTCTTGCGGACCCGGCCCTGAGGTTGGTTCTCGGAAAATAAAAACAGTAAGATTATCTTGTATTTGCCCCGCGCAAGGTAAGGTTGTCGTACCGTTCGTAGGCCGATCTGTCTCGCCCCCTCCCCTCACCGCCAGCCGGACGCCGGACGCAAAACGGGCCCGGCCTTGCGGCCGGACCCGTTCGGTCCCCTTGGGACTGTGCGATCCGATTAACGGAAGAGCGACAGCACCGACTGCGAGGACGAGTTGGCGATGGACAGTGCCTGGACGCCGAGCTGCTGCTGCGTCTGCAGCGCCTTCAGCCGGGTCGACTCCTCGGTCATGTCCGCATCGACCAGCGTGCCGACGCCCTTGTCGATGGAGTTCCGCAGGTTGGAGACGAACTCCGACTGGATATCCATGCGGCTCTTGGAGGCACCGAGATTGGAGGCCGCCGTGGTCATGTCCGAAAGGATCTTGTCGACGACCCGCACCATGGCGTTCACCTGTGCATCCGTTGTGGTGCTGGCCAGGGCAATCACCGTACCCGTGGCCGCAGTCGTTTGACCGACGACGTCGATCAGCCGGTAATTGTCCGGCGTCGCCGTCGGCGTCGCCAGCAACTGGTCGGCATCGTAGTCCTTGGTCAGGAGACCCAGGGTTTCGTTGTCCGTGCCGATCAGCGTCATGCTGGAGACGTCCAGCCCGATGGTGCCGACCGAGACGTTGCCGCCGGAATCACGGTTGAACGACGCGACGACGTTCTTGGTGCCGGCTGCGGCCGCGGTCGAGTTCTGCAGCCAGTTCTCGCCCGAGAAGCTGGCCGAGGACGCGATGCTGGACAGCTGGTTCTTCAGCTCGGTCAGTTCCGAGTTGATCTTGGTCTTGTCGACGCCCGGCTCGAGAGCCGCCAGCAGCTTCGACTTGATCTCGGAGGTGACGTCGATCGCCGCTTCCATGCCCGTATAGGCCACGTCGACCTTCGCCTGGCCGAGGCCGAGGGCGTCTTCGACGGCGCCGAGCGCCTTGTTGTCGGACCGCATCGTGGTCGCGATCGACCAGTAGGCGGCGTTGTCCGACGCCGCACCGACGCGGTAACCGGTCGAGATGCGGTTCTGGGTCTGGTCGAGGCTGCTGTTGATTGCCGACAGGCTCTGCAGAGCCGTCATCGCCGACGTATTGGTGTTGATGGAAGTCATTGTGTTGTCCCGTAACGCGGAATTTCAAACAGGGGACAGTCCGGATCGGCCGGCATAACGAAGCGGCATCATGCCCGTGACCGATGAACTCTTCACCGGTCACCTCGCTATGGGG
>NZ_CAXPJM010000047.1:0-12040 GCF_964217435.1 Aurantimonas sp. | reverse complement strand
GGGCGACAACGTGACGATGGACGTGACGCTGATCGTGCCGATCGCGATGGAAGACAAGCTGCGCTTCGCCATCCGCGAAGGCGGCCGCACCGTCGGCGCCGGCATCGTCGCCTCGATCATCGAGTAGTCTGGCGGCAGGCGCGCAACGGCGCGCCACCCCGATATGCTGAAGTTGACGGGCCCCTTCGCGGGGCCCGTTTGCGTTTGTGGTGCCGGAGGCGCTCGCGGCTGAGCCGGAGCGGGCAGGGCCGTTGAGATCCACGTGGCCATGCATGGCGCCGGTCGCGGGCCGGATCCGATTGCGCCGACTGTTGCGTGCAGCGCCATCCGCGCTAGAAACCGGCAGGTGTTGCGAGGAGATCGCCAGTTGCGAGTATGGACCGTCAGCGAGGAGAAGGCCGGCACGCTCACCCAGTGCGTCGGCGTGGCCGAGCATCTGACAGACGAGCCGATCGTCCATACGGTGGAGCGGCTGCCGAAATGGCGGCGCGGGTTGTTCTCTCCCTACTGGCGCAGCCGTGCAGCCGAACCGGATATCGTCATTTCCTGCGGCTGGTTCGCCGAACGTCACGTCGCCCGTATCCGCGAGCGTTTCGGCGGACGGCCGTTTGCCGTGCATCTGCAACCGCCCGCACCCCCGTCGCGCGGCATCTACGATCTCGCCTTCGTGTCCCGGCACGACTGGAAGAGCCCGCGCCTGGACGGCACCGACTATCGCAGCATGATCGGCGTGCCCCACCGCATCAAGCGGACGGCGCTGGACGCGCGACGCGAGGCCGCGCGCGGCCGCTGGCTGGCCGAGGGCGACGACCGGCCGATCGTGGTGATGCTGCTGGGCGGGGCCAACGGCGCCTATGACTACGACGCGCCGACGATCGACCGGCTGGTCGCCAGCGCCCGTGATCTGGTGGCCGAGGGCTGGCTTGTTCTGGTCTCCACCTCCCGCCGCAGCGACCCCTCGCTGCTGGACGGCCTGCTGCATGTCGGCGAGCCGGACATCCGCGTCTGGGACCGGACCGGCGACAATCCCTATCGGGACTATCTCGCCGCGGCCGACGCCTTCCTCATCAGCAAGGACACGGTGACCATGCATTGCGAGGCGCTGACGTCGGGGCGGCCGGTCTACAGCCTCGATCTCGCGCCGATCCCGGGCGAGCGCCTGGAAAAATTCGAGTGGTTCCATGAGGATATGCAGGAGACGCTGGGTCTGACCCGGCCGTTCGCCGGCGATCTCGCCCCCTACGACTACACATTCGCCGATCAGTCGCTGGAGATTGCCGAGACGATCCGCGCCGAATACGCCGCACGGCGGTGAACGGCGGCACGCCCTCCGGCACCGAGCTGACGCCGCACCTTGTGGCGATCCGCGAGGCGCACCGCGCCCAGATGGACCGCCTCGGCCTGCTGCGGCGTCGCTGGGTGCTCTTGGGCGGCGCCCCGGACCCGGCCATGCCGGATGCCCTGCGGGCCAGCCACGCTCGGGTGGACATCAACAATTCAGGCCTGGCGGCGAAGCGTTTCGGCTGGGGACCGGCGGATCTGAGCGTACGGCGGCCGGTCGAGTCATGGGCGGTCTTTCCCGACCTCGAGGCACGGGCCATGCTGTGGTTCAGTCCACGGCCGAGATGGCGCCAGCGCTGGAAGCTGCTGCGCCAGCGCAAGGCGAGGATCGGCGCTCTGGTATCGATGCACCCCGACGATCGCGAAGCGGTCAATCTGGCGATGATCGGCCCGGAAATGATCGGCATCGGCGAGCTGGGCAAACCATCGACGGGAATTGCCGCGCTCTGCTACGGCCTGTTTCTCGGCGTGCCGGAGATCGTGCTAGCGGGTTTTTCCTTCGCCCGGACCGGCCATTCCTACGACACGCTGGCACGTCCGCGCATGCAGGTCGCGGAGGATCGCTACGCCCTCGAAACGCTGCGCGACGATCCGCGCGTCGCGACAAGCGAGCCGGAACTTGCGGCCGATCTCGGCTTGCGGCTGTGGGCGCCCTGAGGAGCGCCGCCCCGTAACAGCCGCCCCGGATCTTGCGCGGCGTTGGCCTTTGCCGGTCACGGGTGTATGACGCCACCGTTCAGCAATTCAGCAAGGTGACCTCGTGACGCAACCGACAGTTCAGGTCTTCATCGGGTTCGATTCCAAGGAGGTGATTGCCTATCACGTCCTGTGCCAGAGCATTCTCGAGCGCGCGACCGTGCCCGTCGTGTTCTCGCCGCTCTATCTGCCCAACCTGGAAGGCGTGTTCCAGCGCGAGCGCAACGCGCTGCAGTCGACGGAATTCTCCTTCTCGCGCTTCCTGGTGCCGTATCTGTCCGGCTTCACGGGCTGGAGCCTGTTCATGGACTGCGACATGCTGATGCGCGCCGACATCGCCGAACTCTGGGCGCTGCGCGACGACCGCCATTCGGTCATGTGCGTCAAGCACGATTACCAGCCCAAGGTGGAGACCAAGTTCCTCGGCCAGACGCAGACCAAATACGAGAAGAAGAACTGGTCGAGCGTGATGCTGTTCAACAATGCCAAGTGCCAGGCGCTGACGCCGGACTACGTCAACACCGCCACCGGCCTGCAGCTGCACCAGTTCAAATGGCTCGACGGCGACGAGAACATCGGCGAACTGCCGGCGGAGTGGAACTGGCTGGTCAATGAGTACGACCACAATCCCCATGCCCGGAACGTGCATTTCACCGATGGCGGGCCGTATTTCGACGAGTATCGCAACGACGACTATGCCGAGGAATGGTTCGCCGCGCGCGAGCGGACGCTGTTCGTCCAGCAGCGCGGCGCCTGAGGTCTTGCGGCGGGGCTGCGGGACATGAGCGCTACGACGCAGGCGGATGAAGCGGGCAGGCTGCCGGAAACGCGTGACGGCTGGGCGGCGTTATTCGGTGGCTTCGCCCGCGTCGTCCTCGTCGCCAACAGCGACGCGGTCGATATCGCGGCGCTGTCGGCGAGATACGGCGACGGCACGCTCTTCGTCTTCTTCAACAAGGTGTTCAAGGTTCTCGACGCGCCCTTCGACCGGCCGTCGTTGCTGATCGCCCGCAGCAGCCAGGCGGGCGCCAACATCGTCTATCGCCGGGAAGTCGGCACCGTGCTGCAGCTTCTGCGCGGCCCGCAATTCCATGGCATCGCCAATCTGAAGGCCGGCGCCGCAGAAAGCTTCAGCCCGGCAGAGGCCTTCGAGAACGCGCCGGTCGGGTTTCTAGACCTCGCGCCGGTCTTTGCCGATTTCTATCCGGGCACCCATGTCCCGACCAGCGGCTTCGCGCTGGCCTTCTGGCTGGCCGAAGCCTGTCCGGCGCTGCCCATCGTGCTGGCCGGCTTCACCGCCCGTCGCTCGACTCGCTGGAAGCTGTTCCACGACCATGAATGGACCTTCGAGCAGATGGTGAACCGGCTGCTGGTGCGCACCGGACGCCTGACGTTGGATGGCGGCGGCAGTGCCGGCGAATGGTCGCGAATCGCCACGCGGATTCCGGGCATCACGGCCGCCGATGTCGCGCTCGTCTCCTCGGAGGTTCTGTCGGAGCGGCTCGAAGGCGCCAATCAGGCGATCGACCGCCTGATGTCGCTGACGCGGCTGCAGGGCCGGCTCGACGCGTTTCTGCGCGGGTTGAAGCCGAAGACGCGCAAGCAGAAGCTGGCGGAACAGGCGGCCAAGGCATCGTCGCAGGGCAACTGACGAATGCCGCGGCCGATTCGTTCGAATACCGACGATGCGGGGTTTGATCACTCGCTGGTGTCGGGCTAGTGGTCGCGATGGCCAGACTTGTCTGTTCTGCGGGTGAGGGCGGTTTAGTCCTGCGTCCTGTGAGCGCGGTTTAGGCGCCCCGGGCAGCGTTTCGTCGAAAAAGGGTGTTGCAGTTCGCGCCGCGAGGCGATATCTGGGCGCCATCGTAGGGGTATAGCTCAGTTGGTAGAGCGGCGGTCTCCAAAACCGCAGGCCGTAGGTTCGAGCCCTACTGCCCCTGCCAGCAACGCGAACGAGAGTTTTCCCCGGCAGCCCTTGTGAATCATTCCGAGGGCGGCTAAGTGGGGCATTCTTAATGACATATGGCGCGTGGGGCGGTCGCTAGCCTTCATGCGCCTTAGCCGTGAGCGGTTTATGGCCAAGACCAATCCCTTCAGCTTTCTTCAGCAGGTCCGGTCGGAGACCGCGAAGGTGACGTGGCCCACCCGTCGCGAGACCGTCATTTCGACGATCATGGTTTTCGTGATGGTGGCGTTCGCCGCGACCTTCTTCTTTATCGCGGATCAGCTGCTCGGCTACGTCGTCGGCCTGATCATGAGCGTCTGATCCGGACGCTGCAGGAGTTATCACCAGTTTCATGACCGCTCGTTGGTACATCGTCCACGCCTATTCGAATTTCGAAAAGAAGGTGGCAGAATCGATCGAGGAGCAGGCCCGTCAGAAGGGTCTGTCCGATAAATTCGAGAAGATTCTCGTGCCGACCGAGAAGGTCGTCGAGGTGCGCCGCGGCCGCAAGGTCGATGCCGAGCGCAAGTTCTTCCCTGGCTATGTCCTGGTCAAGGCCGAGCTCACCGACCAGGTGTTCTCGATGATCAAGAACACGCCGAAGGTCACCGGCTTCCTGGGCGCCGAGAACCGGCCTACCCCGATCACCGAGAAGGAAGCCGAGCAGATCCTCGCGCAGGTCCAGGACGGTGTCGAGCGGCCGAAGCCGACGGTCTCCTTCGATATCGGCGAGCAGGTGCGGGTCTCCGACGGCCCCTTCGCCTCGTTCAACGGCATCGTTCAGGAAGTCGACCAGGAGCGCGCGCGTCTCAAGGTGGAAGTTTCGATCTTCGGGCGTGCGACGCCGGTGGATCTCGAATTCGGTCAGGTCGAGAAGGCCTGATCCGAACGGGCGCCAAGCCCATCCTCGTGCGGGAGGCGCTCGGGCTCTAGCCGGCCCCTGTTCCGGACCGCGCGGACTGCAGACTGCCGGATGTCCGGCTGGCTTCGTGCCGGCCGCCCGGCGTGAACATTGAAGGCAGGTACAAATGGCTAAGAAAGTACAGGGCCAGCTGAAGCTCCAGGTCCCGGCCGGTTCGGCGACGCCGTCGCCGCCCATCGGTCCGGCGCTGGGTCAGCGCGGCATCAACATCATGGAATTCTGCAAGTCGTTCAACGCGCAGACCCAGGAGCAGGAAAAGGGCCAGCCGATCCCGGTGGTCATTACCTACTACCAGGACAAGTCCTTCACCTTCGCGATGAAGACCCCTCCGGTGAGCTACTTCCTCAAGAAGGCCGCCAACCTCAAGAGCGGCTCCAAGGAGCCGGGTCGCAGTGTCGCCGGTTCGGTGACGCGCGAGCAGGTTCGCGAGATCGCCGAGAAGAAGTTCAAGGATCTGAACGCGAACGACATTGATGCGGCGGTTCTCATGGTCGAGGGCTCTGCCCGCTCCATGGGCCTCGAAGTGGCGGGCTGAGACGATGGCAAAGAGTGGCAAGCGAATCCGTAGCGCCCGCGAGGGCATCGAGCGCACCAAGCTGTATGGCCTCGACGAAGCCGTGCAGATGCTCAAGGACCGGACCAAGACCAAGTTCGACGAGACCATCGAAGTTGCGATGAATCTCGGCGTCGACCCGCGTCATGCCGACCAGATGGTCCGCGGCGTGGTCAACCTGCCGAACGGCACCGGCCGGACCGTCCGCGTCGCCGTCTTCGCGCGTGGTGACAAGGCCGAGGAAGCCAAGGCTGCCGGCGCCGACATCGTCGGTGCGGAAGACCTCGTCGAGCAGGTCCAGGGCGGCACGATCGACTTCGACCGTGCGATCGCCACGCCGGACATGATGGCCCTCGTCGGTCGTCTCGGTAAGGTTCTCGGCCCCCGCGGCCTGATGCCGAACCCGCGCGTCGGCACGGTGACCCCGGACGTCGCAGCGGCCGTCAAGGCTTCGAAGGGCGGCGCCGTCGAGTTCCGCGTCGAGAAGGCCGGCATCGTGCATGCCGGCGTTGGCAAGGCCAGCTTCGACAGCAAGGCGATCGTGGAGAACATCCGCGCCTTCGCCGATGCGGTCCAGAAGGCCAAGCCGTCGGGCGCCAAGGGCAACTATGTCCAGCGCATCGCGGTGACCTCGACGATGGGCCCCGGTGTGAAGGTCGATCCGTCGACCGTCGGCGCCTCGCAGGCCTGACCCTTACAAATTGGAAGCGGCGTCCCTATATCCGCCGCTTCCCCATCAAGGTTCCGGGCTCGTCCCGGTACGTGGAGGCTTTTGAAAGCCTCCTGAATGCCTGTCCGAGATTGTGGGCGGCCGGTGCTTCGGCTCCGGTCATAATCGTTAGATAGCCCTCATGAGACGGGGAAGTTCCGAGTTTTCCGGCATCGCCGGTCTGGTCGGTTCGAACCTCTGAATGCCTTGCGTCGCCCAACGGTTCCACGGAGCTGCTGCGGGTTGGCCGGGGGGACAGGATCTCCGAGCGTCGCCCGGATGGTCCGGGCGGCAAAAGGCAACCGGCCTCGTTTCGCAAGAACCGGGGCTAACTGGAGAGAGGCAGTGGACAGAGCGGAAAAGCGCGAATTCGTCACGTCCCTTCACGAGACCTTCCAGGCCTCGGGAACGGTCGTCGTGGCCCACTATGCCGGTCTCACGGTCGCGCAGATGAACGATTATCGTTCGAAGATGCGCGTCGCGGGAGGCACCGTCAGAGTCGCGAAGAACCGCCTCGCCAAGATCGCTCTTGAAGGCACGGACGCCGCAGGCATCTCGAATCTGTTCGAGGGCCAGACGCTGATCGCTTATTCGAGCGATCCGGTGGCGGCGGCCAAGGTGACCAACGACTTCGCCAAGGGGAACGACAAGCTCGTCATCCTTGGCGGTTCGATGGGCGCCACGACACTCGATGCAGACGGTGTGAAGGCCTTGGCCACCATGCCGTCGCTGGACGAACTCAGGGCCAAGCTGGTCGGCATGATCAATACGCCGGCTACTCGGATCGCTGGGGTTCTCCAGGCGCCTGCGGGGCAACTCGCACGCGTCTTCGGTGCCTATGCCAAGAAAGACGAAGCGGCGTGAGGATGGTTCCTCGCTGCACACCTCAAAGTTCGAACCTGAAGGAATACTAACATGGCTGATCTCGCCAAGATCGTTGAAGACCTGTCGGCCCTGACCGTCCTCGAGGCGGCTGAGCTGTCGAAGATGCTCGAAGAGAAGTGGGGCGTCTCCGCCGCCGCTCCGGTCGCCGTTGCGGCCGCTGGTGGTGGTGCTCCGGCCGAAGCCGCCGAAGAGCAGACCGAGTTCAACGTGATCCTCGCATCTGCCGGTGCGCAGAAGATCAACGTCATCAAGGAAGTCCGTGCGATCACGGGTCTTGGCCTCAAGGAAGCCAAGGACCTCGTCGACAACGCGCCGAAGCCCGTCAAGGAAGGCGTGGACAAGGCCGAGGCCGACAAGATCAAGGACCAGCTCGAGAAGGCTGGCGCCACGGTCGAAGTCAAGTAATCGCGGTTCGCCGCGCTTACGCAGAACATCCGGGGGCGGGACGGCAATTTGCCGTTCCGCCTTCCGTGCTCGCCATAGGGTTCCGGCCTTTCGGGGTGGATCTGGCGGGCAGGGCACTCTCCGCGGTGCGGTACGGTAAGACGCGGGACGGGAATGCAGTGCGTGTGTTCGAACGGCTTGCCGGCAAGCCTTTCGAAGACGCGGGCCCAGCGCCCGACAGATCGGTCAGTCGCTGCCGCCGCAGGGCGCAGTGAAGTCTCTCGGCGGAGAGACAGAGGAATTTCAGCCCTTTGGTCGAGGGCGATATCACGAGAAGGAGCGACGATGTCTCAGACGACGACGTTTAGCGGTCGCAGGCGCGTGCGCAAGTTCTTCGGGTCGATCCCCGAAGTGGCCGAAATGCCGAACCTGATCGAGGTCCAGAAGGCCTCCTACGATCAGTTCCTGATGGTGGACGAGCCGGTAAACGGGCGTCTGGACGAAGGGTTGCAGGCCGTCTTCAAATCGGTCTTCCCGATCTCCGACTTCTCCGGTCAGGCCATGCTGGAATTCGTCAAGTACGAGTTCGAGCAGCCGAAATTCGATGTCGAGGAATGCCGTCAGCGCGATCTGACCTATGCTGCGCCGCTGAAGGTGACGCTGCGCCTCATCGTGTTCGATGTCGACGAGGACACCGGCTCCAAGTCCATCAAGGACATCAAGGAGCAGGACGTCTACATGGGCGACATGCCGCTCATGACCATGAACGGCACCTTCATCGTCAACGGCACCGAGCGCGTCATCGTCTCGCAGATGCACCGTTCGCCGGGCGTCTTCTTCGACCATGACAAGGGCAAGAGCCACTCGTCGGGCAAGCTGCTCTTCGCGGCGCGCGTCATTCCCTATCGCGGTTCCTGGCTCGACATCGAGTTCGACGCCAAGGACGTCGTGCATGCGCGCATCGACCGGCGCCGCAAGATCCCCGTGACCAGCCTCTTGATGGCGCTGGGCATGGATGGCGAAGAAATTCTGTCGACCTTCTACGACACCGTGAAGTTCGAGAAGGACAAGAACGGCTGGCGCGTTCCCTTCTCGGTCGAGCGCGTGCGCGGCCAGGGTGCGGTCGTCGACCTGATCGACGCCGACAGCGGCGAAGTGCTGGTCGAGGCCGGCAAGAAGGTCACCGCGCGCCAGGCGCGTCAGATGCAGGAGAAGGGCGTCAAGGCGCTCCGTGCGACCGAGGACGATCTGGTCGGCTCCTACATCGCCGAGGACATCGTCAATCCCGAGACCGGCGAGATCTATCTCGAAGCCGGCCAGGAACTGGAGATGACCGTCGACGCCAAGACCGGCGAGCGCAAGGGTTCGCTGATCGACCTGATCAATGCGGGCTACGACGAGTTCACCGTTCTCGACATCGACCACGTCAATGTCGGCGGCTACATCCGCAACACCCTCGCGGTGGACAAGAACGAAGGCCGTCAGGACGCGCTGTTCGACATCTACCGGGTCATGCGCCCGGGCGAGCCGCCGACGATGGAAACCGCCGAGGCGATGTTCCAGTCGCTGTTCTTCGATTCCGAGCGCTACGACCTGTCGGCCGTCGGCCGCGTCAAGATGAACATGCGCCTCGACGTCGACGCCGAGGACACCGTGCGCGTGCTGCGCAAGGAGGACATCCTCGCGGTCGTTCGCACGCTGGTCGACCTGCGCGACGGCAAGGGCGAGATCGACGACATCGACAATCTCGGCAACCGCCGGGTGCGCTCGGTCGGCGAGCTGATGGAGAACCAGTACCGCGTCGGTCTGCTGCGCATGGAGCGGGCGATCAAGGAGCGCATGTCGTCGGTCGAGATCGACACCGTCATGCCGCAGGACCTGATCAACGCCAAGCCGGCGGCTGCCGCCGTGCGCGAGTTCTTCGGTTCCTCGCAGCTCTCGCAGTTCATGGACCAGACCAACCCGCTGTCGGAGATCACCCACAAGCGTCGTCTCTCGGCGCTTGGACCCGGTGGTCTGACCCGCGAGCGTGCCGGCTTCGAAGTCCGCGACGTGCATCCGACCCATTACGGCCGCATCTGCCCGATCGAGACGCCGGAAGGCCCGAACATCGGTCTGATCAACTCGCTCGCCACCTTCGCGCGGGTGAACAAGTACGGCTTCATCGAGAGCCCGTACCGCAAGGTTGTCGATGGCGTGGTCACCCACGACGTCGTCTATCTGTCGGCCATGGAGGAATCCAAGCATCACGTCGCCCAGGCGAACGCGATCCTGACGGACGACAACCAGTTCCAGAACGAGTTCGTGGTCTGCCGTCACCAGGGCGACGTCTTCATGACGCCGCGCGACAATGTCGACCTGATGGACGTCTCGCCGAAGCAGCTCGTGTCGGTCGCTGCCGCGCTCATTCCGTTCCTTGAGAACGATGACGCGAACCGCGCACTGATGGGCTCGAACATGCAGCGTCAGGCCGTGCCGCTGGTGCGCGCCGAAGCGCCGTTCGTCGGCACCGGCATGGAGCCGATCGTGGCCCGCGACTCGGGTGCCGCCATCGGCGCACGCCGGACCGGCATCGTCGACCAGGTCGACGCGACGCGTATCGTCATCCGGGCGACCGAGGATCTGGAAGCCGGCAAGTCCGGCGTCGACATCTATCGTCTGATGAAGTTCCAGCGCTCGAACCAGAACACCTGCATCAACCAGCGTCCGCTGGTCGCGGTGGGTGACCGGGTCGAGAAGGGCGACATCATCGCCGACGGTCCGTCGACGGATCTGGGCGATCTCGCCCTCGGCCGGAACGTGCTCGTCGCGTTCATGCCGTGGAACGGCTACAACTACGAGGATTCCATCCTCCTGTCCGAGCGCATCGTCGCCGACGACGTCTTCACCTCGATCCACATCGAGGAGTTCGAGGTCATGGCGCGTGACACCAAGCTTGGACCCGAGGAGATCACGCGCGACATTCCGAACGTGTCGGAAGAGGCGCTGAAGAACCTCGACGAGGCCGGCATCGTCTATATCGGTGCCGAGGTGCAGCCGGGCGACATCCTGGTCGGCAAGATCACGCCGAAGGGCGAAAGCCCGATGACGCCGGAAGAGAAGCTTCTGCGCGCCATCTTCGGTGAGAAGGCGTCCGACGTCCGCGACACTTCCAACCGCATGCCTCCCGGCGCCTACGGCACCGTGGTCGAGGTCCGCGTGTTCAACCGCCACGGCGTCGAGAAGGACGAGCGCGCCATGGCGATCGAGCGCGAGGAGATCGAGCGCCTCGCCAAGGACCGCGACGACGAGCAGGCGATCCTGGATCGCAACGTCTACGGTCGCCTGATCGAGATGCTCGACGGCAAGGCTGCGGTCGCGGCGCCGAAGGGCTTCAAGAAGGGCTCCGTCATCACCGCCGAGGCGATGGGTGAGTACCCGCGCTCGCAGTGGTGGATGTTCGCCGTCGAGGACGAGAAGACCCAGGCGGCTCTCGAGGATCTGCGCAACGTCTATGACGAAGCCAAGAAGACCCTCGAGCAGCGGTTCATGGACAAGGTCGAGAAGGTCCAGCGCGGCGACGAGCTGCCCCCGGGCGTCATGAAGCAGGTCAAGGTCTTCGTCGCCGTAAAGCGCAAGATCCAGCCGGGCGACAAGATGGCCGGCCGTCACGGCAACAAGGGCGTTGTCTCGCGGATCCTGCCGGTGGAAGACATGCCGTTCAATGCGGACGGCACCCATGTCGACATCGTGCTGAACCCGCTGGGCGTGCCGTCGCGCATGAATGTCGGACAGATCCTGGAGACCCATCTGGGTTGGGCCTGTGCCGGCATGGGCCGGAAGATCGGCGACATGCTGGAGGCCTACCAGACCAGCCAGGACGTCTCACCGCTGCGCGACGAGATTGCCGGGCTGCTGGGCGACAGCGATCGCAACGAGAAGGTGAAGAACTACGACGACGAAAGCGTTCTGACGCTCGCCAAGCAGATGAAGCGCGGCGTCTCCATCGCCACGCCGGTCTTCGACGGCGCGGTCGAGCAGGACATCGTCGAGATGCTGGAGAGGGCCGGGCTGAACGGCTCGGGTCAGGTCACGCTCTATGACGGGCGTACCGGCGAAGCCTTCGATCGGCAGGTCACGGTCGGCTACATCTACATGCTGAAGCTGCACCACCTGGTGGACGACAAGATCCACGCCCGCTCGATCGGCCCGTACTCGCTCGTGACCCAGCAGCCGCTGGGCGGCAAGGCACAGTTCGGTGGCCAGCGCTTCGGCGAGATGGAGGTCTGGGCGCTCGAGGCATACGGCGCGGCCTACACGCTGCAGGAGATGCTGACGGTGAAGTCGGACGACGTCGCGGGCCGTACCAAGGTCTACGAGTCGATCGTGCGCGGCGACGACGCGTTCGAATCCGGCATCCCGGAGAGCTTCAACGTGCTGGTCAAGGAAATGCGCTCGCTCGGCCTGGACGTCGATCTGGCGAACTCCGCCGCCGAGCTGCCGGCTCCGGCCGACCTGCCGGACGCTGCCGAATAGGCCATTCATGACAGGACCGCGGCGCGCCGCAGATCGGAAGAGCGTCGGGGAGGGAAAGAGTGTCACAGACTGTGTAGATCGCGGTGGTCG
>NZ_CAXPJM010000046.1:0-5211 GCF_964217435.1 Aurantimonas sp. | reverse complement strand
ATCAGGTAGAAGCCGACGAGGATCAGCGTGGTGTAGTTGATGAGCGCCGCAACGATTTCGATCCGGCCATAGCCGAAGGTCATACGTGCATCCGCCGGCCTCCGTGCGATCTTGCGTGCGGCGAAAGCAATTGCCAGCGACGCCATGTCGGAGAAATTGTGCAGCGCGTCGGCCACCAGCGCGAGGCTGCCGGACAGGATGCCTCCAACAATCTGCGCGACTGTCAGTAAAGCGTTGGCCCAGATTGCGATCGAGACCCGGCGGTCGCCGGATTCCGGGTCGATATGCGCATGTCCATGATCGTGCGGCATCGGATGTCCCCTTTGGCCCATGTGCTGAAGAATCGACGCCCCCAACAGTCCGCGGACGCAGTCCAAGGATTTACGGCCTATGCCCTGTGTGCCAGAGATGCATTGGCGCAACTTGCGGATGGAGCGGTGCACCAACATCAGCCGAAGAATCAGTCGAAGAGACGTGTAATCGCTCCAGCCACTGTAGCTTCAAGAGGAAAGATTCAGGCGCCACGCGGGGAAGCGAGAATGATCGCTGCACCGAGTAGGCAGACAGTGGTACCGAGCACATCCCATCTGTCGGGGCGATGTCCTTCGGCGAGCCACATCCAAAGGACCGAGGCCGCGATTTAGATCCCGCCATAGGCGGCGAAGGCTCGTCCCGCTGCGATGGTATCGACCTGTGCGAGAAACCAGCCGAACGCCACAAGAGCGACCACCCCCGGCGCGAGCCAAAGGGCAGATGCATCAAGGCGCCACCATGCCCAGATGGCAAAGCAGCCGGCGATCTCGGCCAGCGCGGCAAGCAGATAGACGAGTGCCGCGGGCATTCTAGGCACCGATCTCGTTGTGGTCGGTCAGGCATTCAGAATGGTCGCGCAGTACCTCCAGCACGCGGCAATCTGCTGTTCGGCCACCGCTACATTCATGCACCATGCGTTCCAGTTCCGTACGCAAGGCTTCCAGCCGCGCGAGACGCTGCTCCACCTGCTTCAACTGCCGTCTCGCAATGGAGTCGGCTTCTTGGCACGGCTTGTCTGGCTGGTCGCTCAGATTCAGGAGCTCGCGGATCGCTTCCAGTGTGAAGCCGAGCTGACGAGCATGACGGATGAAGGACAACCGGTCGAGTTCGGCATCGCCGTAGCGCCGCTGTCCACCCTCGGTTCGGTCCGGTGCGGGCATCAACCCGATCTGCTCGTAGTAGCGGATCGTCTGCACCTTCGACCCAGTCTTTCTGGCAAGATTGCCAATCGTCAGCATCCGCGCCTCCACAATGTTCCAGTCTTAGTGTGGGGAATGAACCGCAGCGACTTTCCCGGAGGCCGGCTGACTTGAATCCTGCGCGGCGATCGGTACGGCCTCAAGCTCGGCCTAGTGTGCGACCTCCGCCTCGGCGGAGGGTGATGGAGGGGCAAATCATCTTCGGATCCCTCTCGCATACCGCACCCGCCTGGTGGCGGCCGACAGTGTATCCAGGAGGAGCGGCCGCCACCAGGCGAACTAGAACACATTCCGGCATACGCCGGCGGGTCACCCGCCGGCGGTGCCGGTCGGCCAGTTCGCGTGGTGGTCGTCGATCACCAAGGCGTGCCGATGGCGGATCGGCTGGTGGCGATGCGGATGGCGGTGTGGCTCCGGACCCTCCCAACCCTTGTGTTCGTGCCGGTGGTGATCGTCGTGGACATGCAGTGAATTGTGCGCCAGCGCCTGGTGGACATGCTCGACCTCGACCGGATCGTTCGCCGGCCACAAGACCATCGCGACCACGGCGCCCGCGGCCGCTCCAGCAGCCATGACCAGGAAGGTCGGGCCAAGGCCGATCGCCGCGCCAAGCCACCCGGCGGCTGGATAGGTGACGAGCCAACAGGCGTGCGAAAGAGCGAACTGCGCGGCGAAGACGGCGGGCCGGCTGTCCGCATCGGAGGAGCGGCGCAGGAGCAGCCCCCCGGGCGTGCCGATCGCCGACGCGGCCGCACCGAGCAGGGCCCACAGGATGAGGCTGCCCGTCCATCCAGGGCCCGTGCCGGCCATGACGAGGAGGCCCGCCATGGCGCTCGCGCCAGTTAGCATGACGGTGCGGGCGGGAACCCGGTCGAGAAGCCGCGAGAGCAGGATGGCGACCGCCATCGAGCCCAGGCCATAGGCGGCGAAGAGGAAGGCCACGTCGTCGTTGGTGCCGCCGAGATCGGCGCGCACGAAGACGACGGTGTTGACGATCACCATCGCCCCGCCCGACGACGCCGCGAAGGACAGGGCCAGGAGACCGCGCAGGCGCGGCGTCGCGAGGTAGACGCGGATACCCCGGGTCAGCTTGTCGACGAACCGACCGCCGCCGGCCGCCTTGGCGACCGGAAGCGCGACCGAGACGACCAGCGCCGCGGAGGCGAGGAAGCCGAAGACCGTGCCGAGAAACAGCCAGTGGAAGGAGATCACGGTGAGCAGAAGCCCCGCCAGGAGCGGGCTGAAGAGCGTCTCGAGGTCGTAGGCAAGCCGCGAGAGCGACAGGGCGTTCGTGTACTCCCGCTCGTCCGGCAGGATGTCCGGGATCGTGCCCTGGAAGGTTGGCGTGAACAGCGCCGACATCGACTGGAACGCGAAGACGAGGGCGTAGACCTGCCAGATCTCGGTGACGAAGGGCAGGACGAGCACGAAGGCCGCTCGGGCGAGGTCGAGGCCGACGAGCAGCGTCCGCCGCGGCAGGAAACCCGTCAGGACCCCGGCGAACTGCGAGACACCCACATAGGCGATCATCTTGATCGCAAGTGCCGTCCCGAGCACCGCGCCGGCGTTCGCCCCGGCAAGGTCGTAGGCAAGCAGCCCCAGCGCTACCGTCGTCAGGCCCGTCCCGATGAGCGACAGAACCTGCGCTGCAAAGAGATGGCGATAGGTGCGATGGCGCAGGACGGTCAGCATCGGCTCGTTACCTCGAACCCGGCGAAGTCGCGGCTGGCCGCCTCGACGGATTCAAGCGCGTCGACCTCCACGGTGAGGTGGGAGAGATCGTGGATGTGGGCGAGCTTGGCGCGATAGGTCTTCAGCGGGCGGGGTTGGGCGGTGACGATCGACACGATGGCCGCATGGTGGCCCGGGCCGACCTGCCAGACATGGAGATCGGTGATGCGGTCCCCGTCGGCCTCGATCGCCTCGCGGATCTCGTCGGGCAAGTCCTCGCCTTCCGGGACGTAGTCGAGGAGCACCGTCCCGGCATCCCGTACCAATCCCCATGACCAGCGGGCGATGACGAGAGCGCCGACGATGCCCATGACCGGGTCCAGCCAGATCCATCCGTAGAGGCTGCCGAGACCAAGCGCCGCAATGGCCAGGACCGAGGTCAGCGCGTCGGCGAGGACGTGAAGGTAGGCGGCCCGGAGATTGTTGTCGCGACCCCCGGCATGAGGGACGTCGTGATCATGATCATGGTCGTGATGCCCGTGATCGTGGCCATGGTGGTGGTGGTCGTCCTTCAGGAGCCACGCACTCGCGAGGTTCACCGCGAGCCCGACGAAGGCCACCGCGATCGCCTGTCCGAACGAGATGGGCACGGGTGAGACGAGGCGCAGGAAGCTCTCGTAGCCGATGAGGAGAGCGACCAACGCGAGGATGATCGCGCTGGCGAATGCGGCGAGGTCTCCGAGCTTGCCTGTCCCGAACGTGAAGCGAGGGTTCCGGGCGTGCTTGCGAGCGAAGAAATAGGCACCGACGGTGATCAGCATGGCGGCCGCGTGCGTCGACATGTGAAGCCCGTCCGCGACCAGGGCCATGGAGCCGTAGATCGTACCGGCGACGATCTCGATCACCATCATGGAGACGGTCAAGGCGATCACGAGCCAGACACGGCGCTCGTTCCGACTATGGCCGTCGCCGAGAAAGACATGACTGTGGGAGCCGCCATGCTCCGACATCGCCGACACTTCCCCCCTCGTCACTTCAGGTAGGTCCGCAGGACCGCGATCAGGTCGGTCGCCCCCTTTGCCTTCTCCGGATCGTCCTCGCGGTCAGGGTTCACCACGTGGTTGCGCACGTGCTCCTCCATCAGCTCGATCGTCAGGCCGTTCACGGCACCTCGGATGGAAGCGACGAGTTGCAGGACGTCGCCACAAGGCGCCTTGTTCTCGAGGCTTCGGGCGACCGCGTCCAGTTGGCCCTGGAGCCGACGGATGCGGGCAATGAGCTTAGTCGGGTCGTTTGTGAGATGAGCCATGATATAGGCCCCTACCCTATTTCAGGGCTTCCGTATAGCACGGGTCGTTCGGCATCCGGGATGCCGACCGACGGCGGGAAGCCGTCGATCGGCGGAGATGGCTGTTGTCAGACCTTGCGATCGAAGGCGGTGTAGGTGCCGCTCGTGCGCAGCGTCAGGGACACGGGCGCATCGCCGCGGTTACGCCAGAACCATCCGTGGTTGCCTGTGAACGCCGCCTGGATGGTCCCCTCGTCGGAGGAGACCGAGCGCCCCTTCTCGTAGGAGATGTTCTGTCCGCCGCCGTCGCCATGCGTGTCGTAGTTGACCGCGCCGCCTTCCGATACGACCCAGGCGAACGAGGCGATCTCGCCCTCCTGCATGGTCAACTTGATCTCCGCGCCTTCCCCGGGGGCGAGCGTGATGGTCATCTCGTCCTGACGCATCTCCTGAGCGACGGCGGACGAGACGAAGAGGCTGCCGATCGCACCGAACAGGCTGGACTGCCGCTCCGGGGCGGGCGGTGCCGGTGGCGCGGGCGGCGCCAGCGGAGCGACGGGCGGCGGCACCACGCCGACGGCGGCAGGCGGAAGCGGCGTCGCGTCGGCACCGGTTGCCGGGGCAGCGCGGGCGGCGGCGTCCCTCGCGGCATCGGCTTCGGCTTCTGCCGCGAGCTGGGTCTTGATCTCACCCATCTCGGTGAGGTTCAGCGCCGATCCGACCCCGGTCGGATCGATTCCGTACTCGGCGGGAAGCACGACGGCGATCAGGATCGCAGTGGCAGTGACCGCTGCGATCGCGGTCGAGCGCACCAGCTTCCCCGTGGAAGGAAGCTCGGCGCGGGTGGGCATGTCGGTATTGTACATGTGTCGGTATCCTTGAGTTGAGAGGTTGTCAGGCGACGAGATAGCCGGCGACCTGGTAGCCGAAGAGCACGAAGCCGGCGGCCATCATGACGACGTTGGCGGTGTAGGCGTGGCGGAAGAAGCTCGGTGTCCTGCGCCAGAAGCCCATGACGAT
>NZ_CAXPJM010000045.1:0-5367 GCF_964217435.1 Aurantimonas sp. | reverse complement strand
ATCGTCATGGGCTTCTGGCGCAGGACACCGAGCTTCTTCCGCCACGCCTACACCGCCAACGTCGTCATGATGGCCGCCGGCTTCGTGCTCTTCGGCTACCAGGTCGCCGGCTATCTCGTCGCCTGACGACCTCTCAACGCAAGGATACCGACACATGTACAATACCGACATGCCCATCCGCGCCGAGCTTCCATCCACGCGGAAGCTCCTGCGCTCGACCGTCATCGCGGCAGTCTCCGCCACTGCGATCCTCGTCGCCGTCGTGCTTCCCGCCGAGTACGGGATCGATCCGACCGGGGTCGGATCGGCGCTGAACCTCACGGAGATGGGCGAGATCAAGACCCAGCTCGCGGCAGAAGCCGAAGCCGATGCCGCGAGGGACGCGGCCGCCCGCGCTGCCCCGGCAACCGGTGCCGACGCCACGCCACTTCCGCCTGCCGCCGTCGGCGTGGTGCCGCCGCCCGTCGCTCCGCTGGCCCCGCCCGCGCCCCCGGCACCGCCCATCTCGGAGCGGCAGTCCAGCCTGTTCGGTGCGATCGGCGGTCTGTTCGTCTCGTCGGCCGTCGCTCAGGAGATGCGCCAGGACGAGATGACCATCACGCTCGCGCCCGGGGAGGGGGCTGAGATCAAGCTGACCATGCAGGAGGGCGAGATCGCCTCCTTCGCCTGGGTCGTTTCGGAAGGCGGTGCGGTCAACTACGACACGCATGGCGACGGCGGCGGACAGAACATCTCCTACGAGAAGGGGCGCTCGGTCTCTTCCGACGAAGGGACCATCCAGGCGGCCTTCACCGGCAACCACGGTTGGTTCTGGCGCAACCGCGGCGATGCGCCGGTGTCCCTGACGCTGCGCACGAGCGGCACCTACACCGCTTTCGAGCGGAAGGTCTGACGAGGCCTTCCAATCACCGCCGACCGATGGTCCCGTGCCGTCGGTCGGCATCTTCTTCCGGCCGGGCAGCCGCAACGCCGGGGTCGAGGTAACACAACCATGCTGACCGTCCTGCGCCATCGCACCTATCGCCATCTCTTTGCAGCGCAGGTTCTGTCGCTCATCGGGACTGGCCTGACGACGGTGGCGCTGGGGCTGCTGGCCTACGACCTTGCCGGCGCCGAGGCCGGCGCGGTGCTCGGGACGGCGCTTGCGATCAAGATGATCGCCTATGTGGGTGTCTCGCAGTTCGCCGGGGTCCTGACGGGTTACCTCCCGCGCCGGACGCTGCTCGTCGGCCTCGACCTCGCCCGGGCGGCCTTCGTGCTCGTCCTGCCCTTCGTCACCGAGATCTGGCAGGTCTACGGTCTCGTCTTCGCGTTCCAGTCGATGTCGGCCCTGTTCACGCCGACCTTCCAGGGCACGATCCCCGACATCCTGCCGGACGAGCGGGAGTACACGAACGCCCTGTCGCTCTCGCGGCTCGCCTACGACCTCGAGTCGCTCTTCAGCCCGCTCCTGGCGGGGCTTCTGCTCACCGTGATCTCCTTCCACTGGCTGTTTCTCGGCACGGTCTTCGGCTTCCTCGCATCCGCGGCGCTGGTCGTCTCGGTCGCGCTTCCGGTCGCCAAGGCGGCCAGCGGCGGTCGGTTCGTCGACAAGCTGACCCGCGGTATCCGCGTCTACCTCGCAACGCCGCGCCTGCGCGGTCTCCTGGCCGTGTCCTTCGCGGCCTCGTCGGGCGGGGCGATGGTGATCGTCAACACTGTCGTCGTCGTGCGCGCCGATCTCGGCGGCACCAACGACGACGTGGCCTTCCTCTTCGCCGCCTACGGCCTGGGCTCGATGGCGGTCGCCATCCTGCTCTCGCGGCTTCTCGACCGGGTTCCCGCCCGCACCGTCATGCTGACGGGCGCGAGCGCCATGGCGGGCCTCCTCGTCATAGCCGGCACCGGCCCTGGATGGACGGGCAGCGTCATCCTATGGGCCTTGCTCGGTGCCGCTGCGTCGGCGATCGGCACGCCCGGGGGGCTGCTCCTGCGCCGCTCCTCCGATGCCGACAGCCGGCCCGCCGTCTTCGCGGCGCAGTTCGCCCTCTCGCATGCCTGCTGGCTCGTTACCTATCCGGCCGCCGGGTGGCTTGGCGCGACGATCGGCCTTGGCCCGACCTTTCTGGTCATGGCTGCTGGAGCGGCTGCGGGCGCCGCGGTCGCGCTGGTCTTCTGGCCGGCGAACGATCCGGTCGAGATCGAGCATGTCCACCAGGCGCTGGCGCACGATGCGCTGCATGTCCACGACGATCACCATCAGCACGAGCACGAGGGCTGGGAGGGGCCGGAGCCACACCGCCATCCGCATCGCCACCAGCCGATCCGCCATCGGCACGCCCTGGTGATCGACGACCACCACGCGACCTGGCCGACCGGCACCGCCGGTGGGTGACCCGACGGCTTGCCCCGATCACGGGGTGGTTTCACGAGTACGGAAGCCGCGGCGTCTGGGGAGGGGCGTCCCACGAGGGCAGGGGTCTGAGAATGGACGCCTCTTCGAGTTCATGATATCCACAGCGCGATGATGTTTCACCGATCCCATGCTCGCACGCCTGCTCGGCTGCTGACTGCTCTCGCGGTCATGCTGAGCATGCTGTTCGCATCCGTCGGGTCGGTCGGGGCGGAACCGTCCATCATGTCCTCGCAGCCCCTCGCCATGGCGATGGTCGCTGAGGCGGATATGGCCGGCGAACCCGGGCATGCGCACGATGGCCACCATGCGCCCGCGAAAGCCCATGATCACAAGGCCGCCGGCGCAAGTGACTGTGCGACGCACTGCCTGACGGCCGTCCCGCAGGCCGTCGGGCCGACCGACGCCATGCCGGTCAGCCGCAATCTGTCCTATCCGATCCTCACGACGGATCTGACAGGACAGTCCGGACCCACCACCGAGCGTCCTCCCCGAATCTGACCGTCCAGGGCTTTTCTCAGCCTTATTGCGTCTTCCGGCCATTCCTTGGTCGCAAGCGTGGACGTCAGGAATTCGCCTGCGGCGAAGCCTGATCCTCTTCCCCCATGACCGGTTCCGCGAGGCGCATCTCGCGGCGAACGGTATGGCGTTCAGGTTCAACAATGAGATTCTCCATCATTGCCGGCATCCTGCCCGGCCTGCTTCTGGCGGGCTGTGCGGACGCTGCTCGGGGTCTGCCCGAAACGACCGTATTCCCGTCGCCTGAGGACCCGAGCATCCCTGGCGGAACATCCGGGCATGCTTCCGTCGTCGGCGCCTATACCCACCGCACTGTCCGCGAGCCGGATGGTTGGCGCGGTACTGGCGTGGACGTTTCCCCCGTAGCCGGCCGGGAGCCGGCACTATGAGGCCGCTGTTCAGGATGAGCAGCGTCCTTCTCCTGCCGCTGATCATGTCCGGCTGCGTTGCGGCTTCAGAGACATTCGAGCCGGATCTCGGCTTCGATGTCGTGTCGGCAGACGCCGGGCGCCGTTTGGGAAAACAAACGGTCTGGGTCCAGGATCAGGCGCAGGCTGCGGCGGCCAGCGAGCGGGTCCGGAACCTGCTCGCGGCGAAATATATCGGCGCCGACGCGGCCGTGCAGGTCGCGCTTCTCAGCAACAAGACATTGCAGGCGGACTATGCAGAGGTCGGATTGTCGGTTGCCGAACTCTGGCAGGAGGGGCTCGCCGTCAATCCGAGGCTTTCGCTCTCCTACAGCGGGATTGGTGTCGGACGGACGATCGAGGGGCTGATCGCCGCCAACATCGTCCGGATGATGACCCGCGAACGGCGCCTCGACGTTGCGGAGGTTCGGGTCCTCCAGGCGCAATTGCGGGCCGTCGACGCAACGCTGGCGCTTGCGGCCAGAACGCGTGAGGCATGGATCGAGGCTGTCGCGGCCTGGGAGACGGTCGCCTATCTGAACCGTGCGAAACTCGCCGCGGACGCTGCCGCGGAACTGGCCAGCGAACTGGGCCGGACCGGAGCGATGCCGAAGGTCGAGCAGGCCCGCGAACAGGCCTTCTATGCCGAATTGACCGGGCGGACGGCCGAAGCGCGACTGGCCGCGCAACTGGCCAAGGAGAAGCTCTACCGGGTGATGGGCGTATGGGGGAAGAATCTCGATTTCGAGGTTCCGAACGCATTGCCCGCACTGCCTGGCACGCTGAAGGGCTTCAAGGCCACCGAGGCGGAGGCTCTTCGCAACCGGGTCGACCTTCAGGTGGCGCGTCTCGAACTCGAGGCGCTGGCGCGGTCCTACGGCCTGACGAAGGCCACGCGATATGTGTCCGACCTGGAACTGGCCGCCGGCGTGGAAGTCGAACGCGAGGTCGAGGAACGCGACGACGGGTCCGAAGCGGCAAGCAACGTCGTGTCCGCATCCGTGGAGGTGGGGCTCGAAATCCCGATCTTCGACAGTGGGCAGGCCCGGCTTCGAAAGGCGGAATTCCAGTACCTGAAGGCGGCCAACCAGCTGGCGGCCAAGGCCGTCGACATCCGGTCGCAGGCACGCGCTGCCTACAAGGCCTATCGCGGTCGCAGCGAGATCGCCCGGCACTACCGCTCTCGCGTCGTGCCATTGCGGACGACGATCGAGAAGGAAGCTCTTCTCACCTACAACGGGATGATCACGAGCACCTTCGATCTCCTCGCCGATACGCGGGCGAAGCTCGACGCGATCCTGCTCTCCCTCAACGCAAAGCGCGAATTCCACCTCGCCGACGCCGCTCTCACCGCGGCCGTCTACGGCGGCGGCGAAGATGCGTCCGAAGCCGCTGGTGACGCCGAGATGGCGTCCGCCTCTGGCGACGATTGATCGAAAGGATCCGAACGATGGTTTCGAGACGACAATTCATCGGGGCGGGAGCGGCTCTTGCCGGCGTCGCCGCCTGGTCGAAGACGTCGGCCATGGGGCTTCCGGAAGCGCCGATCATGGAGACGGCGGCCACCCAGCCGCCGCTGATGCCGACGGCCGGGCCGGACTATAATCCCGTGGTGACGCTGAACGGCTGGTCGCTGCCCTTTCGCATGAACAACGGCGTCAAGGAGTTCCACCTCGTTGCCGAACCGGTGGAGCGGGAGATGGGCGAGGGCATGACCGCCTATCTGTGGGGCTACAATGGCCAGGCGCCGGGACCGACCATCGAATGCGTCGAAGGCGACCGGGTGCGGATCTTCGTATCGAACAGGTTGAAGGAGCACACGACCGTTCACTGGCACGGCGTCATCCTGCCCTGCGGCATGGACGGGGTGACCGGCCTGACCCAGCCGGGAATCCCGCCGGGCAAGACGTTCGTCTACGAGTTCGACGCCGTGAAGAGCGGGACCTTCATGTACCATCCGCATGGCGACGAGATGGTCCAGATGGCCATGGGGATGATGGGCATGTTCATCATCCATCCGAAGGACCCGGCCTTCATGCCGGTCGATCG
>NZ_CAXPJM010000044.1:0-66045 GCF_964217435.1 Aurantimonas sp. | reverse complement strand
TCCCCAATTCGCGAGGCGGAACTGGTTCGCCACTCCCTTTGTTTATCGACCCGAACAGCGCGTCTGAACCGACACGGCTGTGATCAGAAAAACGGGAGACGAACGATGAAACTCAACACCCTTCTCGTGGCCAGTACCGCTACCATCCTCGCAATGTCGGCCATCCCTGCCTCCGCGCAGACCGCGGTCCAGCACGGGGTACTGGCTGCGGCTGCAGGCTGCGTTTGATGCGATGGAGGCGGGGCGGGTGAGTAAAACGAAAATTTCGTAAAACCCCGACTGGCCGTCGTTATACCGTTATCGCCGTTCGTGATTGCTACACTGCGGCTTTCATCCGAGAAATATCGACCGAAGTAGCTCAAAAAGCTCCTTCCGCGCGATCCCCATCATCGCCCCAAGCCCCTGTTGAACCTCCCGTTCCGCCGTTTTGGCGGCCGCGTCTCCAAGCGACTTGCCAGCGCGAGCCAATAGGCCGCGTTCCACCATCGGCGCTTGCAGGATTGCAATGGCTGTCTGGAGGATGGCGATCAGCTGCGCCCGTTCGATCCTTGTCAGTGCCTGCTCGCCGTCGGGCAAATTCGCACGCTGAACCTGCTCGCATATGTCGTCGAGCTGTGAAGAAACGCTGGCGATCGCGGAACGGACATTGTGGCGATCTGGAACACTGCGCCAGGCCACGGCCCGCACGACTGTCGCTGTAGGCGTATCCGACGTCTCGACTGCGTCGGTCGGATCAAATTCCTGTTCCGGTGCTGGCGGATCGGCTGGGTCTGTTTGCGCGTACGGTGCGAAGTCGCGATCCAAATTGAGGAGGTGCGTTCTCATCCGTGTGGCAGCGTTCAAGGCAGCGGGCTGTCTCAGCCGTCCATGAGCGCGCTCCAGCTTATCGAGAGCCTGCGCGTCGATGCCCAGCTCGTCCCCGCCGATCTCCCACACAGCGTCTACTAGCTCGCCCAAGGAGCTCACCTCGACGCTGCCTCCCGAAGGGACCTCCTGCAGCCGAGCTATCAGGCGCTCAATCGCGTCCAAATGCTCATGAACGTTGTCGAGGACGTTTGGCGGTTCTGTTGGCAAAGCAACTCAGTCAGCGGAGCGAGGACGATGGTATCTCCAGAGTGTTCACGGAAAATCACCTGAGTCGACATGTATCGCCGGCAGCGGTACCTACAAGGCATAGGTGTAACGTGAGTCACTGATGGCCGGTCTCGAAATTCTTAGCAGAACGCTCACTGCGGCCGCTCGACCAGACAAGGGTGGGCACCCTTGGCAATACAATTCTCGAAGCGACCACCACTCCAATGTTGCCTGCTGGTGCATCATTTTCGACCTGCTGCAGAGAAGCGCTCTCCTTCGCCAGCATGTGGGAACCGGCCTCGTCCACTTCGGCATCAATCACGAGATGAGGGATTTCACGAACAATCGTAAGAAGGATCTGGACCTTGTGCTCAGTACCGCCATGTCGGGCACGGTTGTCGGTGATGGGGAGACGCTGGCCAGCCTGGTGAAGCGATACGACATCCAGCTCACGGAAGCAGAAAACCGGACGCTTGCGGCCTTGCCGGCGTTGACGATGGCGCCAGTCGGCTCCGTGCTCATGGCGCTCGAAGCGAAAGCCTGCATGACAGAGCACTCAAAGGCGCGGCCGCGCCTGTTCGATGAGCTGAATTCGTCCCATCTGACGGTACACGGCGCCACAGATCAGGCGATCGCAGCAGGTTTCGTCATGATCAATGCTGCTGACGATTTTCTGAGTCCGGGCAGGAATGATCGTATCACCACGGACGGGCCGGTCTGGAACCGTCATCGGCAGCCACGGGCAACGATAACCGCGATCGAAAAAGTAAGGGAACTGCCTCGCCGCTCTCGCCTGGGCACAACGGGTTATGACGCCCTCGCCATCGCTGTCGTGTCTTGTCGCAACGACGGGTCACCGGTGCCACTTGTTACGGATCCCCCGGCACCGCAGCCCGGCGACATAGATCACTACGACTCACTCATCGAGCGTCTGACCCACATCTACGCGACGCGGTTCAGCCACCTTTGAAACCAGCTCGCAAGCGTGTTCCGCCTGGCATTCCCATATGATGGCCACGCGATATCCCTTGCGACGCAGTTCGCGGACTGCCTTAGCATCCCGCACCCGGTTCCGTTGGAACTTGTCCTCCCAGAACGCCTTGTTGGCCTTGGGCACTGTCGCTTTCCGACAGTTCGTATGGTGATGCCAGTAGCAGCCGTTGACGAAGATCGCCCAGCGCCGCTTGCGATTGGCAAAGTCCGGAGAGCCGGGTAGCGCCTTCACGTTCTTGCGGTAGCTCAGCCTCATGGCCCGCAGTGCTGCGGCTACCTTAAGCTCTGGACTGGTGCCCTTCTGGCGCACACGCGACATCAGCACGCTACGCTCAGGGCTTCTCGGCACTGGGCGATCCAAAAGGTTACTCGGCCGCCAGCTTATTGGTGGAAACGGTCATTCGGCTCAGATGATCCCTCACGCGATCTTGGAAGCCCGGCACAAACCGCAGGCTGCTTCGCTCTGTCCGCGTCAGGAAGCCCTGGCTCGCCCTGATCGAGAGCGGTTTGCCTGGATAGCGCATGAAGTCCGCCAGTGGTGGGCGTGCCTCAAAGGCAGGAAAAGCGGTAATCTCGACCTGATGCCGGCGAGTTCCGTCGAAGCGTGCTGCACGTGGCCAGCGACCGTTCTCGGCGATAGGACAGTCCCGGCCAACGTCATATGAGCCCGGCGTGGCAAGGCGTTTGCCGAGCCAAGCGGCGACAGGAACTGATACAGCATTGCCGACAAGCGACCAGCGACTTGAGGCGCGAGCAACGCTTTCGGCCGCCGCCGTCCAGCCTTCATCAAACCCTTGCAAGCGTTCCGCATCGCGGATGTCGGGGGTGACGATCTCCCCGTCGGGCATCAGAATGGCGGGCGGAGAAGGGATGCCGATCGTTGACCCGTTCTTCAGGGTCGGTATCGCGTCAGGTGCCCAGCCAAGGCCTCGAACACCTTCTGTCCAGTAGAAGCCGTGCGCATGTGTGTGCAGCTCTGTGGCTGGCGTCTGGTGCGCTACCTCGTCGGAAAGCACCACATCGGCGGGATCAACGTCGGTCGTCGTCGCCACGAAGATCACGCGCTCACGCCTTTGAGGAAGGAAGGCCAGCGTATTAACGACGCGGTATGCCCACCGGTATCCACGCTCCTCAAAAGCCTCGACGATCGTCTTCATGCCCTGCCCACGATCGAGCTGGAGCATGAAAGACACGTTCTCCAGAATCACCCAAGGCGTCCGGTGGTCATCCAAAAGGCGGAAGATTTGTCCGACGAGCCCTGATCTCTCACCGGTTATACCGCGCGTATTTCCAGCCTGACTGAGATCCTGGCACGGAAAACCAGCGGTGATGAGGTCGATGCTCCGTGATAGGTGCATGACTCCCCTCACGTCGCCCGCGCATTCGGAATCGGGAAAGCGTTCAGCGAGAACAGCTCTGGCAGGCTCAAAAATCTCGGATAGCAAGGCCGCGTGGTGCCCTGAAGCTGACAAGCCCAGCTCTAGCCCACCTATCCCAGCGAATAATCCTGCTACCTGCAACCCAGTTTCCTAACCCTTCAGCAAGCGTGACTCTGCGACCGCACGCGTCGCCATCCATACACGTGACCGGGGCGCTGGAACACCCGAATGCGATAGAGGATGACCTCTCAGATCGGGCGCTGGGCAGTTATATACCGTTATCGTGCTGCCCCGCCGCGGTCTCACGTCAGTTCCCTAAGATGCTCTCGACCGCCGCATCAAAGTCGATCTGATAAACGTACGGCAGCCTCATGCCGCACGACGAGCCGACATCGGTGTGAAGCATCTCAAACAGTCGAGGTAGGCCGGCACGGGGCGGCATTTCGTAATTCGCTACACGATTGATCGGCTCAACCGGGGACACTGAGCGATTATGCCAATCCCGGTTCTCAGGAAGTAGCATTTTGGCGCCCCATGGGAGACGCCACTCGAAATCCAGTGCGTACTCCAGCTCAGGCCGTCCGTAGCGAACGCGAAAGGCTTCGGCGGTGATGATGGTGTGCGCGAAGGTCCGCAGTATCCACCAGGTTGGGAACCCCTTGGGGCTCGGAGTGATGTTCGTGTTGATCCCCTCTCTCGCTTGATAGGACGTCTCGATCATTCCTGCTGAGGAGATTACCCGCTCACTACGCGCGCGGTCATTCTCAGGCGGGCTTGCCACCCGGATCCCTCGCAGGATCGGAGACCAGTCCAGATGTTCAATCTGGGCAAGCTGGTCCACCTGACCACGCCCGTTGGACGATAGCATTTGCGCCCCACGAAAATGGAAGCGTCGATTCTGCGGTTCCGAGTGGGAGATCCCGTGCCCGGAGGCCCAGATCCGCTGCCGCGACTAGTGACGTTTCGAATTAAGTGGGGGGTCAGATCCTCCATCGGTCGCCACGATCGCCCGCATGTCAGGTCCCCTTCCCATTTCTGGAACGCTCTCGCCCGCTACCGGGTTTAGCGTCGATATCGAAAACGAGCTTGATATAACGCCTGCCGAATTGGTTCTGGTGGCGGCGCTTCTCGACGACCTCCTCGCGCGGTTGCCGGAAGCGAGCGGTCCTCACTCGGACAGCAAGTGCGAGGAAGAGACAGGTCGCGGAGGGTTGTTGGAATGAGTGCGCAAGAGGGCCTGATCACCGCAGTAGCTTACTACCGGGTCTCCACCGTGCGGCAGGCAAAGGAAGGGATCAGCCTTCGTGACCAACAGGCAGCGGTCGAGGCGTACGCTTGTCAGAACGGCTTCCTACTCACGGAAGAGTACGTCGATAGGGGAGCCTCGGCGCTGACTCAAATCCGTCCTGGGTTGCAGCGCCTTTTGGGTGACGCGGAGGCCAGTCCGCCGCCGTTCCGTGCGATCCTCGTTTACTCGCAGTCGCGTTTCGGACGCAACGCGCCTGAGACAGAGCTCACGCTACGCAATCTGCGGCATCGGGGCATCGAACTCTATTCGGTGACCCAGCAGATCGCGCGGGATGAGGGCGGTGATCTGATGCGGCAACTCCTCGCCGTTGTCGATGAGCATTCAAGCCGCGAGACGGCCAAGCATGTTCGCTCTACGATGCGCGCCAATGCCGGTGCTGGCTACTGGAACGGCTCTGTGGCGCCTTTCGGCTACCGGACGTATGTGTGCGAGACCGTCGGCCGCAAACAAAAGAAAAAACTGGCGGTTGACGAGGTCGAGGCAACGACAGTCCGTATGATCTTCCGGCTTGCCCAGGTGGGCGACATGCGATCCGGTCCGATGGGCGTCAAAGCCATCGCTAGCCATCTCAACGCTAGCGGCCACCGCACACGTCGCGGCAAGTTGTGGCATGTTGGGCCACTCCATGCCTTGCTGACGAACCCAGTCTACAAAGGCGCTTACGTTTACAATCGGTCAGATTCCCGTTCTCGCCGGCCGCGTTCGGTGGATGAGCACGTAGAAGTGCCATGCCCGGAGATAGTCGGAAAGGCCACTTGGGATGCTGTCCAGCAACACTTGCGCAGTCGGAATCCGAAGATCGCTCCCCCAAAGACGGTGACCGGGCCGATCCTCCTGACCGGACTACTTCGCTGCGCCGACTGCGAGGGGGCGATGACGATGCGAACGGGTAAGAGCGGCCGTTATAAGTACTACACCTGCGCGACGAGCCAATCGCGCGGCAAGACCGCCTGCCCTGGACGCTCAGTGCCGATGGGGAAGCTTGATGATGCAGTGACAGACGCGCTCGTCCAGCGTTTGTTCGAGCCTTCGCGCCTGGCAAATATGCTCCGGTTGATTGACGAGCAGCGCTCGCGGACTTCAACCGACAGCCACGCGGAGCTTGTGCGGATTGAGGCGGACGTCGCCGATGCAAACGCCCGGCTTGGTCGCCTTTACGACGGCGTAGAGCGGGGTTCGCTTAGCCTTGACGACCCGGATGTCACCGCGCGAATCGAGCGGGTAAAGACGGAGCGGGCAATTGCGGTGGCGGCAAAGCAGCGCGTCCTGGAGCGGGCAGGACCCACCCTCGATCTGTCAGTTGCAAACATCGTAGCGCTGTCAAAACTGATGACGGACAGAATCGCCAACGGGGCCGTCCCGTTCCGCAAAAGCTACATCCGGGCTACGGTCGAGCGATCGTCCGCGGGCGTAAAAGTGTCCTGCGGCGCCGTGTTGGACAGGTCGACCAGCTCACCAAAGTGGTGCCCATTGGTATTCAGGAATGGTGCACCCGACAGGATTCGAACCTGTGACCTCTGCCTTCGGAGGGCAGCGCTCTATCCAGCTGAGCTACGGGTGCCCGGGTCGCGGGCGGGATCCGGTGAACGGATCGGCATGACCAAAATCTCCCTAACCGATCCGGGGCCGCACGGCAAGAAGCGATGGCGTGCTGGTGTAGGCTGAACGCCGCCCGGGAACGAACTTCGGCTCATCGAGCGATCCGGACAGTGCCGCGCGTCGCCGTCATCCCCTCCCGCCTTCCAGATGTACCTTGCGCCTGCCGGTCGCCGCGGCCCATGGCGATGCTGCGGCGCCCCGGGCCCCTATTGTCCGCGGGGCTTGGCGCGGGCGGTGGGGGGTGCGTTGGCCGGGTCTTCCGGCCAGGCGTGGCGGGGATAGCGGCCGCGCAGGTCGGCGCGCACGTCGGACCAGGAGCCGGCCCAGAAGCCCGGCAGATCGCGGGTGATCTGGATCGGGCGATGGGCCGGCGACAGGAGCTCGACGGTCAGCTTCAGGCGGCCATCGGCGATGGTGGGGTGCTGCGCCAGGCCGAAGAGCTCCTGCACCCGGATCGCCAGCACCGGCTGGTCGGCCTCGTAGCGGATCGGCACGCGCGAGCCGGTCGGCGCCTCGTAATGGGAGGGCGCCAGCGCTTCCAGCCGGTTGGCCGCCGCGGGCGGGACGAGGCCGCGCAGCGCCTCGGAGATCTGCCCGGGCGTGATCTGCGCCAGCCCGGTGACGCCCGGCAGATAGGGCATCAGCCAGTCATCGAGGCCGGCGAGCAGCGCCGCGTCGGAAAGCTCCGGCCAGGGCGGGCCATAGGCGGCGGCGAGGAAGCGCAGGCGGCGCAGCAGCCGCTCATTGTCCTTGCCGAGCGGCAGGGCGGCGAAGCCGAGACGGCGCAGGCCATCGGCCAGCGCGCGAATCGTCGCCTCGCCTGTCGGGGTCGGCAGCGGCGCTTCGGACAGGGTGGCGCGGCCGAGCCGGCGCACCCGGCGGGCGCGCACCTGCCGGGACGCGGTGTCGAAGGTGACGACGTCCTCGCTGACGCCGCGGTCGGCAACGAGCCGGTCCGTCGCCTCGGACGACAGGCGCGCGGCCGAGAGAATGCGCCCGGCCCGGGCCTGGCCCTGGAGCTCGGCGACGACGAGGAAGCGTTCACGGGCAAGGCTGGAGGCCGCATCCACGACGCCGCCGCGGCCATTGGCCAGGACGAAATGGCCGTGCGCCCCGCGGGCGATGGCGATGCGATCGGGATAGGCGAGGGCCAGCAATTCGCCGGGCTCGGTCGCCGGTTCCGCCGAAGACGGCGGCGCGGTCGCCCTGGCATCGCTGGCGATCCGGCCGGCAAGGCCGGCAGCGGCCCTGGCGCGCGGCGAGCGGTCGCCGGCCAAGCGGCGCAGGCGTTCGCCGAGATCGATATCGGTGCCGCCGAGGCCGCGTTCGGTCAGGAGCACCGCCAGCAACGCCGCGTCGCGCCGGGCCGTATCGCCGGCCGCCACCACCATATGGGCCAGCCGCGGCGGAAGCGGCAGGCCGCGCATGGCTTCGCCCGTCGGTGTCAGCCGGCCGTCGGTGTCGAGCGCGCCGAGCTCGGTCAGGAGCGCGCGCGCCTCAGCGACGGCGGGGCCGGGCGGCGGATTGAGAAAGGCGAGGTCGGCCGGCTCGGCAACGCCCCAGGCGGCGCAGTCGAGGACGAGACCGGAGAGGTCCGTGGCGAGGATTTCCGGTCGGTCGAAGGGCGCGAGCGCCGCCGTCTGCTCCTCTCGCCACAGCCGGATCGCGGTGCCCGGCGCAGTGCGTCCGGCGCGGCCGGCGCGCTGGTCGGCCGCGGCCCTGGAGATGCGTACGGTTTCCAGTCGCGACAGGCCCGTCGCCGGCTCGAAGACCGGCTGGCGGCGCAGCCCGGCATCGACGATCACCGACACGCCGTCGATGGTCAGCGAGGTCTCGGCGATGGAGGTGGCGAGCACCACCTTGCGGCGTCCCTCGGGGGCGGGGCGCACCGCCCGGTCCTGGGCGGCGCCCTCCATGGCGCCGTAGAGCGGCGCGACGTCGACGGTCTCGGCCACCAGCGGCCGCAGGCGCTCGGCAACCCGCTCGATCTCGCGCTGGCCGGGCAGGAAGACCAGCAGGCTGCCGCTTTCCTCGGTGAGCGCGGTGCGGATCGCGGCGACGACGGCATCCTCCACCGGCTCGGTGCCCGGCCGGTCGCGATAGCGCAGGGCCACCGGGAAGGCGCGGCCATGACTTTCGACGACGGCGACCGGGTCGCCCGCCGCATCGCCCAGAAGCGTCGCCACGCGGGCGCCGTCCAGCGTCGCCGACATGACGAGGAGCTTCAGATCCTCGCGCAGTGCCGAGGCGACGTCGATGGCCAGCGCCAGGCCGAAATCACCGTCCAGCGAACGCTCGTGGAATTCGTCGAAGAGGACGGCCGAAACGCCGGAGAGCTCCGGGTCGGACAGGATCATGCGGGTGAAGACGCCTTCGGTGACGACCTCGATGCGGGTCTTGCGCGAGACTTTGGTATCGAGCCGCATGCGCCAGCCGACCGTGTCGCCGACCGCCTCGCCGAGAAGGTCGGCCATGCGCCGGGCGGCGGCGCGGGCGGCAAGGCGTCGGGGCTCGACGAGGATGATCTTGCCGTCGCCCAGCCATGGCTCGGCCAGGAAGGCGAGCGGCACCAGCGTCGTCTTGCCGGCGCCGGGAGGCGCGACGAGGACGGCGCGGCCGCGTGCCGCCATCGCCGCCGACAAGTCGCCGAGAACGTCTTTGACCGGCAGATCGGGCAGGGGGGCCGACGTCACGAGGTGGCTCCCGCGCCGAGATCGACGATCGGCCCGCCGGCGGCTTCGGCGTCGGCCCGGTCATGGGTGACGAGCAGGGCCGGGATCTGCCGCTCGGCGACGAGATCGAAGACGAGCTGCCGCACGGTCTGGCGCAGATCCGTGTCGAGCCGCGAGAAGGGCTCGTCGAGTAGCAGCGCCTCGGGGTCGGCCAGCAGCGTGCGGGCAAGGGCGACGCGGGCCGCTTGGCCACCCGAGAGCGTCGCCGGATCGCGGTCGAGATGGCCGGGCAGGCCGACGCGCTCCAGCATCGCCTCGGCCGCGGCGCGGCGACGGCTGCGGCCCGTCACCTGGGCCGACAGGCCGAAAAGCAGATTGCCGCCGACCGACATGTGCGGATAGAGCAGCGCATCCTGGAAGAGGAGGCCCACCCGGCGTCGCTCCGGCGGCAGGCCGGTCAGGTCGCGGCCGTTGAGAAGCGCCCGCCCCGTCGCGGTGAAGGCCGGATCGAGGAAGCCGGCGATCAGCGCAAACAGCGTCGACTTGCCCGAACCGGACGGTCCCATGACGCTGAGCGTCTGGCCCGGCGGCACCAGCCGGTCGAGGGTCAGGAGGCGGCGGGTTCCGAGGCTGATCTCGACGGCGTCGAGGCGCAATCCTTCGTCTGGGGTCATGGCGCCCTCATGCCGCGACGGCCGCGTGCAAGCAAGACCGGCACGAGGCTGGCGGCGGCGAAGGCGAGGAAGGGCAGCGCGGTCTGCAGGAGGGCATAGGCGCCGATGACCCGCCTATTGCCGCCGGCGGCCAGCGCCACCGCCTCGGTCGTGATCGTCGGCAGGCGTCCGGCGCCGATCAGAACGGTCGGCAGATACTGGCCGATCGACACGGCAAAGCCGATGGCCAGCGCGGTCAGGATCGGCGCCGTCAGCATCGGCAGGCGGACGCGGAAGAAGATCGCCCGGCGCGACCGGCCAAGCCCGGCTGCCACCCGCTCGTAGCGCGGATCGAGGGCGAACCACGGATCGGCCAGCGCCAGCGCCGCATAGGGCGCGACGAAGATCAGATGGGCGGCGACCAGCAGCGGCACCGAGGGCGTCAGGCCGGCCGCGAGGGTCAGCACCTGCAGGCCGAAGACGAAGGCGATCTGGGGAACGATCAGCGGCAGGTAGATCAGGCCGGCAATGGCCGAGGGCAGGCGGATCTCGCCGGCACGCGCGGCAGGAAAACGCCGGCGACGGGCTTCGAGCAGTGTGACGACGAGGCCGAGGGCGATGGTCGCGGCGGCCAACGCGACGACGAAGCTCGTCCACAAGGGCCCGCTGGCGGCGTCGACGGCGCGGCGCCAGCTCTGCAGATTGAGGGTCGGCGGCAGGAGATCGGGAAAGCCCCAGAAGCCGGCGACCGACCACAGGAGAAGGAGCGCAAGCCCGACGAACACCGCAAGAGCGGCGAGCGGCACCGGCAGGGCGGCGAAGCCGCGCAGGGCCGCGTCGGAGGCATGGCGCCGGCCCTTGGCCGCCTCCCGGCGGACGAGCCAGCCACCGACCCGCTCGAGGCCGAGCCAGGCGAGGATGACGGCGAGGGTGACCACCAGCTGCACCAGCGCGCCGGCGGAGGCCTTAAAGCGCATGGCGAGGTCGGGATCGTTCATCCAGCCGATCAGCCGGACGGCGAGGGGCGCCGGCGTCGAGGGCCCGAGGATCAGCGCGACGTCGACGACGGCCGAGGCGAAGGCCGCGACCGCGATCACCGGCAGCCGGATCTGGCGATAGACCGATGGCCAGACGGTGAGGAGAAAGGCGGCCATCCGCCCATAGCCGAGCGACCGGCCGAGCCGCTGCCGGCGTTCGGGATCGGCCTGCGGCAGGGCCGCGAAGGCGACCAGCATCAGGAAGGGCATCTCCTTGGCGACGAGCGCGGCCATCATCGACAGGGCCAGCGGATCGCCGACGATCAGAAGGTCCGGCGGACGCTCCAGGCCGAGCGGCACCGCGGCGAGGCGGAAGAGAAGGCCGGACGGCGCGATCAGGAACAGAATGCCGAAGGCGGCCGCCGCATGCGGCACGGCCAGAAGTGGCGCCAGCGCCTGCCGCACCACGACCATGCCCCGGCTGCCGGAAAAGGCGGCGAGGAACAGCGCGACGCCCACGACGGAGACGGCCGTCGTCAGGAGCCCGGCCGCAAAGCTCAGCCCGACGGAGACGCCGATGCCCGGAGCGGCCAGAACGGCCCGCAGCGGTTCGAGGGAGAAGGCGTCGCCGCCCAGCGCCGGCAGATAGCCGAAGGCCGGCAGCGCCACCCCGGCCAGCCCGACGGCGACGGGCGCGGCGAGGAGCAACGCCAGAAGCGCCGGCAGGATCGCGGTGAAACACAGCCGGCAGGGGGGCGCGTCGCCCTTCATGGCGTCAGGCCGCCGGGCGCCGCCCGAGGTGGACCGGCCGTCCGGGCAGGGGCATCCGTGCAGGTCATCAGCCGCCGTAGCGGCGCTTCCACTCGTCCTCGATGCGGGTCATCCAGGAGGCGTGGGGTTCCGGCAGGACCGGACCGAGCTCGGACGGGGGCAGCGTGGCGACGCCCCGGTCGATGGCGGCGAAGGCTTCGCGATCGGCCGCATCCAGCCGGTCCATGGCAAGAACCGTCGGGTCGCCCCAATAGGCGGGGTCTTCCTTGCGCAATTGCGCTTCCGGCGAGATCAGGAAGTCGGCGACCACCATCGCGCCGGCCTTGGCCGAGGAATTGTACGGAATGGCGACGAAATGGGTGTTGCCCAGCGTGCCGCCGGGAAAGGTGAAGGAGCGCACGGTGTCCGGCAGTTCGCCGGCGGCGATGCCGGCCGAGGCCTCGGACGGGTTGAAGGCGAAGATGATGCCGAGTTCTCCGTCGCCCAGAAGCTGCTTCATGGCCGGGTAGTTCTGCGGATAGTCGCGGCCCTCACGCCAGAGCACCGGACGGATTGCGTCGAGCCAGGCCCACAAAGGCGCCGTCGTTTCCGCGAAATTCGCGTCGGTCGCGGCCTGCTGCAGGACGGACGCGTCGGGCGCCTGCTCGATCAGCACCTGCTTCAGGAAGCTCGAGCCGATGAAATCCGGCGGCGCCGGATAGGAGAACTGGCCGGGATGGGCCTTGGCCCATTCCAGCAAGGCGTCGGTGTCCTGCGGCATGTCGGCAATGGCGCCGCTTCGGGCGGTATCGGCGAAGAACACCATCTTGGCGCCGCCCCAGGGCGATTCCTGGCCCTTGGTCGGCACGGTGAAGTCGGTGGTCACGCTGGGATTGTCGGTATCGACGAATTTCCAGTTGGGCAGGGCGGTGGCGAAGCCCTCGGCCAGGAGGCCCTCACCCTGCATGGAGACGAAGTTCTCGCCATTGATCCAGACGAGGTCGACCGACCCGCCCGTATCCTTGCCGGCCGCCTTTTCCGCAACGACCGCGGCCACCGCGTTGGCGGTGTCGTCGAGCTTGACGTGCTGCAGGGTGACGCCGAAGCGGTCCTTCACCGTGTCGGCGACCCAGCCGATGTAATCATTGATGTTCTGCGAGCCGCCCCAGGCGTTGAAATAGACCGTCTGCCCCTCGGCCGCTTCGAGGACCGCGGGCCAGTCGGACGGATCGGGATCGGCCGCACGCACCGGCGCTGCCAGCAGCAGGGCCGTCGCCAGAGCAGCGACGCACTGTCTTGCGACGAGACGAGCATTTTTGCCGACACGCACCATCAATTGTTCGTCTCCGCTTCCCGGATCGCCTATGTGCATCGGCGAACGTGCTAGAAGCAACCGCATGTCGCGCGCCATCGGACAAGTTGATCATTCCGTGATCGCCGGGCGCGGGAATTCGAGTTTCGAAGAGGGCCTCTACCAATGGCGGACACCCCGCAGGACGACCGCAAGACGCTGGTTCTGACCGGCGCGTCGCGGGGCATCGGTCACGCGACCGTTAAGCGCTTCTCCCGCGAAGGCTGGCGGGTGATCACCTGCTCGCGTCAGGATTTCTCCGACGACTGCCCGTGGCCGGCCGGCCCCGAGGATCACATCCGGGTCGATTTGTCGGACCAGGAGGATGTCGGCTTCGCCGTGTCGGAGATTCGGCGCCGGCTGGAGGCCAACGGCTCGGAACTGCATGCGCTGGTCAACAACGCGGCGATCTCGCCCAAGGGCGAGGGCGGCTCGCGCATGGATTCGATCCGCACGCCCATGCATGCGTGGCGGGACGTGTTCCAGGTGAACTTTTTCGCCCCGATCATGCTGGCGCGCGGCCTGTTCAAGGAATTGTCCAAGGCGCGGGGCTCGATCGTCAACATCACCTCGATCGCCGGCGGCCGGGTGCATCCCTTCGCCGGAACGGCCTATGCCACGTCGAAGGCGGCGCTGAACTCGCTGACCCGCGAGATGGCCCATGATTTCGGCCCGGCCGGCATCCGGGTCAACGCCATCGCGCCGGGCGAGATCGAGACGGCGATCCTGTCGCCGGGCACCGAGAAGATGATCGACGACATCCCCCTGCGCCGCCTTGGCCAGACCGCGGAAGTTGCCGATGTGATCTACTTCCTGTGTTCGGGGCAGGCGTCCTACGTCACCGGCTCCGAGTTGCATATCAATGGCGGCCAGCACGTCTGACGCCGGCGCGGCCGCTCAGCCCTCCGCGATCTCGTCGAGCGCCTTGTCGAGATCGGCCTTGAGAAGCGCCGCCAGGAGCGCCGGAAAGCGTGGCTTCGGCACGAGGCCGGCCAGGGTCTCGGCATCCTTGCCGAGGCCGAGCTCTTCGGCAGCCTTGAGCGCGCGCTTGTCGGCGAAGGGATAGATCTCCTCCCAGGCGATCTGCGCCTCGCGGAAGAAGATGTCGACGCCGACATCGCCGATGCCCTTGAAGGCTTTCAGGAGCCGGCGCTCTTCGGCCGGGTCCTCTCCGGCCGCCGCGCGCAGCTTTCGCAGGTCGCCGTCATATTCCGCCAGGCAATGGTCGGCCATGTCCTGCAGGAAGCGCGAGGTCTTCTCGTCGAAGCGCGCATAGCCGTTGCGGTTGAGGATGACGACGCGCTCCTTCCAGGTCGCATCGGCCATGTGCTGCGCGGTGGTCAGCCCGGCATCCTTCAGGGCCTTGGCGGCGCGCAGCGCCTGATCGGCGGAAATGCGCGCCGAGGACAGGTTCGCGGCCACCAGCCACAGGAACAGCCCCATCGGCTCGTTGCGGCCAAGATCGACGCCCAGATCGTCGGCGAAGGTCGCGCCGTTGCTGCGCTCCAGAAGGCGCGCGACCAGATCCTCTTTCGACCGGCTCATGTCACGCCCCCCGGGTGGGCGCGTTGTTGCGCGCGTCGAGCGCCGAGAACAGGAGCGCCATGCCCGACGTGATCAGCGAGATGCCGAGGAACAGGCCCACCGCCCAGACCGCGGTGCCCGGCAGGCCGAGGATCAGGAAGACCGCCAGCACGATGTCGACGAGGCCGGAGACCACCAGCAGCCAGAACCGGCCGGTCGACGGCCGGAAGGCGCGGGCGATGGAGAAGTTGAACACGCCGGACAGGAGGAAATAGAAGCTGAGCATCCAGGTCAGGGTGATCGAGCCGGCCACCGGATCGTAGATGATGACGGCGCCCAGCACGACCGCGAGCAGCGACAGGAGAAGGCTCGACCAGAAGCCCGGTGCGCCCTTCGCCCGGAACGCGCTGACGGCACCGACGATGCCGGCGAAGATCAGCAGCCAGCCGAACAGCAGGGTCGTCGCCAGCGTCGCCGCGAAGGGGGCGAGGATCGCCAGAACGCCGACGACCACCATCAGGCCGCCCTGGAAGGCGTAGGATTTCCAGTGGTCGTGGAGATGGCGTTCCACCGTGCGCTGGAGATCCTGCGGACGCAGCGTCTGCGGATGGTCCGGGTCGATGCTCATGTCGCGTTCCCTTGCCGTCGCCTGTTCGAACCGGAATTCGCGCCGCCCGTCCCCGGTTCCAAGCCGCCGCGTTCGACGCTCGGCGCAATGCGTCAGCCGCGGCGGCTGAGGCTGCGCGAGGTGTCGAGCAGCTTGTCGACCAGCGATTCCAGCGAGGTGCGGGCGATATCGTCGGACAGGCGGCCGTTCTCGTCGAAGCCATTGGCCGCGTCGGCGACGCTGCATTGCTGGGTGAGCACCTCGGCGCCCAGCGCCCGCATCACCAGCCGCAACGCTTCGAGGCCGCGCGCCCCGCCGAAGCGGCCGGGCGAGGCCGAGGCAAGACCCACCACCAGCCCCTTGAAGGGCTGCACCGGCCGGCCCTGCACCTTGCGGACGCGGCTCGCCCAGTCGATGGCGTTCTTCAGCACCGCCGGGATCGAGTGATTGTATTCGGGGCTCACCAGGAGCAGCCCGTCCTGCACCGCGATGCGGTGGGCGAGCAGCACGGCGTTCTCGGGAATGCCGTTGTCCTGTTCGTGGTCGCCGTCATAGAGCGGCAGCGGATAGTCGGCGAGATCGAGCCGGGTCACCACCGCGTCGGACAGCGCCAGCATGCGCGTCGCCTCGGCGGCCAGCTTGCGATTGTGCGAGGCAAGCCGCAGCGAGCCCGGCAGGACGAGGATGTTGGCGCTCACGAAGCCGTCGCCGCATTCTCAGCCGGAGCCGTGTCCTGCGAGTAGATCCACACCCGGGCAGGCGGGATGTTGTTCCAGACCCGCGGCGAGGACGACACCGAGAACACGCCCGGAACCGGCCGGACAGGCGGGGTGAGCATGTAGGACAGCTCCGTCAGATTGCCGCCGGGCACGAGCCGCGAGAGATAGTCGGTGAACAGCGCCTGGCGCTTTTCCTGCGAGAAGCTGACGATCGGGATGGCCATCAGGATCGCGGCGAATTTCTCGTCCCGGCGGTCGCCGAGGGTCCGGTCGAGGTCGAAGCCGTCGCCATTGATGACGTTGACGCCGGGAAAGCGGCGCTGGAGCTGCCGGGCGAACTCGGAATCATACTCGATCGAGGTGATCCGCTCAGGCGCGACGCCATGCTCGAGCAGGGTGCGGGTGACGACGCCGAGGCCGGGTCCCAGTTCCAGGATCGGTCCGTCGAGATCGATCGTGGCGTGGCGGACCATCATGTTGCAGTAAGCCCGGCTGGAGGGAGCGACCGCGCCCATCTTGACCGGATGGCGAACCCAGTTGGCGAAGAAGCGCGCCCAGTCGCCTTCGTAGCGTTCACCTGCCTGCGTCGTCTCGCCCCGTGCGCCGTTGCCCGCCATCTGCCGTCCTCTCCCGTGATGCTGCCGCCGTCAGGCGGATCGATACACCAACACGCGGGCGGGCGGCAGGTTGCGCTTGATCCACGGGCTGGTGATCAGTTCGGCGCCGATCCGCTCGGGTTTCACCGGCATGGTCAGCGCATAGGAAAACTGGATGAAGGGTGCGCCGCGGGCCATGCGCGCCAGCGAGCCGCCGATGACGGCCTCGCGCTTGGCGTCCGGCTTGGTGAACAGCGGCAGGCTGGAAACGACGGCTTCCAGGCGCTTTCCCTCCATTGCCCGGCTCACCGCGGCGCTCGGCGCGTAGGCATCGCCCTGGATGACCAGCGCGGCGGGAAAGCGGGCCCGCAGGAGGATGCAGAATTCGGGAGAATATTCGACGAGGACGAGGGCGGCTTCCGGCACGCCCCGGTCGACGAGGCACTGGGTGACGACGCCGGTGCCCGGCCCCAGTTCCAGAACGCGGGAATCGGCGTCGAAACCGGCGGGATCGGGCACATAGGCGGCCATTGCCCGGCCGAGCGTGCGCGAGGAGGGCGACACCGCCCCCATCACCAGCGGCCGCTGCAGCCATCCCCGGAAGAAGCGCGCCTCGTCGCTGACCTTCTTGCGCTTGCGCAACGGGTTGGTCTGACGCGGCTCCGGGGTTCCCAACACTCGTGTCCTCCAGTCCGGCCCGACGGCCGAGGTCCGGCAACACGTGATGCCGTGCCTGTGTAACGGCTTTACGACGCAGCCGTCGATGCGCTCTGCGTCTCACTAAACATGTCGCGGATCAATTTTCACTCAACCCCTCGAAGAACTCCTTCATCCGCGAGAAGAAGCCTGTGGACTGGGGAGAATTGTCGGAAGAGGAAATCTCCTCGAATTCCTCCAGGAGTTCGCGCTGACGACGCGACAGGTTCTGCGGTGTCTCGACGGAGACCTGGATGAACAGGTCGCCGACCTGCGGCGAGCGCAGCACCGGCATGCCCGTGCCCTTCACCCGGAACTGCTTGCCGGTCTGGGTGCCCTCGGGCACCTTCACGCGGGTGGTGTTGCCGTCCAGCGTCGAGACGTCGAAATGGCCGCCCAGCGCGGCGGTCACCATGGACAGCGGCACCTGGCAGAACAAATCGGCGCCATCGCGCTGCATGAATTCGTGCGGCTTCACCGACAGGAAGATGTAGAGATCGCCCGGCGGCCCGCCGCGCAGGCCCGCCTCGCCCTCGCCGGCAAGACGGATGCGGGTGCCGTCCTCGATGCCGGCCGGGATGTTGACCGACAGGTTGCGCTCTTCCGGAAGCCGGCCGTCGCCGCCGCACTTGCCGCAGGGATCGGCGATGACCTGGCCGCGACCCTGGCAGTTCGGGCAGGTGCGCTCGATGGAGAAGAAGCCCTGGGCGGCCCGGACGCGGCCGACGCCGGCGCAGGTGGGGCAGGTCTTCGGGCTGGTGCCGGGCTTGGCGCCGCTGCCGGTGCATTCGTCGCACTGGATCGTCGTCGGCACGCCGATCTCGGCGGTCTTGCCGTCATAGGCCTCTTCGAGGCTGATCTCCATGTTGTAGCGCAGGTCCGAACCGCGCTCGCGGCCGTTGCCGGGCTGGCGTCCGGCGCGGGCGCGCCCGCCCATCATCTCGCCGAAGATGTCGTCGAAGATGTCGGCCATGGAGGAGGAGAAATCGCCGCGGAAGCCGGCATTGCCGCCGCCGCCATTCTGGAAGGCGGCATGGCCGAAGCGGTCGTAGGCGGCCCTCTTCTGCCCGTCCTTCAGGACCTCGTAGGCTTCACCGAGTTCCTTGAACTTCACCTCGGCGTCCGCGTTTCCGGGATTGCGGTCGGGGTGGTATTGCATCGCGAGCTTGCGAAACGCGGACTTCAGCCCCTTTTCGTCGACATCGCGGGGCACGCCGAGCATCTCGTAGTAATCGGCCTTCATTCAGGACTTCCATGGGTTCTGGACAGACGATTTGCGCGGCAGCAGGGGCTTTCGCCCGCCGCGCCCGCGACAACATGCCTTCGATGTAGGAACGGCTGGGGCGCGATACCATAGCGGCGTCCCGAAAGGAACCGCGGCTTCCTCTGCGGCTCAGGCCGAGGCCATGCGCGCTTGCTTGCCCTCGGGCCGGCGCGGACCGGCGATCCAGCCGCCGAACCGGCGCTCGACGAAGCGGTCGGAGAGCATCGCCACGGCGACCGTCGCGACCATCGGCAGGGTCCAGTAGACGTAGAAATCGATGATCCCGAGGGGCTCCAGCACGCGCTGCCAGATCACCGTCAGGAAGACGAACTCCATGACGGGATGCAGGAGGTAGATGCCGAAGGACACCCGCGTCACCGGCATCAGCGGCGCCAGCATGGCGGTGGAGTCCGGCCGAGCCGTCTCGGCCAGCGCCGTGGCGGTCAGCGCCAGCGCCAGGAGCAGGAGGGTCGGGTAGGGCGGCGCCTGCAGGATCATCGCCGCGACGGCGGCGACGCTCAGGACGATGCCGGGCCAGTGGGCGGTGATGGAGACCATCCGCCGGCCGACGACGACGGCGATCGCCGAGCCGGCGATGAAATCGGCAAAGGCGCGGTAGGCGCCCATCGTGTCGGCGCCGGTCCAGTGGCCGGAGGGAAAGACGCCGCGCGAGGAGGCGTATTCCAGCCCGCCGACCCAGACGGCCAGCAGCGCGAACAATCCGGCGAGCCCCTTCCAGCGGAACGCCAGGAGGATGATTGGGAACAGCGCATAGGCGAAGAATTCCGCGCTGACCGACCAGGACGGATAGTTGAGCGCCAGCTCGTCGGTCGTGCCGAGGCCGTGGAGGGCAAGGAGGTGCAGCGGCAGCGCCGCGAGGTCGCGCGCCCAGGGATGGTGGGCCGAGCCGACGACCAGCGCCACCAGCGCGACGACGGCGAAGAACATCGTGGTCAGGAAATGCAGCGGATAGAGCCGCGCGATGCGTCGGCGCATGAAATTGGCGTAGTCGGCGACCGAGGCGATGCGGGTCGCGTAGCGGCTGGCGATCAGGAAGCCCGAGATCATGAAGAACATGTCGAGCAGCGGCAGCAGCCGATGCAGGAACTGCGTACCGGCCTCGACGCCATAGGGCGCGAAGAACAGGAAATGATAGGCCATGATCAACATGGCGGCGGTCAGACGCCAGCAATCGAAGACACGGAAGTGCATGGCTGCTCCTGTCGCGACCCGATCGGAACGGGCGGGCCTTGCGCCGCGCGCCCTGTTCGCCGTGCCATAGGCGCGTGAGACACCGCAGCCTGCAAGCCAAGGATGAATTAACGGTAAACGCCGCGCCTGTTGGGCAACGCGGCCTCAAACGACAAAGCCCCGGCGCGGGGCCGGGGCTCTGCAGGTCTTGGCGATCGGGGGACAGGCCGATCCGGCCTGCCCGTTGCCTGATGGATCAGGCCGACTTCTTCTGGTCCGCGTCGTCGTTGACTTCCTCGAAGTCCGCATCGACGACGTCGTCCTTGGCCGCTTCCGACGCATCGGCGCCGTCCTCGCCCTCGGGCTGTTCTGCCTGGGCGGCCTCGTACATTGCCTGGCCGAGCTTCATCGACGCTTCGGCGAGCCGGTCGCTCTTGGCCTTGATGGCCTCAGCGTCGGCTTCCGGCTTCTCGACTTCGGCCTTCAGGTCCTCGATCGCCGCGCTGATCGCAGCGCGATCTTCCTCGGAGACCTTGTCGCCGTAATCCTCGAGCGACTTCTCGGCCGAATGCAGCAGGCTCTCGGCCTGGTTCTTCGCCTCGACGGCCGCGCGACGCTTCTTGTCGGCGTCGGCATTGGCCTCGGCGTCCTTGACCATCTGCTCGATATCGGCGTCGGACAGACCACCGGAAGCCTGGATGGTGATCCGCTGCTCCTTGTTGGTGCCCTTGTCCTTGGCCGACACGTTGACGATGCCGTTGGCGTCGATGTCGAAGGTGACCTCGATCTGCGGCACGCCGCGCGGTGCCGGCGGGATGCCCTCGAGGTTGAACCGGCCGAGCGACTTGTTGTCCTGCGCCATCTCGCGTTCGCCCTGGAAGACCTGGATGGTCACGGCGTTCTGCGAGTCCTCGGCGGTGGAGAACACCTGGCTCTTCTTGGTCGGGATCGTCGTGTTGCGATCGATCAGGCGGGTGAACACGCCACCCAGCGTCTCGATGCCGAGCGACAGCGGCGTCACGTCGAGCAGCAGCACGTCCTTGACGTCGCCCTGCAGCACGCCGGCCTGGATGGCGGCGCCCATTGCGACGACCTCATCCGGGTTGACGCCCTTGTGCGGCTCCTTGCCGAACAGGTTCTTCACCGCTTCCTGCACCTTGGGCATGCGGGTCATGCCGCCGACCAGAACGACCTCGTCGATGTCCGAGGCGGTGACGCCGGCATCCTTGAGGGCCGCCTTGCACGGGTCCATCGTGCGCTGCACGAGGTCGTCCACCAGGCTCTCGAACTTGGAGCGGGTCAGCTTCATGGTCAGATGCTTGGGACCCGACGCATCGGCGGTGATGAACGGCAGGTTGATCTCGGTCTGCGAGGCCGAGGACAGCTCGATCTTGGCCTTTTCGGCGGCCTCCTTGAGGCGCTGCAGGGCGAGCTTGTCGTTCTTCAGGTCGATGCCCTGGTCCTTCTTGAACTCCGAGGCGAAGTAATCGACCAGACGCATGTCGAAGTCTTCGCCGCCGAGGAAGGTGTCGCCATTGGTGGACTTCACCTCGAAGACGCCGTCACCGATCTCCAGGACCGACACGTCGAAGGTGCCGCCGCCCAGATCGTAGACCGCGATGGTCTTGCCGTCGTTCTTGTCGAGGCCGTAGGCCAGCGCCGCCGCGGTCGGCTCGTTGATGATGCGCAGGACGTCGAGGCCGGCGCTCTTGCCGGCGTCCTTCGTCGCCTGACGCTGGGCGTCGTTGAAGTAGGCCGGAACGGTGATGACCGCCTTCTCGACCTTCTCGCCGAGATAAGCCTCGGCGGTTTCCTTCATCTTCTGCAGGATCATCGCCGAGATCTGCGAGGGCGAATATTTCTCGCCGGCCGCCTCGACCCAGGCGTCGCCATTGTCGGCATTGACGATCTTGTAGGGGACCATGCCCTTGTCTTTTTGCGTCGTCGGATCCTGGAAGGTCCGGCCGATCAGACGCTTGATCGCAAACAGCGTGTCTTCGGGATTGGTCACCGCCTGGCGCTTGGCCGGCTGGCCGACGAGGCGCTCGCCATCGTCGGTGAAGGCCACCATGGAGGGCGTGGTGCGCGCGCCCTCGGCATTCTCGATCACCTTGGCGTTCTTGCCGTCCATGACCGCGATGCAGGAATTGGTCGTGCCAAGGTCGATTCCGATTACCTTCGCCATGCATAGTCTCCTTGTTTAGCGAGCCGCCCGGGACCCTCGAAGAGGCATTCCGGATTGGGCAGCCCCTGGAAATTCTGGGATGAACCGCAGGGCCGAAACGACTGCGTCGCCGGCTTCGGCGGGGCTGGCGGGTATATATGAAGTGGCATTTGGGGGTGCAAGACGGATGGTCGCGCTTTCGTGAGTTCGCGTCCTGCGGGCCTTGCGGGCGACTGAATCCGAAAATGGTTGGAACCGCAACGGACGGTCGGGACTTACCCCACCGAATACGCCGGCGCGCGGATGGTCCGCCTCCTGCCGGTCTGAAGGAGACAAGCCATGAACAGCATCATCTATCTCGTCGGCCTGGTCGTCGTCGTCGCCATCGTCCTGTCGCTGCTCGGCGTCCTGTAAGGACCCCACGCGACGCGTCCGCCTCACGCGACCGCAAGGGTCGCGGAAGGTCCGGGAACGCGCAGAACCGACAAGACAGCCGGCGGACGTGCCGCCGGCCAACGCAAGGGCCGATCAGCCCCCGAAGATGCTTCTGAACAGCGAGCGGTCGCTGGAGCGGCCCCGGGCCGGCCCCTCGACGGTCACCCCCGGCGGCGGTGCGCTGTCATAGACGCGGCCGCCCCCTTCGGCCGGCAGACCCTGCGGCGGGATCGGCGCCTCGCCGTTCTGACGGTAATAGGGATCGGCCGATTCCCCCTCGTAGAACCCACCATCCGAATAGCCGCTATCGGCCGTCAGCGGCGCCTGCGCCTCGCCGATCCGGTAGTCGCCGGGCAGCGGGATCGGGTCCAGCCCCTCATGCGCGGCCGTCATGAAATCGTGCCAGGCCTCGGCCGGCAGCGAGCCGCCGGTGACCTTGCGCATCTTGGCGCCGTTGTCGTTGCCCAGCCACACGCCGGTGGTCAGATTGGCCGTGTAGCCGACGAACCAGGCGTCCTTGAAGTCCTGGGTCGTGCCGGTCTTGCCGGCGGCCTGCCAGCCGTCGATCGCCGCCCGGCGCCCGGTGCCGGCCGACACGACGCGCGTCAGCATGGCGTTCATCATGCCCACGATCTCCGGTGAGACGACCACCGGGGGCACTTCGGCGCCCCGTTCCCAGACCACCTTGCCCTGCTCGGTGATGACGCGGTTCACCAGATGCGGCGTCGCGCGGTAGCCGCCATTGGCCAGCGCCGTGAAGGCACCGGTCAGTTCGACCAGCGAGACTTCCGACGTGCCGAGCGCGATGGAGGCATTGTCGACGAGATCGGACTTGATGCCCATGCGATGCGCCGTCTCGATCACCGCGTCGGCGCCGGCACTGTCCACCAGCCGCGCCGCGACCGTATTGAGCGACTGGCGCAGGGCGTCGGCGACGGTGACCGGACCGCGGAACTTGTTGTCGTAGTTCTGCGGCGACCAGTTTCCGATCCGCACCGGCGCATCGTCGATGATCGATTCCGGACGCCAGCCCTTTTCCAGCGCGGTGGCGTAGACGAAGGGCTTGAAGGTCGAGCCCGGCTGGCGCTTGGCGTCGACCGCGCGGTTGAACTGGCTCTGGGCATAGTCGCGGCCGCCGACCAGCGCACGGATCGCGCCGGTGCCGTCCACCGCCACGAGGGCGCCCTGGCTGACATTCTGCGAGGCACCGTCGACGGTCTTGCGTACGACCTCCTCGGCCTTCTTCTCGAGGGCGAGGTCGATGGTGGTCTCGACGATGACGTCCTGGTCGATGTCGCCGACGAGCTGCTTGATGTCGCGCATCACCAGATCGGCGGCGTAATGCTCGCCGCCCGTCCAGTAACTCTTGGCATTGGTCGGCTTCTGCGCCTTGGCGTCGGCATATTCGGCCTGGCTGATGAAGCCCTCGTCGCGCATCGCTGCCAGCACCACCTCGGCCCGCGCCTTGGCGGCGGCCGGGTCGTTGGCCGGCGACAGCCGCGACGGCGCCTTCAGGAGGCCCGCCAGCAGCGCCGCCTCGCCGAGATTCACCTCTTCGGCCGGCTTGTCGAAATAGCGCCGGGACGCTGCCTCGACGCCGGTCGAACCGGAGCCGAAATAGACCCGGTTGAGATACATCTCGAGGATCTGGTCCTTGGTGAATTTCTGCTCCAGCCACAAAGCCAGGATCGCTTCCTGGATCTTGCGGCGGATGGTCTGGTCGGGATTGAGGAAGACGTTCTTGGCGAGCTGCTGGGTCAGGGTCGAGCCGCCCTGCACGGTCTCGCCGGCCGCCATGTTCTGCATGAAGGCGCGGGTGATGCCGATCGGATCGACGCCCCAATGGTCGTAGAAACGCCGGTCCTCGATGGCGATCACTGCCTGCGGGATATAGGGGCTCATCTCGTCCAGCGAGACTTCTTTGCCGCCGGTCAGGCCGCGATTGGCCATCAGCTCGCCGGCCACCGAGACGATCTTGACGTTGGGCGGCCGGTCCGGGATCGCCCAGGCTTCCTGCGGCAGCTTGACGGCCATGTAGCCGACGACGGCCGCCACGGTGAGCCCGCCGACGACGCCGAGCATCAGGAACAGCCGGAAGACATGGCCGAGGAAGCTGCGCCGGCGGCGTCCGCCGCCGCGGCCCGAGCCACCGCCGCCCTGCGTCTTGCCGCGGCCGCGCCGGCTGGCGGCGGCGGGCTTGGCCGGCTTGCGATCGTTGACGGGTTTCTTCGCGGTCTTGCGGCGCGGACCGCTGGAACCGTTCGGAACGGCGCGATCGTCGGCGCTGATGCGGAAATCGTCGTCGCCGAGTTCGGAACCGCCGAAGCTGGGTTCGATGCGCTCGTGCCGTCGTGCCGCCATTCGGACGTCTTTCCCTCACGAACCGGCAGGGCCGGTCCTGTTCGTTACGCGAAGGCCGTTGCGCGTCGAGCGCGGATCGGCCTCCAACCCCAAGTGTCGCGCAGGAGACGTCGCCCGGCCAGATCGCCGACTTGCGTCGGACCGGTCCATGCGCCAAACGACCGGGCCCCCAAGCCCTGTCGCAAACGTCTCCGCAAATCCGCGATGCAGCTTAAATGCGGCGAATTAACGGGGCATTAAGCAATGCGGCAGCGGCCGGAACGCCGCGAATGCCAGCCTGCCAGCCGCCTCGCGCTGCCACGAGACGCCATTGATGCGCCCGAAGCGCTGCGCCATGTCCCGCCGAAACGGGGACGCCTGGCGCCCCGACCCGGAGATTTGCGAGAAGGAAGACGCCATGAACATCGACCTGTCCGGCAAGCGCGCCGTCGTCACCGGTTCGACCGGCGGGATCGGTCTGGCCGCCGCCATCGGCCTTGCCCGTGCGGGCGCCAGCGTGGTGGTGAACGGGCGCGGCGAGGACCGGGTGGAGACCGCCGTGCGCAAGGTGGTCGACGCCGTGCCGCGCGCCGACGTCTCGGGCGCCGCCGCCGACCTGATGACCGCCGACGGCTGCAAGGCGCTGGTCCGCGCCGTGCCCGACCCCGACATCGTCGTCAACAATGTCGGGATCTTCGGGCCGAAACCCTTCTTCGAGATCGGGGACGATGTCTGGGAGGATTTCTTCCAGCTCAACGTCATGTCCGGCGTGCGCCTGTCGCGGGCGTGGATGCCGGCCATGATGGAGCGCGGCTGGGGGCGCGTAGTGTTCCTGTCGTCGGAATCGGCGCTGAACATTCCCGCCGACATGATCCATTACGGCTTCACCAAGACGGCGCTTCTGTCGATTTCGCGCGGGCTCGCCAAGCTGGCCGGTGGCTCCGGCGTCACCGTCAATTCGGTGCTGCCGGGACCGACCATGTCGGAGGGCGTCGAGGGAATGCTGGCGGAGATGGCGTCGGAACAGGGCATCTCGATCGAGGAGGCGGGCGTCGCCTTCGTCAAGGCGGCGCGTCCGAGTTCGATCATCGGCCGGCCCGCGACCGTCGAGGAGGTCGCCAACATGATCGTCTATGCCTGCTCGAAGGAGGCGTCGGCCACCACCGGCGCGGCGCTGCGCGTCGATGGCGGCGTGGTCGACACCATCGCCTGACGGGCTACCGGTACGCGGAGCCCAATACGAAAAGGGCCCGGTCGCTGGCGACCGGGCCCTTGAAGAGAAAGGCGTTGAAAGCCTGCCGTCCTACCAGAGGTCGAGCGAGAAGCGCTTGGAGACGCCGAGACCGAAGAAATACTGGTTCTCGTCGCCGGCCTGCACGATCGGCGAATCCTTGGCGTCGCCGACCAGCCGGTCGTATTTGGCGTCGGCATTGATGAACCAGTCGGTGAAGATCTCGTAGCGCGCCGAAGCGGCGACGCCGACGCTCTTGAAGCCGCCATCGGGATCGTAGGCGCCGAGGCGGAAGCCGGAGGCGGCCGATTCGCGGGCGCTGACGCCGAAATAGGAATCCATGTAGTCGCTGGAGGCGAAGCTGGCGGTCGGGCCGGCCTTCAGCACCAGGCGCTCGGTCGGCCGGGCGATCAGATTCGCGCCGATGTCGCCGACGAAGCCGTCGGCACCGCCGAAGGCATAGCGCACGGCGCCGTAGACTTCGGCGCTCTGCCACTCGTAGCTGGCCTTCAGGCCGAGCTCGTAGGTTGCGTCGAGATCGTCGAGGCCGGTCAGCTCCGAATAGTCGCTCGCGTCGCGGTCGCCGATATAGTCGAAGGAGGGTCCGATCGACAGGCCGAGGCCGTCCTTGCCGCCGAAGGAGCCGATGCCCGGCAGGTTCAGATATTCGACGCTGATGATCGGCGACGGATTGATCTGGTACTCGTCCGAGCCGAGATATTCCGGCGACACGATGCCGGAGATGCCGAGCTCGAAGACGAAGTCGGTATCGCCATAGTCGTTGGCGGCGGGTGCCAGCGGCGCCGGTGCCGGGTCGTAGGGGGCGTAGACGGCATCGGCGGCAGCCGCGCTCAGCGAGGTCGCGAGCAGCAGGGCGAGGGCCGAGGCGGCGGTACGAATGCGCATGTCTGATACTCCAGCCTGTCACGCCATTCTTCGATCCATCGGACCGCGTGGCGTGTTGCCTTCGTTCATACGGGAAATTCGCGATCCATCAATTGCCGGAACGACCCCGCCGACGCTTTGCCGGCGCGCCGTTGCGCCGCAGGCACAGTGACAGGATGGCGCAGGCCGGCAGGGCGCGATGGCGCGCCGGGAAAACCCTCGGTCCGACAAGCAAAGGGCGCGGCCACCGGTTGGCGCCGCGCCCTGTCGTTCGAGCGGTCGGAGAGCCCTGGCGATCTCAGTCGCCGGCGCCCAGCGCCGCCAGCACGCGGGCCCAGGAGCGCTGGCCCTTGTGGAAGGAGCTCATCTCGTACTTCTCGTTCGGCGAATGGATGCGGTCGTCGCCGAGGCCGAAGCCGATCAGCAGCGATTCCATGCCGAGCCGCGCCTTGAACTCGCCCACCACGGGGATCGAGCCGCCCATGCCGATCATCACGGCAGGCTTCGGCCATTCGTCCGAGAGCGCGGCGCGCGCCTTGCCGAGCCAGGGCGAATCGAAGGGCAGCTGGATCGCCGGCGAGCCGCCATGGGGATGGTATTCGACGGAGCAGTCGGCCGGCAGGCGCGCCTCGACGAAGGCGCGGAAGGCGGCGCGGATCTTGTCCGGGTCCTGGCCGGCGACCAGCCGGAAGGAGACCTTCACCATCGCCTGCGAGGCGATGACGGTCTTGAAGCCCTTGCCGGTATAGCCGCCGGAAATGCCGTTGAACTCGGCGGTCGGGCGCGCCCAGACCTGCTCCAGCACCGAGCGGCCGGTCTCGCCCGCCGGCACCGACAGGCCGACCGAGCCGAGGAACTCCTCGGCCGAGAAGTCGAGCCCGTCCCAGATGGCGCGCACCTCGTCCGGAATGTCCTGGACGCCGTCGTAGAAGCCGGGGACGGTGACGCGACCGTCGGCGTCGTGGATGTCGGCAAGGATGCGGGCGAGGACGCGGATCGGGTTCTGCGCGGCGCCGCCGAAATAGCCCGAATGCAGGTCCTGGTTCGCCGCCGTCAGGACGATTTCCTCGCCGACGAGGCCGCGCAGGCCGGTCGAGATCGCCGGGGTCTCGCGGTCCCACATATTGGTGTCGCAGACCAGCGCCACGTCGGCCGAGAGCTCTTCGCGATTGGCGTCGAGGAACGGGGTCAGCGAGGGCGAACCGGATTCCTCCTCGCCCTCGAGGAAGATCGTGACCTTGCAGGGCAGGCCGCCGGTCTCCGCCTTGTAGGCGCGGCAGGCCTCGATGAAGGTCATCAGCTGGCCCTTGTCGTCGGCCGAGCCGCGCGCCACGATCCGCTTGGTGCCGTCCGGGCCGTCCTTGACGACGGGCTCGAAGGGCGCGGTCTCCCACAATTCCAGCGGGTCGACCGGCTGGACGTCGTAATGGCCGTAGAACAGGACGTGCGGCGCGCCGTCCGGCCCGTCGTGATGGGCGACGACCATCGGGTGGCCCGGCGTCTCGCGCAGCGAGGCGTCGAAGCCGATCGCGTCGAGATCGCCGACGAGATATTCCGCCGCGCGGCGGCAATCGGCGGCATAGGCCGGATCGGTGGAGATCGACGGGATTTTCAGGAGATCGGTGAGCCGGCCGAGCGAGCGCTCGAGATTGAGGTCGAGGCAGGCAAGGACGCTGTCGAGATTGGCCATGGGAGATCCGTTTCTGCAAGGGAGCGGCCGCGCGGCGGGCGGGGCCGGGTCGTGCCCGTGAAGATGGGGCGCAGGCACGCGATGTCCTTCGTTACGGGAGACATCGGGTGGGGATCAAGGCCGCTGCCGGGCAGCGCGTCGCGGCGCCGCCCGGCAGGATGTCGCGCGCTCAGCCGAGCCGTTCGGCGTGCCAGCGCAGATGGTCTTCCATGAAGGAGGAGATGAAGTAGTAGCTGTGGTCGTAGCCCGGCTGGCGCCGCAGCGTCAGCGCGATCCCGGCGTCGGCGCAGGCCTTTTCCAGGAGTTCCGGCTTCAGCTGCTCGGCGAGGAAATTGTCGGCCTCGCCCTGGTCGACCAGAAGGTCCTTCACCCGTGCGCCGTCCTCGATCAGCGCCACCGCGTCGTGCTTGCGCCACGCGGCCTTGTCGTCGCCGAGATAGAGCGGCAGGGCCTTGTGGCCCCACGGCACCTGGCCGGGCGCGACGATCGGCGCGAAGGCCGAGACGGCCTTGTAGCGGTCCGGATGGGTCAGCCCGATGGTCAGCGCGCCATGGCCGCCCATGGAATGGCCGAGGATCGACTGGCGGGCCATGTCGGCCGGGAATTCGGCTGCGACGAGCGCCGGCAGTTCCTCGGTGACATAGGACCACATGCGGTAGTTCTCGGCGAAGGGCGCCTGCGTGGCGTCGACGTAGAAGCCGGCGCCGAGGCCGAAATCGTAGGCGCCCTCGGCATCGTCCGGCACGCCTTCGCCGCGCGGGCTGGTGTCCGGCGCCACGAAGATCAGGCCGAGCTCGGCGCAGATGCGCCGGTACTCGCCCTTTTCGGTGACGTTGGCATTGGTGCAGGTGAGGCCCGACAGGTACCAGACCACCGGCAGCTTCGCGCCGTCCGCATGGGGCGGCACGAACACCGAGAAGGTCATCTCGGTGCCGGTTTCCTTGGAGGCGTGACGGTAGACCCCCTGCACGCCGCCATGGGCGGTGTTGGTGGAGACGGTCTCCATCAGAACACCACCACCGAACGGATCGACTTGCCCTCGTGCATCAGGTCGAAGCCCTTGTTGATCTCTTCGAGCGTCAGCGTGTGGGTGATCATCGGGTCGATCTGGATCTTGCCGTCCATGTACCAGTCGACGATCTTCGGCGTGTCGGTGCGCCCGCGCGCGCCACCGAAGGCCGAGCCCTTCCAGACGCGGCCGGTGACCAGCTGGAACGGCCGGGTGGAGATTTCCTTGCCGGCCTCGGCGACGCCGATGACCACGGAGACGCCCCAGCCGCGATGGCAGGCTTCCAGCGCCTGGCGCATGACCATGGTGTTGCCGGTGCAGTCGAAGGTGTAGTCGGCGCCGCCGCCGGTCAGCTCGACCAGATGCGCGACGATGTCGCCGTCGATCTCCTTCGGATTGACGAAATGGGTCATGCCGAAGCGCTCGCCCCATTCCTTCTTGTCGTTGTTGAGATCGACGCCGATGATCTTGTCGGCACCAACGAGGCGGGCGCCCTGGATCACGTTCAGGCCGATGCCGCCGAGGCCGAAGACCACGACATTGGCGCCCGGCTCGACCTTGGCGGTGTTGACCACGGCGCCGACGCCGGTGGTCACGCCGCAGCCGCAATAGCAGGAGGTCTTGAAGGGCGCGTCTTCACGGATCTTGGCGACCGCGATCTCCGGCAGCACGGTGAAGTTCGAGAAGGTCGAGCAGCCCATGTAATGGTAGATCGGCTTGCCCTTGTAGGAGAAGCGCGATGTGCCGTCGGGCATGACGCCCTTGCCCTGGGTGGCACGGATGGCGGTGCACAGATTGGTCTTGCCCGACAGGCACGACTTACACTGGCGGCATTCCGGCGTGTAGAGCGGGATCACGTGGTCGCCGGGCTTCACATAGGTGACGCCGGCGCCGACCTCGCGGACGATGCCCGCGCCCTCATGGCCGAGGACCGAGGGGAACAGGCCTTCCGAATCGAGGCCGTCCAGCGTGTAGGCATCGGTATGGCAGATGCCGGTCGCCATGATCTCGACGAGGACCTCGCCGGCTTTGGGGCCTTCGAGGTCGAGTTCGACGATCTCCAGCGGCTTCTTGGCTTCGAATGCGACGGCGGCGCGGGTCTTCATAGAGGTCTCCAGACTGTCGGTGCCGGGTTCCTGCTAGACGTTTCGGGCCGCGATGCAAATACCCCGAAAGGCGGTCGGCGCCGACAAATGGCAGCCGGCAAGCCGCGACAAACGCTTGCGATCAGCGCCGAAGCGATAGCGGCCGACGCGATTCAGCCTGCGACGATGATGGTCTTGAAGAGGGGTGGGGACGCGAGAAGAGAGCCGCCGCGGCCTGGAGGGGGATACACCGCAACGACTCTCTCGCTTAGTCCGAGCGGCGCGCCCCGGAGAGGGGGAAAGGGGCCGTGTCGCTCTCCATTCCGGCACATAAGCGGGGGACGTGCTTGTGGCCGAACACGACGCTCGGGGCGTCGTTGAACAAGAGATGCGTCGTGGGGTGGGGGAAATCAAGCAATGGACTCGTGAAGGGCGATCACATCGCCGTGATCGCACCATTGCCAAACCGTAACAAACAGCAACAATCGTGTGATTGCAAGGGGGCGGGCTAATTTGTGCGCCTGCGCGCCGCGCCGCGGACCTAGAAGGCCGCGGAAATGGCGGCGCAAACCCCTTCTCCGGGCCATGTCGGCAGACGCTTTGGAGAGGGTGCAAACCGGATGGACTCGCGCGAGGCGCCAAGCTACGACCGGCCCATGAACAAGGGCGACCATCTCTTCCTCGTCGATGGATCGGCGTATATCTTCCGGGCCTACCACGCGCTGCCGCCGCTGACACGCAAGTCCGACGGCCTGCCGGTCGGCGCCGTCTCGGGCTTCTGCAACATGCTGTGGAAGCTGGTCGAGGAATCCCGCGACACCTCGGTCGGCGTCGCGCCGACCCATTTCGCGGTGATCTTCGACCATTCCTCGACGACCTTCCGCAACGAGCTCTATGCCGACTACAAGGCCAATCGCGAGGCGCCGCCCGAGGACCTCGTCCCGCAATTCGCGCTGATCCGCGAGGCGGTGCGCGCCTTCGACCTGCCCTGCATCGAGAAGCAGGGTTTTGAGGCCGACGACCTGATCGCCACCTATACGCGCCATGCGGTCGAGGCCGGCGGCGACGTGACCATCGTCTCCTCCGACAAGGATCTGATGCAGCTCGTCGGGCCGCGGGTCATCCTCTACGACCAGATGAAGGACAAGCGTCTCGGCCCCGACGAGGTGAAGGAGAAGTTCGGCGTTCATCCGGACAAGATGATCGACCTGCAGGCGCTGGTCGGCGACACCTCCGACAACGTGCCGGGCGTGCCGGGCATCGGCCCGAAGACCGCCGCGCAGCTGCTGGCGGAATATGGCGATCTCGAAACGCTGCTGGAGCGCGCCGCCGAGATCAAGCAGAACAAGCGCCGCGAGAACCTGATCGCCTTCGCCGACCAGGCGCGGCTGTCGAAGACGCTGGTCACCCTCGACCAGAACACGCCGCTCGACGTGCCGCTGGACGACCTGTTCATACACGAGCCGGATGGCGAGAAGCTGATCTCCTTCCTGAAGGCGATGGAGTTCACCTCCCTGACCCGGCGGGCTGCGGCCCAGCTCGGCACCGATGCCTCCGAAGTGGAGAGCGCGGCGATCGCCGTCGACACGCCGGCGCGCGGGCCCGACCTCGACCCGGCCGGATCAGCCGTCGCCGCGCCCGGCGCCGGCGACGCCGCCCTGCCGCTGACGCCCTCAGCCCTCGTCGAAAGCCGCCGGGCGGCTGCCGCGGCCGCGGTCTTCGACCTCGGCGCCTATGTCACCATTCGCGACGCGGCGACGCTGTCGGCATGGATGGACGAGGCGCGCGAGACCGGCCTTCTCGCCTTCGACACCGAGGCGAGTTCGCTGTCGGCGATGAAATGCGACCTCGTCGGCGTGTCCTTCGCCACGAAAGCGGGCCGCGCCGCCTATGTGCCCCTCGCCCATGTCTCGCCCTCGGGCGAGGCCGACCTCCTGTCCGACAAGGCGGTGGAGGACGAGATCGGTCCGCAGCTGCCGATGGACGAGGCGCTGGCCATCCTGAAGCCGGTGCTGGAGGACGACGCCGTCCTGAAGATCGGCCAGAACGTCAAATATGACTATCTCGTCATGCGCCGCCACGGCATCACCATGGCGCCCTTCGACGACACCATGCTGATCTCCTACGCCCTCGACGCCTCTGCCTCGCTGGCCGGCCATGGCATGGACGAATTGTCCGAGCGCTTCCTCGGCCACAAGCCGATGAGCTACAAGGAGCTCTGCGGCTCCGGCAAGGGCGCCAGGCCGATCGCCGCCTGCGCCATCGACAAGGTCACTGCCTACGCCGCCGAGGACGCCGACGTCACGCTGCGGCTGTGGCAGGTGCTTAAGCCGCGCCTGGTCGCCGAGGGCCTCGCCACCGTTTACGAGCGCTTGGAGCGGCCGCTGGTCGCCGTCCTCGCCCGCATGGAAGAGCGCGGCATCAAGGTCGACCGGCAGATCCTGTCGCGCCTGTCCGGCCGCTTCGCCCAGAAGCAGGCGGGCCTGGAAGCCGAGATCGCCGAGATCGCGGGGGAGACCTTCAATCCCGGCTCGCCCAAGCAGCTCGGCGAGGTGCTGTTCGGCAAGCTCGGCCTGCCCGGCGGCAAGAAGACCAAGAGCGGCCAGTGGTCGACCGACGTGCGGGTCCTCGAGGACCTGGCCGCCGAAGGCCATCCGCTGCCGCGGCGCATCGTCGACTGGCGCCAGCTCACCAAGCTGAAGGGCACCTATACCGACACGCTGCCGGGCCACATGGATGCACAGGGGCGCATCCACACCTCCTATTCCATGGCCTCGACCACCACGGGGCGGCTGTCATCCTCCGAGCCGAACCTGCAGAACATCCCGGTGCGCACCGAAGAGGGGCGGGCGATCCGCACCGCCTTCGTCGCGCCGGCCGGCCACAGCCTGGTTTCGGCCGACTACAGCCAGATCGAATTGCGGATCCTCGCCCATATCGCCGACATCCCGCAGCTGAAGGAGGCCTTCCGCGAAGGGCTCGACATTCACGCCATGACCGCGTCGGAAATGTTCGGGGTGCCGGTGGAGGGCATGCCGTCGGAGATCCGCCGCCGCGCCAAGGCGATCAATTTCGGCATCATCTACGGCATCTCGGCCTTCGGCCTCGCCAACCAGCTGTCGATCCCGCGCGACGAGGCCGGCACCTACATCAAGCGCTATTTCGAGCGCTTCCCCGGCATTCGCGACTACATGGATTCCACCAAGGCCTTCGCCAAGGAACACGGCCATGTGGAGACCCTGTTCGGCCGGCGGGTGCACTATCCGGACATCCGCTCGCCCAATGCCTCGATCCGCGCCTTCAACGAGCGGGCGGCCATCAACGCGCCGATCCAGGGCACCGCGGCCGACATCATCCGCCGCGCCATGATCCGCATGGAACCGGCGCTGGCGGACGCCGGCCTGTCGGCGCGCATGCTGCTGCAGGTCCACGACGAACTGATCTTCGAAGTCGAGGACGAGGAGGTCGAAGCGACCATTCCGGTGGTCCGCAAGGTGATGGAGGAAGCCGCCCTGCCGGTCGTCCAACTCTCGGTGCCGATCGAGGTTGATGCCAAGGCGGCGGCGAACTGGGACGAGGCGCACTAGGTCGGCGGCATCCGGACATTGCCTGACGGGCAATCGGCTTTATCTTTGCCCAACGGCCCGGAACGCGGGCAGACGACGGTGAGAGAGGTTCGATGGGGCGTTTCGACGGAGATGCGCATGGCACGCCCGCCATGCCCGAGGACATCAGCACGACTGCCCTCGCCAAGATGCCGCTGGCTCTGGTCCTCACCAATCCCAATCTGGACGACAATCCCATTGTCTACGCCAACCGGGCATTCGAGAAGATCACCCGCTATTCCTCCGACGCGGTGATCGGCCGCAATTGCCGGTTCCTGCAGGGCGACGATACCGACCCCGCACAGGTTCGCCAGCTGGCGCAGGCCGTGCGGGAGGAGCGTGACTTCTCCGTCGACATCGTCAATTACCGCTCCGACGGCACGAAGTTCCTCAACCGGCTGATGATCACGCCGCTCTATGACGAGGAACGCAATCTCCAGTGCTTCCTCGGCGTCCAGCGCGACATGAGCGAGGGGGCGGATTTCGACCCGTCGCGGCAGGGCGGCGAGGCCGAGCGGATGGACGCGGCGATCGGCGAGGTCCAGCACCGGGTCAAGAACCATCTGGCCATGGTCGTCGGCATGATCCGCATGCAGGCCCGGGCCAAAACCAGCAAGGAAGCCTTCGACGCGTTGGCGCGGCGCATCGAGAGCCTGCAGCTCCTCTATCAGGAGATGACCGAGGGCGGGATCGCGTCGACGCGGTCCAAGCGCGTGCCGCTGGGCGCCTATGTGAGCCGGATCGCATCGACCATCGGCCATCTCGACGGGCGGCGCTCGATCCGCGTCAACATCGACTGCGATGCCATCGAGGACGACGTGGAGCGGGCGGCGCGGATCGGGCTCCTGTTCTCCGAACTCCTGACCAATGCGCTCAAGCACGCTTTCGAGGGCCGCGAGGAAGGGCTGGTCGAGGCGCGCCTCAAGATGCTGTCCTCCGGCGTCATCCGAATGACCGTGTCCGACGATGGCATCGGCCTGCCCGACGGCAGCACGTGGCCTTACCGGAGCGACGACCGGCCGGCCGATCGCGCCCGCGCCGCCGATGCGGCGCAGGAGCCCAATGTCGCCCGCCAGATCGCCGAATCCATCGGCCATGGCCGCGCCGGCAGCGACGACGACTCCGCGGCAGAGACCGGCAGCGAGGTCGTCGATACCAGCGGCAACGCGCTCGCCCGCCAGCGCCGGACCCAGGCGCAGGGTGGCCTCGGCGGACGGATCACCCTATCGCTCGTGCAGGGGCTGAACGCCCGGATCGATGTCAGCAGCGAGATGGCGGGGACGGTCGTGACCGTCGACATTCCCCCGGAGGATTCCAATTGAACGCAGTGACAAACCGCGCGGCAGCCCGTGACCGGCTGATCGTCGGCCTCGACGTGCCGACCTGGGCGGAGGCGGAAGCGATCGTCGATACGCTCGGCGACGAGGTGCTCTGGTACAAGATCGGCTACCAGCTCGCCTATGCCGGCGGCCTGCCGCTGGTCAGCGAGCTCGCCCGCGCCGGCAAGCAGGTGTTTCTCGACCTCAAGCTCCTCGATATTTCCAACACCGTTGCCAAGGGCGTCGAGAGCGCCCAGGCGCTCGGCGCCGCGATGCTGACGGTCCATGCCTATCCCCACGCCATGAAGGCGGCGGTCGAGGCGGCCAGCGGCTCGCCCCTGACGCTTCTCGGCGTCACCGTTCTGACCTCGCTGGACGATGCCGACCTGAAGGATGCCGGCTACGGCCTCACCGTGCCCGAGCTGGTGGCCCGGCGGGCGCAGCAGGCGCGCGACATCGGCATGGGCGGCATCGTCTCGGCCGCGTCCGAGGCCGGCCCGATGCGCGAACTGATCGGTCCGGACATGGCGATCGTCACGCCCGGAATCCGCCCGGCCGGTGCCGCAGCCGGCGACCAGAAGCGGGTGGCGACGCCCGGCGATGCGCTGCGGGCAGGGGCTTCGCATCTGGTGGTGGCGCGGCCGATCGTGGCCGCCGGCGATCCGCGCCAGGCCGCCATCGCCATTCTCGACGAGATGGCCGCCGCGCTGGGCTGACGACAATATCAAGCCGATGTCATGCATCGCCGCCGCGGCCGTTGGGGACGCGGCGCAACGGGAGGGAAACTCATGGCCAAGGGATACTGGATCGCACGCGTCGATGTGCACGACGCCGAAGGCTACAAGGGCTATGTCGAGACCGCGGGGCCGGCCTTCAAGGAATATGGCGCGCGCTTCCTGGTGCGCGGCGGCCCCTTCGTCGAACTGGAAGGCACGGCGCGCAGCCGCAATGTCGTGATCGAGTTCGACAGCGTCGAGACGGCGCGTGCCTGCTACGAGAGCGAGCAGTACCAGAAGGCCAAGGCGATCCGGCAGCGCTATGCCGACGCCGAGATGGTCATCGTCGAGGGCTATGACGGCTGAGAACGGCCGCAGCGCATGGGACCCGCACCCGAGCTGGATGGCCGGGTGTGGCGGTCCCGTGACTGTCTGGCGCAAGCATTTCGGCGCATGCTTGACCGAACGTCGTCGGCGGCTCCGGAACGCCGGGGTCGTCGCTGCGTTGCAACGTGGGAAGCCGCGTTGGCAAGAGCGTATCCTTGCGTGCCTCACCGTGAGCGGATTTGTGCATTGCAGCAATAATTGCTAGATTGCCGGAAACTAAAACGAGCGAGAGCCGATGCTGTACCACTTCTATGAATGGAACCATGCCGCGCTCGTCCCGCTCCGCGCCGCCGCGGACGCCACGAAGCTGTTCTACGAAAACCCGCTGAATCCCTTGTCCCACATGCCGGTGGGCCGCTCCATGGCGGCAGCGGCCGAGCTGTTCGAGCGCACCACCCGCGTCTACGGCAAGCCGGAATTCGGCCTGCACGAGACCGTCGTCGACGGCCAGCGCATTCCGGTGCAGGACAAAATCGTCTGGCAGAAGCCCTTCGGTCAGTTGCTGCATTTCGAGCGCGAGCTGCCCAAGCGGCACGGCAAGGACCCGCGCTTCCTCGTCGTGGCGCCGATGTCCGGCCACTACGCGACGCTGCTGCGCGGCACGGTCGAGGCGCTGCTGCCCTATGCCGACGTCTACATCACCGACTGGCGCGACGCCCGCAAGGTGCCGCTGGCCGACGGCAAGTTCGATCTCGACGACTATGTCGATTACCTGATCGAGATGCTGCAGTTCCTCGGGCCCGACACCCATGTCATCGGCGTCTGCCAGCCGGCCGTGCCGGTGATGATGGCGGTGGCACATATGGAGGCCGAGGGCGACGATTGCGCGCCGGCCACCATGACGCTGATGGGCGGCCCGATCGACACCCGCATCAATCCGACCTCGGTCAACCAGCTCGCCCAGGAAAAGGGCATCGACTGGTTCCGCGACAATGTCGTGATGCCGGTGCCCTTCCCGCAGCCGGGCTTCATGCGTCAGGTCTATCCGGGCTTCCTGCAGCTGACCGGCTTCATGTCGATGAATCTCGATCGGCACATGACCGCCCACAAGGAATTCTTCTGGCATCTGGTCAAGGATGACGGCGATTCCGCCGACAAGCACCGCGAGTTCTATGACGAATACAACGCGGTCATGGACCTGACCGCCGAGTTCTACCTGCAGACCGTCGACGAGGTCTTCATCAAGCACTCGCTGCCGAAGGGCGAGATGATGCATCGGGGCAAGCGGATCGACCTGACCAGGATCAGGCGCACCGCGCTGCTGACCGTCGAGGGCGAGAACGACGACATTTCCGGCGTCGGCCAGACCGAGGCCGCGCAGCATCTGTGCGTCAACATCCCCGACGACAAGCGCGTCCATTACGTGCAGCCCAAGGTCGGCCATTACGGCGTCTTCAACGGCTCGCGCTTTCGGGCCGAGATCTGCCCGCGCATCGTCGACTTCGCCCTGACCCACGGTACCACCCATTCGTCCGCCTCGCTGCCGAAGCGGGGCCAGCCGGCAAAGGCCACGGGTACGCCCGAGCGTGAAGGTGCCGTCGCCGAGCGCGAGGCCAAGGCAGAAACCCTCGGCAAGGACGTGACCGGTGCCGGCGAGACGGTTCTGGCCGGCGCCGTCGTCTCCGAAGGCGGCGCCGCCAAGGCCGTGGCAGCCGCCGCGCAGGCGGCCGTGACACCGGCATCGGAGGCTGTTGCCCCGGCCCAGGCCAAGGCGAAGAAGAGCGCGCCAGCCGTAGCGAAGACCGCAGCGGCAAAGACGACCGCCAAGTCCCCGGCGACCACCCGCAAGCCGGCGGCGCGCAAGGCTGCTGCCAAATCCGCGCCCGTGGCGGAAGCCAAGCCGGCGAAGGCGCCTGCGCCGCAGCCGCGCCCCGCCGCGAACGATCAGCCGGCCTCGGCCGACGCTGCCAAGCCGGCACCTGCGGCCGAGACGAAGCCTGTGGCCGAAGCGGTGACGCCGTCAGTGAAGGTTGAAAAGCCGGCAGGGACCGTCGCGGCTGCCAAGCCGGCAGTCGAAGTCGCAAAGCCCGCCGAGAATGTTGCAGCGGCCAAGCCGGATATTGCGAAGCCCGAACAGGTGGCGGCCTCGGCATCCGCAGGGAAGACGGCGCCGGAGACAAAGGCCGCGACGCCGGTGGCAGGCAAGCCGGAGACCGGCGGCAACCGCCAGACCCGGCGCGCCGCAGCCACGCGCCGCCGCCGCTAAAACGGCGCCTCGACGGAATGGCATGACGGACGGCGCCGAGGGCGTCGTCCGCGTTGCATTGTCAGCTCATCGTAAGCGCATCCGCCTCACCGGCGGGGCGGCGATACATGCGCCGGTTTCCGCGCCGGGAATGTCCCGAACCGCTACTCTGCGAAGCACATCGGCCGCGCGGGAAACCGGCGCGGCCGATGTCGTTGCTCGGCTGATCAGCCGGCCTGCTGGGCCTTCTTCTCCAGCCGGCGGCGATGCAGCACCGGCTCGGTGTAGCCCGACGGCTGCTCGCGGCCCTCGAAGACCAGTTCGCAGGCGGCCTTGAAGGCGATCGACGTGTCGAAGTGACCGGCCATCGGCTCGTAGGCCGGATCGCCGGCGTTCTGCGCGTCGACCTTCGCCGCCATTTCCTGCATGGCGTCCATGACCTCGTCCTTCGAGACGACGCCGTGATGCAGCCAGTTGGCGATATGCTGGGACGAGATTCGGCAGGTCGCGCGATCCTCCATCAGGCCGACATCGTTGATATCGGGAACGGTGGAGCAGCCGACGCCCTGGTCGACCCAGCGCACGACATAGCCGAGGATGCCCTGGGCGTTGTTGCGCAGCTCGGCCTTCACCTGCTCTTCCGGCCAGTTGGCGCGGTTGGCCAGCGGGATGGTCAGGATGTCGGAAAGCACCGCGCGGCGGCCCTTCTGCGCAATTTCTTCCTGCCGCGCGAGCACGTCGACCGTGTGATAATGGGTCGCGTGCAGCGTCGCTGCGGTCGGGCTCGGTACCCAGGCGCAGTTGGCGCCGGCCTGCGGGTGGCCGATCTTGGCGGCGAGCATGTCGTTCATCTTGGCCGGCATGGCCCACATGCCCTTGCCGATCTGCGCCTTGCCGCGCAGGCCGCAGGCCAAACCCACATCGACGTTCCAGTCCTCATAGGCCTGGATCCAGGTGCGGTCCTTCATGACGGTCTTGCGCACGACCGGGCCGGCTTCGATCGAGGTGTGAATCTCGTCGCCGGTGCGATCGAGGAAGCCGGTGTTGATGAAGAAGACGCGGTGCTTGGCGGCGCGGATGCACTCCTTGAGGTTCACCGTGGTGCGGCGTTCCTCGTCCATGATGCCCATCTTCAGCGTGTAGCGCTCAAGACCCAGCGCATCCTCGACCTGGCCGAAGATCTCGTTGGAGAAGGCGACCTCGTCGGGGCCGTGCATCTTCGGCTTGACGATGTAGACCGAGCCGGCGCGCGAATTGCGCAGGCCGCCGGTCTTCTTCAGGTCGTGCAGCGCGATCATCGACGTGATCATCGCGTCCATCAGGCCTTCCGGCGCCTCCGAGCCGTCCTTCAGGCGGATCGCCGGGTTGGTCATCAGGTGGCCGACATTGCGGATCAGCAGCATCGAGCGGCCCGGCAGCGTCAGGGTCGAACCGTCGGCGCCGGTATATTCGCGATCCGGGTTCAGCTTGCGGATGACGGTCTCGCCGCCCTTCTCGAAGCTGTCCTCGAGATCGCCCTTCATCAGGCCGAGCCAGTTGCGATAGACGGCGGTCTTGTCCTCGGCGTCGACCGCGGCGATGGAATCCTCGCAGTCGCAGATCGTCGACATGGCCGATTCCATCAGCATGTCGGCGACATGGGCGGTGTCGTTCTTGCCGATCCGGTGCTCGGCGTCGATCGTCACCTCGACATGCAGGCCGTTATGCTTGAGCAGCACCGCGGTCGGGGCCGCGGCGTCGCCGCGATAGCCGGCAAAGGCGGCGGGGGTCTTCAGCCGCGCCGTCTTGCCCGCGCCGAATTCGGCGACCAGCGCGCCGCTGTCGACGGTGTAGCGGGTGACGTCGATATGGGAGATGCCCTCCAGCGGCGCGACACCGTCGAGGAAGCTCTTGGCCCAGGTGACGACACGCGCGCCGCGGGCGCGGTCATAGCCCTTGCCCTCGGGCATGTCGCCCATGGCGTCGGTACCGTAGAGCGCGTCGTAGAGCGAGGTCCAGCGGGCATTGGCGGCATTCAGCGTGTAGCGCGCATTCATCAGCGGCACGACGAGCTGCGGACCCGGCACCAGCGCGATCTCCGGATCGACATTGGCGGTCTCGATGGCAAAGTCCGGCCCTTCCGGCACGATGTAGCCGAGCTGGTCGAGGAAGGCGCGGTATTCGTCCATGTCCTGCGGCTTGCCGCGACGGGCCACGTGCCACTCGTCGATGGCGCGCTGCATGTCCGCGCGGATCTGCAGCAATTCGCGGTTCTTCGGCGCCAGGCCGTTCAAGAGGTCCGAGAAGTTCTTCCAGAAGGCGTCCGGCTCGAGGCCCGTGCCCGGCAGGGCTTCACTGTCGATGAAGGTCTTCAGGGTCGTCGCGACGCTCAAACCGTGGACGTCTGTCATTTCAGGCATGCGCTTCCTCCAGAGATGCTTTGCGATCGACATCGGACATGGCATCGGCGAAGTCAATCGAGGCAGGGCACCGCGCCCGGGCAAGTTGCTACCGACGATGGTCGGGGTACCGGACCCTTGAGCTTTCCCGTGCGGCTGGTACTTATTGGCCGAACGGGCCCGTCGGCCCGCCACTGGGAGGACACTTCATGACGCTTTTCCACCGCATCGCCGCCTCGGCCGTGGTCGCGGGCCTGGCCTTCGCGCCGGCCACCGCCTCGGCCCAGCAGTTCATCAACGTCCTGACGGGCGGCACCTCGGGCGTCTATTATCCGCTGGGCGTGGCGCTGGCCAAGGTCTATGCCGACAACATCGAGGGCGTGAAGACGCAGGTCCAGTCGACCAAGGCCTCGGTGGAGAACGTCAACCTCGTCACCCAGGGTCGCGGCGAGATCGCCTTCGCCCTCGGCGACACGGTGAAGGCCGCTGCCGAAGGCAATGCCGACGCCGGCTTCCAGCAGCCGGTCGAGAACCTGCGCGCCATCGCCGCGATCTATCCGAACTACGTGCAGATCGTCGCCTCGCAGGAATCCGGCATCACCGATCTGGCCGGCCTGAAAGGCAAGGCCCTGTCCGTCGGCGCCCCGGCCTCGGGCACCGAGCTGAACGCCCGGGCGATCTTCGGCGCTGCCGAGATGAGCTATGACGATCTCGGCAAGACCGAATATCTGCCCTTCGCCGAATCCGTCGAGCTGATCAAGAACCGCCAGCTCGACGCGACGCTCCAGTCCGCCGGCCTCGGCGTCGCCTCGATCCGCGATCTGGCCTCCTCGCTGCCGATCACCGTCGTGGCGGTCCCCGCCGAGATCGCCGAGAAGCTCGGTGCGCCGTTCGCTGCGGCCGAGATCCCGGCCGGCACCTATGACGGCCAGGACGCCGCCGTTCCGACCCTGGCGATCACCAACATTCTCGTGACCTCGTCGGAAGTCGACGAGGAACTCGCCTACCAGATGACCAAGCAGCTCTTCGAGAACCTGCCGGAGCTCATCGCCGCCCACAACGCGGCCGAGGGCATCGACCCGAAGACCGCCGGCAAGAACCTGCCGGTGCCGCTGCATCCGGGCGCCGAGCGCTACTACAAGGAAGCCGGCCTGCTCTAGTCAGTTAACGTGCGGCGCGTTCGGGCGCCGCAAAGCTGTGACGGCCGTGTCGCCCCCGGGGGCGGCGCGGCCGTTCGCGTCTGAGGGCGCGGCTTCGGCCCGAAGAGCGCCCGCGCGGCACTTCCCGGTCCCCGTGTCGCAGTGCTGCACTACGCAGGCACCGCGCAATCGGTTAGGAAAGAGGGTGATAGGATGCACCCGGACGGTGTCCGCCGCCGATGGCCATGCGCCCCGGCGCCGCCGTTCACCCCATTCGACGCAACGCGGCCCGCGCGGCCCCACGACCTGAAACGAGGAAGCAGACCCATGAAGGTACGCCTGACGTCCCTGCGGACGCTCGCCGCATCGCTCGCCCTGACCATCGGCCTCGGCGCCGCCGCGCCGGCCCTTGCCGCCCAGTGCGGCAACAGCGCCGGTGGCTTCAACCAGTGGAAGCAGGAATTCGCCCAGGAAGCCGTGCGCGCCGGCATCTCCCAAGGCACCGTGCAGTCGGCCCTGATGCCGACCAGCTATTCCAACCAGGTTATCAAGCTGGACCGCAACCAGCATTCCATGAACATCTCGCTCGAGGCGTTCATGCAGCGCCGCGCGCCGGCCTCCTTCGTCAAGAAGGGCAAGCGGATCATCCAGCAGAATGCCGGCCTGCTCAACTCGATCGAGAAGAGCTACGGCGTCCAGAAGGAGATCATCGTCGCGATCTGGGGCATGGAAACCGGCTTCGGCGCCAATTCCGGCTCGATGAACATCTTCAGCTCGCTGGCGACGCTGGCCTATGACTGCCGCCGCTCGGCCTTCTTCACCGAAGAGCTGCTGGCGGCCCTGGCGATCGTCGATCGCGGCGACATGAAGCCGAGCCAGATGAAGGGTGCCTGGGCCGGCGAGATCGGCCAGACCCAGTTCCTCGCCAAGAACTACCTGCGCTTCGCCGTCGACGGCGACGGCAATGGCCGCCGCGACCTGATCAACTCCAAGGCCGACGTGCTCGCTTCCACGGCGAACTTCCTGCGCCAGCACGGCTGGCGTCCGGGCGCTGGCTACCAGCAGGGCGAGCCGAACTTCGCCATCCTGCGCGACTGGAACCGGGCCGGCGTCTACCAGAAGGCCCTGGCGCTCTTCGCCTCCAAGCTCGCCAACTGATCAAGCAGGCGGCCGGACCAGGGTCCGGCCCTCTGCTGCGTTTCACGCCCCGGCTCTTTGCCGGGGCGTTTTCGTTTGACGGCTAATCCGCGTCGAGTTCCGGGTAGTGGCGGAAGATGCCGTCCTCGTTTAAGGCCATGCGACGGTCGCTGGCGAGATACGCCGCGATGCGCGGCTCCGCGGCCACCCGCTCGACCAGCGAAGCGATGCGCGGGTAGTCGGGCGCAAGCGTCTGCATGCGCCGTGGAAAGGCATAGCGCAGGCCCGCCATCGTCTGGAACAGGCCGAGATCGGCATAGCTGATGGCTTCCCCGACGAGGACGCCGGAGCCGGCCGGGTTGCCGGCCTGGATCCGCTCGTACCAGCCGAGGAACTTCGGCAGCCGCTCTTCGCGGAAGCCGAGGGCGCGTTCGCGCGCCGCATCGGTCTGGTCCTCGTAATAGAGGCCGACGCCGAGGGGATGATGGACGTCATGGGCCTCGGCGACGAGATCGGCCGTAGTCAGCGCGATCGAGCGGGCGAAGAGCCGCTCCGCCTCGCTCTTCGGCGCCAGCCTATGCCGCTCGCCGACAAGGATGCTGATCTCCGCCGCCTGCGAGACGACGAGATCGCCATCGACCAGAAAGGGCGGCGCGAATGGCGGCAGATGGCCGTTCTTTCCGGCGATGAAGGCCTGCATCGCGGCAATGCCGCCGCCTTCGGATTCCGGCAGGCGGGCGACGTCGCGATAGGCGACACCGGCAGCTTCCAGGACCAGCCGCGGATATTCCCCGCGGCCCGGGATCAGCGGCCAGTAATAGAGATCATAGGCCATTGTCGCTCCTGCCAAAGGTGACGCGAGCGAGCGATCGCTCGCCCGTCCATCGCCGTGACTATAGGGGCCGCGGGCCGCGTCTGAACCCCTGTCCCGCAATCGCGCCGCAGGCCTCGTCGGGGCGCTCTGCGTCGCGTATCATCGCGGGCGTCTGACATTCGAGGAGGAAGCGTATGAAATGCCCGATCTGCGAGGGTGAGGCGACATTGCTGGAGCCGGAAAAGCCGGACCAGCGCGCGATCCATTGCGAGCGCTGCGGCGAGTACCGGGTTTCGACGGAGGCGGAGGCGAAGCTGCACTCCCTGACGCCGCATCAGCGGCTGCAGGCCCTGCGCTACGCCGAGACGATCACGCCGACCGGGCGCCGGCCTTTCGTCGCCGGTTTGGGATGACGGCGGCGGGCCGATAAGGCGGCCCCCCCCCCCTCGATGGGCATGGCGCGCGCCTTGGCCGGAACTGACGGAGCGGCAACCGATTTTGCTGTCATGGACTTGACGCACAGCCCTGAAAGCGTAGGCTGATAACTGCGTCAATGACGCTGCGGGAGGTGTCGAATGGAACCACCTATGCATGTCGCCGCACGGACTGCCGAGGTTGTTGTACGGGCCTCCGCATAGCGGCGTTTTCACTGACAGGCCTTGGGAGCGGCTGACGGGCTGTTGCACTCGTCGAAGGCCCGAACCATAGCTGCTCCCAAGTCTCCATCACGCCCGTCCGCTTGAGTGCGGGCGCCTGAGCTGAGGCCGATTCCGAGCGCCGGATCGCGATGTTCTGCGATGCGGATGCCTGTGTGTATGCCGGCGGAGCGCCGTCTCCGAGGATGCTGCGACGTTCGCTGGCCTGGCGTCTCGTTGCCGCGCGCTGAGGGCCGCTGATCGCGTGTGGCGATGGCTGCGGGCCGTATCTGCGCGCCGGCACGAACTGGTCAGTAGAAATGGCCCCGCGAGGCCGCAATTCACCGCCCTCGGACGTCTGTATGGCAGGCATAGTCGCGCAGATGGCGAGGCCGTGCGACGCCCATCACCAGCGCGTCACCGCTACCGATTCCCGTCGCATTCCCTCTGGCAGAGGCCTATAAGCGATAGCCTATGAAGGGACAGGCGGCGGCATCGTGTCGTTTGCGTCACCTCCCTGCCGATGACGCCCCGATGCTGCACCAGCCGTCGCCCAGCTCCGTCTCCCCGCGGGAAGACGGGCACCCCCGATCCCCCCATCGCGATCCCGAAACCGCCGCACACACCGGATATGTCATCCGTCCCGCGCGGCCGGGCGATCTCGAGCCCCTCGTGGCGATCGAGACCGCGGTCTTCGAGGCCGACCGGATCTCCCGGCGCTCCTTCCGCAATCTCATCGCCTCGCCCAGCGCCGTCGTCCTCGTCGTCGAGGCGGCCGGTACGGGTGCCGGGAGCGTTGACGCCAACACGGCTGACGCGCCGCGTGCGGCCGGCGATACGCCACGGTCCGGTCCGATCCTCGCCTATGCCGCGCTCCTCGTGCGGCGCGGCACCGGTCTCGCCCGACTCTATTCCATCGCGGTCTCCCAACAGGCGGCTGGACGCGGCATCGGCCGGGCCCTCCTGAAGGCGGCGGAAGCCGCGGCCTTCGCACGCGACCGCATCGCCCTGCGGCTGGAAGTGCGCGCCGATAACGACGCCGCCATCGCGCTTTATCGCGGCGAGGGTTTCCGCCCCATCGGCACCTATCTCGACTATTACGCCGACCACGAAACGGCGCTGCGCTTCGAAAAGACCCTGCGCGGCGATCACCCGATCGACACTGGCGTGCCCTATTACGAGCAGACCACCGACTTCACCTGCGGCGCCTGCTGCCTGATGATGGCCATGGGCCGCGACATTCCGGGCTTCGTGCTGGAGCCGGTGACCGAGATCCGGCTGTGGCGCGAGGCGACGACCATCTTCATGATGTCGGGGCCGGGCGGCTGCGAGCCCTATGGTCTGGCGGTCGCCGCGCATGAGGCGGGCCTTGCCGCCGAGATTCACGTCTCCGAGCCGGGTGACCTGTTTCTGGAAGGCGTCCGCAGTCCCGAGAAGCAGGTGGTGATGGGGCTCGCCCAGGAGGATTTCCGCCGCCGCGCCGAGCGCTACGCCATCGACGTGACCATCGGGCGCTTCACCCTCGACGATCTGCGCGCCGCGATCGCCGCCGGCAAGACCGCCGTCGTGCTGATCTCGGGCTATCACATGTTCGGCAAGAAGGTGCCGCACTGGGTGCTCGCCCATGGCGACGACGGCCGCCATATCGTCATCCACGACCCCTGGGTCGCCGACGAGCGCGGCGAGACGGTCGCCGACGCGGCCAATCTTCCGATCCCCTATGAGACCTTCGACCGGATCGCGCGTTTCGGCAAGGTCGGCCTCCGGGCCGCGGTGTTCCTGTCCAGGCGCGAGGCTTAGCCGTCTTTCATGTCCCAATGGGTGGTTCTCGTCGGACGCCTGTCCGATCTCGACAACGGCGCGACGCCGCACAAGGTCATGACGGTACGCGACTATCTCGCGCGGCCGGGCCTGTTCCGCGGCCAGCGCCCCAAGATCATCAACCTGTCGCGCTCCTACGCCTATCAGAGCCGCGCCTATTACGGCTCGCTGCTCGCCGAGGCGCGGGGCCATCGCATCATCCCGTCGGTCGAGACGATGATCGACCTGTCGGAAAAGAAACTCTACGACAACGCCCTGCCAGAACTGGACGCCGCCCTCGCCAAGGCACTGGAAAAGGGCGAGCGGCCGACATCGCCGATCCGCATCTATTTCGGCTACACGGACGATCCGCGCCTGGAGCGCTTCGCCAAGCTGGTCTTCGACTGGTTCCGCGCCCCGGCGCTGGAGGTGCATCTGGACGGCGCCGAAGCCGCCGAGCGACCGGCACCAGCCGCGTCCGCGCGGCGGACCGGCATCCAGGCGCCGCATGACGGGCGGGCGAAAATCCGCCGTATCGGCTTTGCCGCGCCCGCCAAGCTGGACGCGGTCGAGACCGGCCGCCTGCTGGCCGCCATGGAGCGCTACACCGCCCGCGAATGGCGCGCCGCCAAGGCCAAGACGCCTGCAAAATATGCTTTCGCGACACTCTACGATCCCAACGAGACGCTGCCGCCATCCTCCGTGGACACGCTCAAGCACTGGGCCCGCACGGCCGCCCGGCTCGGGGTCGATGTCGAGCCGATCACCCGCCGCGACCTGCCGCGGCTGGCCAATTTCGACGCGCTGTTCATCCGCGAGACGACCTCGATCTCGAACCACACCTATCGCTTCGCAAGGCGCGCCATGCAGGAGGGCATGCCGGTCATCGACGATCCGATCTCGATGATCCGCTGCACCAACAAGGTCTATTGCAACGAGCTGATGGCGGCGAACGGGGTGGCGACGCCGCCCTCGGTGATGATCGGCGGCAAGGAGGATTTCCAGAAGGCGGCCGACGAGCTTGGCTTCCCCATGGTGCTGAAGATCCCCGACGGTTCCTTTTCGCGGGGCGTCAAGAAGCTCGACGACATGGCCGGGCTGGTCAGGCTGGCGACGGCGTGGCTGGAGGATTCCGACCTGCTGATCGCCCAGAAGTTCATGCCGACGAAATTCGACTGGCGTATCGGCGTCCTCGGCGGCGAACCGCTCTTCGCCGTCCAGTACCTGATGGCCGGCGAGCACTGGCAGATCATCAATCACGAGACCGGCGGCCGGCCGATGGAGGGCGGCTTCCGCCCCTTCGCGCTGGGCGAGGTGCCGCCGCATGTGCTCGACGCGGGCCTGCGCGGCGCTCGCTGCATCGGCGACGGCCTCTATGGCGTCGATCTGAAGGAAACCGACGATGGCGTCTTCCTGATCGAGGTCAACGACAATCCGAACCTCGAACACGGCGTCGAGGATTACGCCGAGAAGGACGAGGTCTGGACCCGGCTCACCCGCTGGTTCATCGACCGCATCGAACGCTAGGACCTTCGGCTGCTGTGCTTCGGTAGTTCCCGGATCGCCCGGCCATCGGCACGCCGCTTGAAGCGGTCCGGGGCGATGTGTAGACCGCGGGGCCTGTCTGCACATCGGAGCGGGTCATGCGCACCAATATCGAGATCGACGACCGGCTGATGGCCGAGGCCATGGCCGCCGCCGGCCTGTCGACCAAGAAGGCGACGGTCGAGGAGGCCCTGCGCCGGCTGATCGCCCAGGAGCGCCGCCGCCGCGCTCTCGCCGACATGCACGGCATGGGCTGGCCGGGGACGGGCGGACCCGGCCAGACGGGCGCGGCCGGCGGATGATCCTGGTCGACGCCTCGGTCTGGATCGCCAATCTGAGGGGCGAGGACACGCGCGAAATCCGCCTGCTGCGGGAGAGCCCCGATCTGTCGGAGATCGGTATCGCGGATCTGACCCTTTTCCGGCTGCTGGCAGGGGCGGCGGATGATCGCGACGCCGACCGCATCGGCCGCTATCTGCGCCAGTTTCCGATCCTGCCCGTCACGAGCGAGCGGTCGGTCGGGCGGGCTGCCGGTCTCGCACGTATTCTGCGGGAGCGGGGCGTCGTGCTGCAGCGGCCCGAAGCGGCGCTGATCGCCGCCCATGCCATCGACCGCGGACATCGCGTCCTGCACGCCGATCCCGACATGGCGGCGCTGGCAGCCCATTGCGGGCTGCAGACCGCCTGAGGCGGAAGGCCCCCCTTTAGCTGCCGGCGCCGATCAGTGCCGCATCGGCCCGCACGCTTTCCAGTCCCTCGCGATAGGTCGGATGGCGGAACCGGTAGCCCGCCGCCTTGATCCGGCCGTTGGAAACCCGCTTGTTCTCGCCATAGAAGCTGCGCGCCATCGGCGAGAGTTCGGCGGCGTCGAAGGGAATTTCCGGCGGCGGTTCGACGCCTGCCATCGCCGCCGCGTGGGCGACCACCTCCTGCGGCGGGGCCGGCTCGTCGTCGGTGACGTTGTAGATGCCGCCACGCCGCTGTTCCGCCAGGAGGCCAAGCGCGCCGGCAATGTCGTCGACATGGATCCGGTTGAACACCTGGCCGGGCTTCACCAGCCGCTTGGCCGTCCCCTTCGCCAGGTTGACGAAGCCATTGCGGCCGGGGCCGTAAATCCCGGACAGGCGCAGGATCGCGAGCGGCACTCGCCGCGTCGCCGCGGCCTCCTGCCAGGCGACTTCAGCGGCGATGCGGGCCTTCGATCGCTCCGAGACCGGCCGCGTCTCGCTGTCCTCGTCCACCCAGCCGCCGTCGTGGTCGCCATAGACCCCGACGGTCGAGAGATAGCCGATCCATTCGAGGTTCGGGCAGCCATGGGCGATCGCATCGCCATACCAGCGCAGCACCGGGTCGCCGGGCGGCGCATTGGCACCGCCGACGCTGGCGCCCTTCGGCGCCGCATGGCCCGGCGGCACCGAGACGAGCAGATGCGTGGCGCGGTAGAGCGCCGGCGAGATGCCGTCGGTCGGATGCTCGCCGTCGAAGACGAAGGGCTTCAGATGATGCGCCGCCAGCCGGCTCGCCTTGTCCGCCGTGCGCACCGTCACGCCGGTGACGTCGTGCGGATCGAGCGTGTCGACGAAGTGCCCGGCCGAATAGCCGTGGCCGAAGACGAAGAAATGCATGGGGTCAGTCGCTCCAGGGTTCGGCGGGGATCGTGCGGACGGGCCATCTCGCCGAACTCGAGCCGGCCGATCCGCAGCCTGCCGATGTCGGCCGTTCCGATACGGCGCTTCCGACGGACAATCGCCCGATGGCGAAGGCGCCCACCGCCACCGATCCGATCGCCAGCGCGCCGATGGCCAATGCGCCGATTGCGCCGGCACCAAGCGCCCCGGAACCCGCGGCCGCGGCCGGTGTCACCGGCATTCCGTGACGCAACTGGCCGACGGCCCGTCGCACCTTGGTCTCGACCTCGGCAGCGCGGGCACCGGATCGGGATGGCTTACGGTCCTTGAAGAGCATGCCATTCGCTCCTGACGACGGGATCGTCTTCCCTATCAAGCGCGGCGGGCCGGCGCTGCAAGGCGTCTTCGGGGGACAGCCGGGCGAGGGCCCAGATCGCCATGGCCCGCACGAGGGGCGCCGCGTCCGCGAGATGCTCCCTCACGGCCCCGAGCAGCGCCGCATCGCCGGAATTGCCGGCCGCGATCAGACAGTTGGAGACGAACTTGTCGCGTCCGATCCGCTTGATCGGCGAACCGGAGAACAGGGCGCGGAAGGCGGTATCATCCAAGGCGAGGAGATCGGCGAGTTTCGGCGCGTTCAGATCGTCGCGGGCGATCAGCTTCGCCTCGCTGGCTTTGCCGGCAAACTTGTTCCAGGGGCAGACGGCGAGACAATCGTCGCAGCCATAGATGCGGTTGCCCATCGCGGCCCGGAACTCTTGCGGCACCGGCTTGCGGGTCTCGATCGTCAGGTAGGAGATGCACCGCCGCGCATCGAGCTTGTAGGGCTCGGGAAAGGCGTCGGTCGGGCAGACGTCCTGGCAGGCCCGGCAGGAACCGCAGAGATCGCGGCCCGGCGCATCGGGTGTCATCTCCAGCGTGGTGAAGATCGAGCCGAGGAACAGCCAGGAGCCGTGCTCGCGGGAGACCAGATTGGTGTGCTTGCCCTGCCAGCCGAGCCCGGCCATCTCGCCCAGCGGCTTTTCCATCACCGGTGCGGTGTCGACGAAGACCTTGGCGTCGTGCTCGCCGAGCCCGGACTGGCGGGCTTTTGCGACCATGCGGCCGGCGAGTTCCTTGAGCCGGCCCTTGATGACGTCGTGATAGTCGCGGTGGCGGGCATAGACCGAGATCGCGCCGCGATCCGGACGCTCCAGGATCGCCAGCGGATCGTCCTGCGGGCCGTAATTCATGCCGAGAACGACGATCGAGCGCACCTCGGGCCACAGCGCCCGGGCGGAACGGCGACGCTCCGCGGTCTCAGGCATCCAGCCCATCGTGCCGTAGCGGCCCTTGGCGATGAATTCGTCGAGGCGGGGGCCGGCCGCGACATCGCCGGTGCCCGGCGCGATGCCGACCGCCGAAAAGCCCAGCCGGCCGGCGTCCTTGCGGATGAAGTCGGTCAGTGTCTCGCGCGCGGTCATGGTGCCGATATAGGCGGTTCGTCGGTCCGGCGCACGCCCCCGGGGGCCGCGTTGCGGCTCAGAAGTCGAGCTGGACGTAGTGATGCACCGGCGGCAGGCCGCGCACACGCTCGGTCAGGAGTGGGCGGAAGGACGGGCGCGACTTGATCCGCATGTACCAGTCCTTGGCCGCCGGCTCCTTCTCCCACGGGATCTCGCCGAGATAGTCGAGGATCGAGAGTTCGGCCGCAGCCGCCAGATCGGCATAGGACAGCCGCGGGCCGGCCAGCCAGTCGCGACTTTCGGCCAGCCAGCCGAGATAGCGGAGATGATGCTTCAGATTGGCCCGTGCCGCCCGGATCGCCGAGGCGTCCGGCGGTCCGCCACCGGCATCGGCGCTCATTTCCAGCTTGAACACCCGTTCGCGGACGAGATAGCGCGTGACCTCGCTGTCGAGCTTGCCCAGGAACCACTCGGTCAGCCGCCGCACCTCGGCCCGCTCCAGCGGCTTTTCCGGCAGGAGCCGCTTGTCGCGCTGGAAGACGCCGCGGGTCTCGTCGAGATATTCGCCCGCCACCGTCGCGCCGACGATCGCCGGGCCGTCATCCTCGAGCATCACCGGCAGGGTCGCGGCCGGATTCAGCGCCAGGAAGTCGCGGCGCTTCTCCCACGGACGCTCCTCCAGATATTCGGCGCGCTCGCCATATTCCCCGAGGACGAGCCGCACGAAACGCGAGGCGGCGGACATCGGATGATGGTGTAGCTTCAGCATGCGGTTGGATCGGGTGCTCTTCGGATGGATCACCCGCGCGCGGGCTGCCCCTGTTTGAAATGATCGACGGCGCGCCCGAAAGGACGTCCCTGCGCGTCATGATGGCAGACACTCGTCAATGGACCGTCAACGGGTCTGCCTTTGCTTTGAGCGACATAGCCGGAATCGCACCGGCGGCAAGCGGGGCGGGCTGCGCCGCGAACGGGCGCACTCGCCACACTGGCCGAGGATTCCGGCCATCCGATGGCCGTCCCCGTTTCCCTTCGCCGGCAGATCGGGTAGACGCCGCGCTGGAACGGGGCAGGGGATTGTCATGGATTTCGCAGCAGTCGGCGACGCCGTCATTCTGGGCATCACCGAGGGACTGACGGAGTTCCTTCCGGTCTCCTCCACCGGGCACATCCTGCTGCTGGGCCATTTTCTCGGCTTCCAGTCCACCGCCCGCAGCTTCGAGGTGCTGATCCAGCTCGGCGCGATCCTCGCCATCCTGATCCTGTATTTCGGCCGGCTCTGGCGGATCTTCGTCACCCTGCCGACCGACCCCCGCAGCCGCCGCTTCACCGCCGGCATCCTGCTCGCCTTCCTGCCGGCGGCCTTCGTCGGCGTTCTGGCGCACGACTTCATCAAGACCATCCTGTTCGAAACGCCGATGGTGATCTGCGTCGCGCTGATCGTCGGCGGCATCCTGCTCCTGGTCATCGACCGCATGCCGCGGATCGTGCGCTACGACGACGTCATGGACTATCCGCTGTCGCTCTGCCTGAAGATCGGCATCTTCCAGTGCCTGGCCCTGATCCCGGGCACGTCGCGCTCCGGCGCCACCATCGCCGGCTCGCTCCTGATGGGCACCGACAAGCGCTCGGCGGCCGAGTTCTCCTTCTTCCTGGCCATGCCAACCATGCTCGGCGCCTTCACCTACGACCTGATGAAGAATCGCGACCTTCTGTCGGTCGACGATGCCGGGCTGATCGTCATCGGCTTCGTCATGGCCTTCGTTTCGGCGCTCTTCGTCGTCCGCTTTCTGCTCGATTTCGTCTCGCGGCACGGCTTCGCCGTCTTCGCCTGGTGGCGCATCGGCGTCGGCCTCGTCGGCATGGTCTTGCTGCTGGCCCTGCCGGCCGAGGATGGCGGCGAGGCCGTGACGCCCGTGCCGGCCTCCGTCTCGCAGCCGCTCGCCACCGACGGTGGGACGCCGCCCGCGCGCTAGCCTAGGCCGTCGAAGTCTGGCTCACAGCAGCCCGGTCAGGCCGCGGCGCAGGAGGTCGAGCGAGATCACGACGAGGATCGCCGTCAGCACGAAGCGGAACAGCCGCTCGTCGATGCGCTTCAGCAGCGCCGTTCCGGCCAGCGTGCCGGCAAAGCCCGTGACGATCATCGCCGCGATCAGCGGCGCATAGGCGGCGAGCCCGACGCCGAGGGCGAAGAAGGCGAGGCTCTTGAACAGATGCTGCAGGAAGGTCGTCGCCGCCAGCGTCGCAACCAGTTCCGTGCGGTCGTCGAAGGCCTTGGCGAAGAACGCCGCGTTGATCGGCGCGGTGGCCCCGACGAACATCGACAGGAACGTCGTGGCGAGACCCGCGAAGGCGAAGCCCGGCGGCCCGATCCTGCCGATCGCCGGCAGCTTCGCCAGGGCAAGGATCAGGATGAAGGCGCCGAGCGTCGTCTGCAGCACCGCTTCCGGCAGGGTGACGACGAAGCGCGCGCCGATCAGCGCGCCCAGCGCCGCGCCGGCCAGAAACGGCAGCAACGCGCGCCAGGACACGGCCCGCCGCTGCACCAGCACCCGCCCGAGATTGGAGGCGAGCTGCACCAGGCCATGGACGGGAATCAGCACCGCCACCGGCAGCACCGTGCTCATGATGGCAAGGAGCGACAGCCCGCCGCCGATGCCGAAGGCGGCGGTGGCGGCCGAGGTGAAGAAGCTCGCCACGACCAAGAGCAGCGCGGTGCCGGCCGCAAGGCCCGGCGGAAGCAGCATCGCGTCCAAGCCGGTCAGCCGGTCACGGCCATGTCGGGCTCACCGATCGCCGTGGCTCAGACCGCCTCGTCGTCGGGCATCCGCACGCCGCCGGCCTGGGGCTGCGGGTGGGTGAACTGCCCATGCTTGCGGAAGCGGACGAGATAGGTCGGCAGGATCGCGTCGACGGTGCGCGGCCGGATGCCGAAGGCCTCCAGCGTGCGGCCGTCCTCGATGGCGTCCTGCGACACGACATTGTCGGTCTGCAGCTGGGTGACCTGGTCGGGCGTCAGCGGCGCGCCGGGCAGGAAGCGCATCAGCTTGGCCATCGAGGCGGCGGCGCCGAACGGGATGGTGACGAAGTTGCGCTTGCGCTCGATGATGCGCAGCATCTCCTCCATCATCTGGCGGAAGGTCAGCACCTCGGGCCCGCCGAGCTCGTAGACCCGTCCGCCGGGAACCTTGCCGTCCACCGTGTCGGCGATCGCCTCGGCGACATCGCCCACATAGACCGGCTGGAACCGGGTCTTGCCGCCGCCGATCAACGGCAGGAACGGCGAGAACCGCGCCATGTCGGCGAAGCGGTTGAAGAACTGGTCCTCGGCGCCGAAGACGATCGACGGACGCATGATATAGGCGCCGGGAATAACGTCGAGCACCGCCTTCTCGCCCTCGGCCTTGGTGCGGGCATATTCGGATTCGGAGGTCTCGTCAGCGCCGATGGCCGAGATCTGCGTCATGCCGGCCCCGATCTTCGCGGTCGCCTCCGCCACGGTGCGGGCGCCGAAGGACTGCAGCGCGTCGAAGCTCTGTTGTCCGCTCTGGGCGAGAATGCCGACGAGGTTGACGACATGGTCGGCCCCCTCGACCGCCCGCTCGACGGACCACGGATAGCGCAGATTGGCCTGGATCGGCATGATCTGGCCCATATTGCCGTTGGGCTGCAGGTGATAGGCCAGATCCGGGCGCCGGCAGGCGACGCGAATGCGATGGCCGCGGCGGGCCAGGGCCTGCACCAGGTAGCGGCCGACAAAGCCCGAACCGCCGAACACCACCACCGTCTTGTTCGTGTCGACACTCATCGTACTCAAGCTCCTGCCTTGCCTGTGGCCCGTCGGCCCGGTTCCCGTCCGGGCGGGGCCGGATGATTCGCGCCGCCCGGCGCGGGCCCCGTTCCGCCGCGTCATAGCCCGTCTGCGGCGTCAGGTGAAGGCGGCGCCGCGCCGCGAGCCGGCTGTTTCACGCAGCGTCCGCCGGACCGGGGACGCCGGTCCCGCACAATCGCGCAGATGGCGCATCGCCCCCGGTCCGCAAGCCCGCGGCACAAACCGTCGCAGGGCCCTGCCGCGGCCACGGGGACGCCCGCCGCCCGGCGCCATTGCCCCGCTCCCGCCGCGCGTCCTGGCTTGCCCCGCGACAGCCGGCGGGCGCGTCCGGCATGCGCGTCCCGGTCTCGCAGCACTTAGCGGAACGGTGCGCCATCGCCTGCGAAAACCGCGCTGTCCACGCCGGTCCGCTGCACTGCGACAGAAAATTCGTGCGCCGGCGCCAATCGTCGCAAAACTGCGTTGACAGCGACCCGGCCTCCCTCTAATGCTCCGCGCCGTGCCCAGGTGGCGGAATTGGTAGACGCGCACGGTTCAGGTCCGTGTGCCGCGAGGCGTGGAGGTTCGAGTCCTCTCCTGGGCACCATTTCCCTGTTCGAGACGATCCGAAGTGGTCCGAACAGCAGCCAAAACCCCCGAAAACGTTGAATTGTTAGTCCGGCATCGTCCGGGGCGGGGTGTTGGTATCCGGTGAGTTTGTTGGTAGCTTTGTTGGTATCCGCTCTCGAAAGAGGCGGTGACGGCGACGCGATACCAACAAACGAATGACGGCATGGCCCTGTCCGATCTGCAAATCAAGGCTTTCAGACCTTCCGAGCGGCCCATCAAGCACAGCGACGGCGGCGGGCTTCATTTGTTGGTATCGCCGACCGGCTCGAAGCTTTGGCGCGTCTCCTATCGCTTCGGCGGAAAGCAGAAGCTTCTCTCGCTCGGCCCCTATCCTACGGTCTCGCTGGCGGATGCCCGCGCACGACGCGACGCGGCGAAGTCGCTCCTGAAACGGAATGTCGATCCATCGGAGAAATCAAAACTCGATCGGATCGCGTTGACGGCTTCGCGCGCGACAACCTTCGATGCGGTGGCTGAAGAACTGCTTGCGAAAGCGGAGCGGGAAGGGAAAGCCGCCGCGACGTTGATGAAGAAGCGCTGGCTTCTCGGATTGGTCCGGTCCGACATCGGCGGCCGGCCCGTCACGGATATCAGCGCGGCCGAAATCCTCGTGCCGCTTCGCCGCGTCGAAGCTCAAGGCAATTATGAGACTGCGCGCCGGCTTCGCGCCGTCGTCGGACAGGTATTCCGCTATGCAATCGCAACGGCTCGCGCTGAAAACGATCCGACCTACGGCCTACGCGGCGCTCTCACGGCGCCGACCGTCTCGCATCGCGCGGCCTTCACGGACTGGCAAAGCTTCAACGGGCTGCTTCGAGCGATTGATTCGTATGAGGGCGCGACCGACACGCGCGCGGCGCTGAAGCTTCTCGCCTTGCTCTATCCGCGACCGGGTGAGTTGCGGCTGGCGGAGTGGGGCGAATTCGATCTGGCGAAACGGGTTTGGACGATACCGGCCGCGCGAACGAAGATGCGGCGGGAGCATCGTAAGCCACTCTCCGATGCGGCGGTTGCCCTCCTGGAAAGCGTGAAGACGCGCTCGGGACGCCTCGTCTTCCCTGCCATTCATACGGTGTTGCGTCCGATGAGCGAGAACACGCTGAACGGCGCCCTTCGGCGGATGGGGTTCGGCAAGAACGAAATGACTTCGCACGGCTTTCGCGCCTCCGCCTCTTCGCTTCTGAACGAAAGCGGGCATTGGCATTCGGACGCGATCGAGGCCGAGCTAGGGCATGTAGGCGCTGACGAGGTCCGGCGGGCCTATCACCGTGCCGCCTATTGGGACGAGCGAGTGAGAATGACTGAATGGTGGGCGGAGAGATTGTCGGGCTCTCAATAGCAAGGCGGCGCAAGCTTGCATTGAGACGCGTACCGCGAGCTATGATTGCGAATCATTGTAAGGCTTGGATGCGTGCTAAATGCCTGTTGTCAGACCGCTCTGGGAAAGCGATCCCGTTCAGTACGTGGTGCTTTGGAAGTTTCCCGCTTTAGCCGCGTTCCGAAGTGAAATAACTCGCAAGCACCTGTCTTGGTCACATGAAAAATGGCAGAGTGTTATTGACGAATCCAACAAGTATAGGTGTGCGCTGCAAGCGCTGCCGATCGAGGAGTTTGAAAAGTTACTCAGAAAAGCTCGAAGTGACGAGTCTGAACGGCTCAGAGAATTCGAGAGGCTAGAAGAGGATAATCGGGTCTTCAACAAGCCGTCGGCGGTGGCTGATTATACGCAATGGGCTGCCGCAGCATATTGGACCACCGAAGAAGCGACCGCCCTCTCTCTCGGCAGAGATCCCCGCATCGCGAATTGGAAGGTCGTTCAGCCTTATATCCACATCTCGCCATTCGCGAAGATGTACGCGGCCCGTCGTGACCTAATCGGGCGGGCTGAGGTGATGGGACAACTATATGCGCAGACCATTCCGTCATTTTTCCTCGCTTGGGCGGAACGAATGCAACTGACTGTGCCGGACAAGTTGTTCAGCGCCGTTAGGGCGCTCGGCTTGCAGGTCGGAGACTGGAAATCGCTTTACGAACAAGAGCGAGAGCTTTTGATATCAGTGCGCCTGGAGCTAGAGGCGGAGCGCAAGAAAGAAGTATCTGCGGAAGCGTCGCCGATGGTGCCCGCCCCGAAGAACTTTGCATTGAGGGAGCGCGATAGCTTGCTGAAGTTGGTCATTGGGATGGCCGTAAAGGGCTACAGCTACGATCCGACTTCCACCCGAAGCCCGATCGCGAAAGAGATTGCGAGCGATCTGGCATTGATCGGGCTTTCGATGGATGAGGACACTGTTCGAAAATACCTGAAGGAATCGGCGAGCCTGCTCGCGTCATACCCGGCCGAATAGCTGGCATAACCGAATTCGGTTTCGCCTTAACCGAATTCGGCCAACGCCTCGATCGGCTCTCCTAAGCCCATCTCGTCCTGATAACGACGAGGTGACACGATGGCACATTCCGACGACCTTCCCCGCACCGGCTTTCTGCGCCTGCGATCCATTCTCGCGCCGGCCGGCCCTATTCCCGTTTCCAAGTCTACTTGGTGGGCAGGCGTGCGCGATGGGCGCTTTCCCAAACCGACGAAGCTGGGAAGCCGGATCACCGTCTGGCGGGTGGAAGATATCCGCGAATTGATCAACAAGGGAGCGCTCTAGAAGTGGCCCGGCGCCTGAACGGCAGGGCAATCAAGAAGCATCGCACCTATACCGTCGATGAGGCGGCTCGGGTCCTGACGGTAGCGAAGGGCACGGTGCGCCGGTGGCTTAAGATCGGCTTGCCCGCCCTCACAGATCAGCGGCCCGCGCTGATCTTGGGATGCGACCTGATCGACTTCCTCGCCGATCGAAGGCCTGAACGGCGGACGTGTCGCCTTCACCAAGGCTTCTGTTTCTCATGTCGCGAGCCCCGCGATCCGGCATTCGGCGAAGTCGAGGTCAGGCCGAAGACTCATGCAACGGTGATGATGCGGGCGCTTTGCGAGACCTGCGCGACCGTCATGCATAAACCAGTTTCTGGCGCCCGAATCCCTGAACTCTGCCGGTTGGTCACGGTGTCCTTCGTGCAAGCGGAAGAACGCATAGGCGAGAGCCATTACCCCTGTCCGAATGATGACATGGAAACGACGAGGTGAGCCCGTGCGAAAACATCATCCCAAAAACGAGCGGATCAAACGCGCTTACGCCATCTATCTCGAAGAGGCGCAGCGCATGGCGACGAAAAGTGTCGATCGCGCCTTGGCGGCAATCGCGTGCTTCGAGGCGTCGACAGGCTGGCGGGACTTCGCCCGGTTCCACATCGAACAGGCGCGCAAGTACAAGAGGCAGCTCGAAGAGGATCTGAATCCGAAAACTGGCCGGCCGATCGCCAAGGCAACGAGCTATGCGCAGCTCAAGGCGGTGGGTCGCTTCATTCACTGGCTCGCGGGACAGCCGGGTTACAAATCGAAAATTCGCTACTCTGATGCGGACTATTTTAACCCGTCTGCGAACGACGCGCGAATCGCGACGGCCAGCCGTGAACAGCGGGCGCCGAGCCTGGAACAGGTGCGCCACGTGATTGCATCGATGCCGGCCGGATTGGACATTGAAATGCGCGATCGGGCGCTGATCGCCTTTATACTCCTGACAGGGGCTAGAGACGACGCTGTGGCGTCCTTATCCTTAAAGCATGTCGACATGGATCGGCGGCTTCTCGATCAGGATGCGCGTTCGGTCCGCACAAAGAACCGCAAGACATTTCCGACCTGGTTCTTTCCAGTCGGCGACGATATCGAAGCGATCGTGCGGGACTGGAAGAGCTACCTCGAAGAAGCGCTCTTGTTCGGTCCCGACGATCCGCTGTTTCCCAAGACGAAGGTCGGACTGAATGACGGACAATTCGCGCCGGCCGGCCTCGAAAGAGCGCATTGGTCGAACGCCGATCCGATCCGCCGAATTTTTCGCGAAAGCTTCGAAGGTGCCGACCTTCCCTATTTCAATCCCCACAGCCTTCGGAAAACGTTGACGCGCCTGGGTATGACCGCCTGCAATGGCGATTTAGAAGCGTTCAAGGCGTGGTCGCAGAATTTCGGCCATAAGGATGTCCTGACGACCCTTACGAGCTATGGCGTCGTGTCCCGTGATCGGCAGGAAGAGATCATGGCCGCGCTGCGAACATCCGGCCGCAGGAGAGCGCCCAATGATGCAGGAAAAGATCCAATCATAGAAGAAATGCGCCGGCTTCTCGAAAGGCACGCATCCCCAACAAACGGATAAGTCGCGATTGCCAAGCGGCCGGTGGATCGGTCACATGCGCGCTATTGGACGCATGATGTTGGACAAGGCAATTCGATGACCGAGCTGAATTTCAAGGGCAAGGAGTTTGTCTACAACCACCATCTGTCCGTACCGTTTCGTCCCCTCGTTCCGCACGCTGAAAAGGGCGTTGGTCCGGTCGCACTCGACGGCAATCTGATCGTACAGGGCGACAACCTACACGCTCTTAAGGCGCTCTTGCCGCTCTACGCGAGCAAGGTCGATTGCGTTTACATAGATCCCCCATACAACACCGGAAACAAGGAGTGGGCCTATCGAGACGATGTCAACGCTCCGATGATTCATGAGTGGTTCAACACTAACCCCATATCGCTGGACGACGGTCTGCGGCATGACAAATGGTGCGCCATGATGTGGCCGCGTTTGAAATTGCTTGATGAACTGCTCTCACCAGAGGGCCTCATTTTTATATCAATTAATTCAGTTGAGTTAAGTCGCCTAAAAGGCATGTGCGACGAGGTATTTGGTGATGATCGCTATATCGGTGAATTTATCTGGAAATCAAGAAATAATAAAGACAATAGAAACGAGGATGGCCTATCGAACGACCATGAATATGTACTAATCTATGGGAGTGCCTTGGACGGAGAGTTGCGTTCCGCTTCCGACTATTCAAATACCGATGGCGATAAGCGTGGACCTTGGGCCAGCGCAAATATGGTGGGGCTAGCCACCAAGGAAAAGCGCCCAAATTTGCATTATGACCTGATCGACCCAGATTCCGCAAAGAACTACGGCTGTCCCAAAAAGGGATGGAGGTTTGAGCCCGGGACTATGGCTCGCCTTATCAATGAGCGCAGGATAATTTGGCCTGAGAAAGATGGCGGTCGGCCGCGTCGTAAAGCGTTCTTGTCAGAATTGGACGCGCGAACAAATGTATCGTCTATGATAAACGGAAATTTCTATACGAATAATGGCACTAAAACCTTCGGTGAAATAATGCCAGACGCCGAATTTCCGTTTCCAAAGCCGATCCAGCTTTTACAATTTATTTTTTCTTGTTTCGAGAGGAAGGACATTTTGGTTTTGGATTCCTTTGCGGGATCTGGTTCAACGGCTCATGCGGTCGTGGCTGCCAATAAGCGCGACGGCGGAAATCGCCATTTCATCTTGGTCGAAATGGAAGACTATGCAGACTCGCTGACTGCAGAGAGGGTCCGTCGTGTCATTGCTGGCTACAAGTATAAAGGAAGGCAAGTGACCGAGTTGCTCAGGCAAAAAATCACTTGGACCCGCCTTCAAAAAGCAGATAAAGTTTTGGCGTCCGTTGATGCGGTCGAGACCATCCACGGCCACGAATACGATCGCATCAGGAAAGTAATAAAAGAAGGTGAACTGATCGTCACTGGCGAGAAGGCGGTCGCGGAGCGCGCCGAAGGGCTCGGCGGTACGTTTACCTATTGCACACTCGGCGACCCCGTCGACATGGACGCGATTCTGTCGGGCGAAAGCCTGCCCTCCTACGACGCATTGGCATCCGTTTTGTTCAACACCGCGACGAGTCAGGCCTTCGATCCGGCCAAGTTGGACGAGTCCAAGAGCTATATCGGCGAAGCAGCCGGCCGGCATGTCTGGCTACTCTACAGACCAGACCTCGAATGGCTGAAGTCGCCGGACGCGGCGCTGACCTTGGCGCGCGCCCAAACCATTGCCGAGAGCGACAAGCAAACCAATCACCTCGTCTTCGCGCCGGCCCGTTATGTTAGTCAGAAGATGCTGGCGGACGAGAATCTGAACGTTGAATTTGCGCCGCTTCCCTTCGCGCTCTATCGCGTCGAACGTACCTGACGATGCTGCGCCAACTCGACTATCAGGACCGCGTCCTTAAGCTTCTGGATACCTATCTCGACACCTTGAAAGCGAAGAAAGCGGAAGCCGACGAAATCGCCACCATCGCCGCCGGCAAGCCGCACCTGAAATTCATGGTGCCAGACTTTGCCAAAGAGGCATGGGACGCAATGGCGGCGACCGGAGCGTTGCCGGCTTCCCGCGCGGCGATCCCATTTTCGCCGCGCGAAGATGAATGCGGCCGGCCGGTGCCGAATACGGTTCTGAAGGTGCCAACCGGCGGCGGCAAAACGTGGCTGGCGATCCAGTCGCTCTCGCACATCATGGGGCGATATCTCGGCACAAACACGGGCTTCGTGCTGTGGATCGTGCCAAACGAGGCGATCTATTCCCAAACGCTGAAGCATTTGAAGGACCGCCAGCATTTTTATCGCCGCGCGCTCGATCAGGCGGCGGCCGGTCGCGTTCTTATCCTCGAAAAAGGCGATCGGCTGAATGCGCGAGACGTCGAAGGCAATCTTTGCGTCATGCTGTTGATGCTGCAATCGGCGACGCGGCGGAAGCAGGAACAGCTTAAAATGTTTGGGGAACGCGGCGACATCCAGGGTTTCTTTCCGGCCGAAGGCGATCAGGCGGCACACAAGGCGGAAATCGAGGCGACGCCCAATCTCGACGCTTATAACGACATATTTCCGATGGTGAAGGATTCGCTCGGCAACGCGCTGCGCAAGATCAGGCCGATCGTGGTTCTAGACGAAGGCCACAAGGCCATTTCCGACCTCGCCTTCAAAACCCTTTATGGCTTCAATCCGGCTTACGTGCTCGAATTGACGGCCACCCCCCTCGACATTCATCCGCGCGGCGGCGCCAACCCGCGCGAAGGGCGGTATGCCAACCTTCTCGTCGAAGTCACCGGCATCGAACTCGATCGCGAAGGCATGATTAAGATGCCGCTCAATCTCGACACGCGGCAAGGGACCGATTGGCGTGGCGCGCTCTCGGCGGCAGTGGATAAGCTCGACGACCTTCAGGCGAAGGCAAACCACCTTCGCGCCGATACGAACCGCTATATCCGGCCAATCATGCTCGTTCAGGTGGAGCGCACCGGGAAGGACCAGCGGGACAGCGGCCATATCCACGCCGACGCAGTCAAGGAATGGCTTCTCGCGCATGGCTTCGACGAGGCCGAAATCGCGATCAAAACGGCCGAAACCAACGATCTGAAGCAGCCCGAGAATCTCGATTTGTTGTCGCCGACGAACCGGGTTCGGGCGATCATCACAAAGCAGGCGCTTCAAGAAGGCTGGGATTGTCCTTTCGCCTACGTGCTTTGCGCGCTGGCGGCGAATTCGAACCTGAACGCCATGACCCAGCTTGTCGGACGCATCCTTCGCCAGCCGGGCCCGCGCAAGGTCGACGTGGAAGGGTTCGAAGATCTGGACGAGTGTCATGTGATCACGCATCGCGCCGCGACGGGCGACGTTGTGGGCGCAATCAAGGACGGGCTCGAAAAGGACGGGCTCGGCGACCTCGTCTTGCGCGTCGCCTCGACCGATCCCAAGGCGAAGGACAAGGGCTCGCGCCGTATCGATCGCCGGCCGGCCTTCGCCACGACGCAAGTTTATCTGCCTCTCGTCCTGAAGGTTGAGGGAAACGCGACGCGCGAACTCGATTACGAAACGGACATCCTTTCGGCGCTCGACTGGCGCGGCTTCGATCCCACCGCTATCGCCAATGGCATTCCTGAGAATGCGCAAGCGGCGGAATCCCAGCTTCAGCGGATCACCGTCACGGACGCCAAGGAACGGCTTCAAAGCGCCCGCGTCGATCAACAAATTCGGGAAGTGAGGGTGTTCGATCCCGCCTACACCGTGCGGCGGATATCGGACATCGTGCCCAATCCCTTCGTCGGTCGCGAGATCGTCGGCAAGCTGATCACTCGCTTGGAAGAGCGCGGGTTCGGCGCCGAGCTGATCGGCAGGCTCTCGATCCTGATCGGCGAAGAGCTGCGGCGCGGGCTGGAGGCGGCGCGATCGGATAAAGCCGAAGTCGTCTTCAAGGACGCGGTGAAAGCTGGCGACATTCAATTCCGCCTTCGCGTCGATGGTCAAAACTGGCAGGTGCCGAACGTCATGGAAACGACGATGGACATTGGTTCTCGTCAGCTACAGCGAAGCGATGGAAGCCCGCTTCAGCTCAGCCTGTTCAGCCCGGTCTATGAGGACGAGCTGAACAAGGACGAGCAAGCCGTTGCGGTCTATCTCGACGAGGCGAAAACACTGAGATGGTGGCATCGCAACGTGGCCTCTCGGCAGTATGGCATTCCCGGCTGGCGACGCGGGCGCGTCTATCCCGACTTCATCTTCGCCTCGCAGCAATCCGGAAAGGGATCGCGCATTGTCGTCCTTGAAACGAAGGGCGATCAGCTCGACAATCTTGATACCGCTTACAAACGGGAACTGTTGAACGTCCTCTCCGGAAACTTCGCCTGGGATACGACGACGGCGGCCGGCACGCTGGCAATGACAACGACGAACGGCGAGACGGTCGAATGCGCTCTTGTTCTTTTGAGCGAATGGCCATCCAAGTTGCCCACGTACTTGTGAGCGACGCGGGGAAAATCGCTCCAAGCCTTCTCGTTTGTTGGTATATTTGTTGGTATCCGGTGCCGTAGCAGTGAACAGGATGCAGCAATTTCAGATAGCTAAGCCTGCAGTGCGGCGCCTCTCCTGGCACCAATTGACTGTTCGAGATGATCCGCAGCGATCCGGACAGTAGCCACACCCCCCCCCCCAAAAAAAAAACAGAAACACATCGCGACAGGATGGCTCCGGCATCGCCGGGCATGCCGTCGCGGCCCTTTGCGACGATGACGACGCGCATGCCGGGCGTCGTCTGCGCGCGACCGTCGCGCTCGGGCCGGGCGTCGATCCGCGGGATCGGCGCAATCGCCTGATATATCTCAAGATAATCTGACCCCGTGTGCAGCCTGCGGAAAGAATGACGCCAGTCATGCGCGGGCCGTATCGGCTATAATCACGCCGCATTTGGCGCGCGGGGTTTACCAATTCTTCACATACTGCTTTCCTTGACGCTCGGGCATATGCCAGGAACCGGAAAGAACGCGGCGGAACTCGAATGTATTTCCTGGGAGCGTTGAGGCGAGGGGACGCAAGATCCGCAGGCCTGGATGTGTGGTTTGGAGTGGATGATGACGACGATGGATAATGGCCTGGGCAGCGGGAGCGAAGCCGCGATGAGCGACGCTGCTGCCAACGGCGCGCCGAGCTTTGCAATCGGCGACGGCATCGTCACCACCGACATCGCGGGCAGTCACGACTATGGCCAGAGCGTGACGGTGCAGGCAGACGGGGGCATCCTCGTCGCCGGCTACACCTTCAACGGGTCGAACAACGACTTCGCGCTGGTGCGCTACAATGCCGATGGCAGCCTGGACACGAGTTTCGGCGGCGGCGACGGCATCGTCACCACCGACATCGCGGGCCGCACCGACCAGGGCTACAGCGTGACGGTGCAGGCGGACGGGGGCGTCCTCGTCGCCGGTTATGGCTGGACGGGGTCGAGCTACGATTTCGCGCTGGTGCGCTACAATGCCGACGGCAGTCTGGACACGAGCTTCGGCGACGGCATCGTCACCACCGACATCGCGGGCGGCGCCGACTATGGTCACAGCGTGACGGTGCAGGCGGACGGGGGCATCCTCGTCGCCGGCCATAGCGGTAGCGACTTCGCGCTCATGCGCTACAATGCCGACGGCAGCCTGGACACGGGCTTCGGCGGCGGCGACGGCATCGTCACCACGGACATTGCGGGTAGCGCTGACCAGGGCCGTAGCATGACGGTGCAGGCGGATGGAGGCATCCTCGTCGCCGGGTATGGCTTAAACGGGGCGAACAACGACATCGCGTTGGTGCGCTACAATGCCGACGGCAGCCTGGACACGAGTTTCGGCGGCGGCGACGGCATCGTCACCATCGACATCGCGGGCAGTCACGACTTTGGCTACAGCGTGACGGTGCAGGCGGACGGGGGCATCCTCGTCGCCGGCCGTGGCTGGACGGGGTCGAGCTACGATTTCGTGCTGGTGCGCTACAATGCCGACGGCAGCCTGGACACGGGCTTCGGCGGTGGCGACGGCATCGTCACCACCGATATCGGGGGCAACACCGATATCGGCTCCACCGTGACGGTGCAGGCGGACGGGGGCATCCTCGTCGCCGGCCGTAGCTATGACGGGACGAGTTACGATTTCGTGCTGGTGCGCTACAATGCCGACGGCAGTCTCGACACGAGCTTCGGCGGCGGTGACGGCATCGTCACCACCGATATCGCCGGCAGCCAAGACAATGGCTACAGCGTGACGGTACAGGCGGACGGCGGCATCCTCGTCGCCGGCGATACCTGGAACGGGTCGAGCTACGACTTCGCGCTGGTGCGCTACAATGCCGACGGCAGTCTCGACACCAGTTTCGATGCCCGTCCGACGCTCGGCGGTACGCTCGCCTATGTCGAGAACGGCGCGGCTTTGGTTCTCGACGACGACGTGGCGATCCGCGACG
>NZ_CAXPJM010000043.1:0-47337 GCF_964217435.1 Aurantimonas sp. | reverse complement strand
GCCGATCAGGGTCAGGTCGTTGTAGTCGCCGAGGTGGCCGATGCGGAAGATCTTGTCGGCAAGCTTCGAGAGGCCGGCTCCCAACGACATGTCGAAGCGCTCGAGAATGACCTTCCGCAATGCGTCGGCGCCCTTGCCCTCCGGCATCAGGACGGCGGTGAGCGCGCCCGAATGCTGGGCCGGGTCGGCGCAGAGGACTTCCAGCCCCCAGGCCTCGACGGCGGCGCGCGTCGCGGCGGCATGGCGCTGGTGCCGGGCAAAGACGTTGTCCAGCCCTTCCTCGTGCAGCATCTCGATCGCCGCATCGAGGCCGTAGAGAAGATTGGTCGCCGGGGTGGAGGGGAAGAACCCGTTGGGGTTCATCGCCAGCATCTCGTCCCAGGCCCAGTAGGAGCGCGGCAGCTTGGCCGAAGCCTGTGCCGCGATCGCCTTGTCGGAGAGTGCGTTGAAGGACAGGCCCGGCGGCAGCATCAGGCCCTTCTGCGAACCGCCGACGGTGACGTCGACGCCCCATTCGTCGTGCCGGTAGTCGACCGAGCCGAGCGAGGAGATGGTGTCGACGAGTAGCAGCGCCGGATGGCCGGCGGCGTCGATCGCCTTGCGGACGTCGCCGACCGGCGTCACGCAGCCGGTCGAGGTCTCGTTGTGGACGACGCAGACCGCCTTGATCTCGTGGCCGCTATCGGCTTTCAGCCGCTCGCCGATGGCCGCCGCGTCGGCGCCATGGCGCCAGTCGCCGGCGATGAACTCGGTGCGCAGGCCAAGCCGCTCGGCGAGCTTCTTCCACAGCGAGGCGAAATGGCCGGTCTCGTACATGAGGACGAGGTCGCCGGGGGACAGCGTGTTGACCAGCGCCGCTTCCCAGGCGCCGGTGCCCGAGCCCGGATAGATGACCACCGGGTTCTGGGTCTGGAAGATCGTGCGGATGCCGGTCAGGACGCGCTTGGCCATCTCCTGGAACTCGGGGCCGCGATGATCCATCGTCGGCATGTCCATGGCCCGCAGCACCCGGTCGGGCACATTGGTCGGTCCTGGAATCTGCAGAAAATGCCGGCCGGCTTTGTAGGTCACGATGGCGTCTCCCGGGGACCGCGACGCTTTGTCCGCCGGTCCGTTTCCTCGTCGCACGCTCTTGCCGACGTGCCTGTTTTCAGGTCCAATTGGATTATGAATTCATTATGCGTGTCAAGCGGCATTCTGCAGATCGCCGCCGGGAGGGGTCCACACAGATGGGGGAAATGATCCGGCCGGGCCTGAGCCGCCGGCTTGAGCGGGAAATTGCCGGCGACGTTTATTTCGACCGCTTCAACCGCGGGCGCTACGCCACCGACGCCTCGATCTACCAGATCATGCCCGCCGGAGTGGTCGTCGCCCGCACCGGCGACGACGTGGCGGCGGCGCTCGACGCCTGCCGCGAGGAAGGCCTGCCGCTGACCATGCGGGGCGGCGGCACGTCGCAATGCGGCCAGACCGTCAATTCCGGCCTGATCGTCGATACGTCGAAGCATCTGAACAAGCTCCTGGAGCTGGACGTCGCCGGCCGCCGCGCGGTGGTCGAGCCGGGCATCGTCCTCGACGATCTCAACCGGCTTCTGAAGCCGCACGGCCTGTGGTTCCCCGTCGACGTCTCCACCGCTTCGCGCGCCACCATCGGCGGCATGGCCGGCAACAATTCCTGCGGTTCGCGCTCGCTGCGCTACGGCACGATGCGCGACAATGTCATCGCCATCGACGCGATCCTCGCCGACGGCACGGCCGGACGCTTCGCCCAGCTCGACCAGAACGCCGCCAACGAGCCGCCGCGCGAACTCGTCGCCGCCATGCTGGCGCTGGGTCGCCGCGAGGCCGGCGAGATCGCGGCGCGCTTCCCCAAGGTGCAGCGCCGGGTGGGCGGCTACAATCTCGACGCGCTGGTGCCCTCCGACGACCCGATCAACCTCGCCCATCTGCTGGTCGGCTCGGAAGGCACGCTCGGGGTCTCCACCGCCATCGAGATCCGGCTGTCGCCGCTGCCCAGGGCCACCAAGATCCTCGGCGCCTGCCACTTCCCGACCTTCCGCGCGGCAATGGAGGCGGCCCAGCACATCGTCGCCCTGAAGCCGACCTCGGTCGAGCTGGTGGATGCGACCATGATCGGGCTCGCCCGCCGGATCGACATGTTCGTGCCGACGCTGGAGGCCTTCGTGGAGGGCGATCCGGCGGCGCTGCTGCTGGTCGAATTCGCCGATACGGCGGAGGAAAACGACGCCAGCATCGCGGCGCTGCAGGACGTGATGAGCGATCTCGGCTACGGCTTCGGCCGCGGCGGCGATCACGAGGGCGGCGTGGTGCCGGTCGCCGATCTGAAGCTGCAGGCGGCGATCGCCGAACTGCGCGCCGCCGGGCTCAACATCATGATGTCGATGAAGGAGGAGCGCAAACCGGTCTCCTTCGTCGAGGATTGCGCCGTGCCGCTGGAGCATCTGGCGGACTATACCGACCGGCTGACGGCGATCTTCGAGAAGCACGGCACCCGTGGCACCTGGTACGCCCATGCCTCGGAGGGCTGCCTGCACGTGCGCCCGGTCCTCAACGTCAAGCTCGACAAGGACGTGAAGACCATGCGGGCGATCGCCGAGGAGGCCTTCGCCATGGTCCGCGAATACAAGGGCTCGCATTCGGGCGAACACGGCGACGGGCTGGTGCGCTCGGAATTCCACACCCAGATGTTCGGCGAGCGCATCGTCGCCGCCTTTCAGGAGGTGAAGACCGCCTTCGATCCGCATACGCGCCTCAACCCCGGCAAGATCGTCGCGCCGCCGAAGATGGATGACCGCAGCCTGCTGCGCTATCCGCCCGGCTACGCGGTGGACGAGATCCAGACGGCCTTCGACTGGTCGGCCTGGCCGGGCGCCTCCGGCGGCCTGCAGGGCGCCGTGGAGATGTGCAACAACAACGGCGCCTGCCGCAAATCGGCCGGGGCGGTGATGTGCCCGAGCTACCGGGTGACCCGCAACGAGCGCGACGTCACCCGCGGGCGGGCGAACACGCTGCGGCTGGCGATCTCCGGCCAGCTCGGCCCGGACGCGCTCGCCTCCGACGAGATGGCCGAGACGCTGAAGCTGTGCGTCTCCTGCAAGGCCTGCCGGCGCGAATGCCCGACCGGCGTCGACATGGCCAAGATGAAGGCCGAGGTGCTCTACCAGCGCGGCAAGACCAACGGCTTCTCGCTGAAGGACCGTCTGATCGCCGACCTGCCGCGCTATGCGCCGGCCGCCGCCCGCATGGGCTGGCTGATGGGCCTGCGCGACCGCGTCCCCGCCTTCGCGGCCCTGTCGGAGAAGATGGCCGGCTTTTCCGCCCGCCGCTCGCTGCCGGCCTTCCGCAAGGACTGGTTCCGCGACGCCGAAGGTGATGTCGCGGGCGTAATGGCGGCCGGGGCCGGATCATCTGCCCATCAGGGCCGGGCCGCGGCGGCGGAGAACGTTGGCGGGGCAGGGGACGGGATCGTCCTGAACCCGGAGGGAGCCGGCGGCGACACGGCGACGGCGAACCGCGCGGATCAGCGCGGCGTCGAGCGCACCGGCCCGGCGCCGCATCCGGACCGGGTGACCGGTGTTGTCCTCTTCGCCGACACCTTCGACCGCTGGTTCGACCCGCAGGTGCTGCGCGCCGCGGTCAAGGTGCTGAAGGCGGGCGGCTACCAGGTCGAGACCGCCAGCCTCGGCCGCAACGAACGACCCCTGTGCTGCGGGCGGACCTATCTCGCCGCCGGCATGGCCGACCGGGCCAAGACGGAAGCGCAGCGCACCATCGACGCGCTGCTGCCGCATGTGCGGGCCGGCAAGGCGATCGTCGGGCTGGAGCCCTCCTGCATCCTGACGCTGCGCGACGAGTTCCTGGCGCTGGTGCCGGGCGAGGCAGCGGAAGCGGTGGCGGCGTCGGCCATGCTGTTCGAGGAGTTCCTGATGCGCGAGGACAAGGCCGGGCACCTGTCCCTGCCTCTCGACGGCATCGGTCGCGAGGCCTATCTGCACGGTCACTGCCACCAGAAGGCCTTCGGCGCCATGTCGGCCGTCGAGGGCGCGCTGCGGATGATCCCCGGCCTCGACCTGAAGGTGATCGAATCGTCGTGTTGTGGCATGGCGGGCGCCTTCGGCTATGATGCCGAGACCATCGACGTGTCACTGGCCATGGGCGAGCTGTCGCTGCTGCCGGCGGTGCGCGCGGCACCGGCCGATGCGGTGATCGTCGCCGACGGCACCTCCTGCCGGCACCAGATCGCCGACGGCGCCGCACGCCGCGCCGTGCATGTGGCGGAAGTGCTGGCGGGCGCGCTCCATGGAGCTGCGCCGTAATGGCGCCGGTTCGGGTTGGCTCCCGGCCGCCGGCGCTCGATGCGGCCCGTATCCGCGGGGCCGGTCATTCCACGACGGGACACGACGCATGAGCCTTGCCGATACCGATTTTGACGCGCCGCTCTCGCGCCCCGCGCTGGCCGTGGAACTGACCGACCGGATGCGCCGGATGATCATGGAGGGCGAACTCCAGGCCGGCGAGAAGGTGCCCGAAAAGGCGCTGACGGAGCGCTTCGGCGTCTCCCGCACGCCGGTGCGCGAGGCCCTGAAGGTGCTCGCCCACGAAGGCTTCGTGCAGCTGGTGCCGAACCGCGGGGCCATCGTCTCGGGCGAGACGATGAACGAGCTGACCGAGCTGTTTCCGCTGGTCGCGGCGCTGGAGGGCCTGGCCGGCGAACTGGCGGCCGAGCGCGCCTCCGAGGCCGAGATCGCGGCGATCGCCGATCTCACCCGCCGGCTCGGCGCCGCCTACGAGGCGCGCGACCGGCCGGCCTATTTCGAGATCAACCAGGCGATCCACAGCGCCATCCTGGCCGCCGCGGCCAATCCGACGCTCTCCCAGCACCATGCCATGGTGGCGCGGCGGGTCTACCGGGCGCGCTACCAGGCCAATCTGACGCCGGAGCGCTGGCTGACGGCGACCCGCGAGCACGAGGGCATCCAGGCCGCGCTGGAGGCGCGCGACGGGCCGTTGCTGGGCAGCCTGATGAAGGCGCATCTGACCCACAAGCTGCAATCGCTGCTCGCCCATGCCGAGACCGAGGCGGCCGCCGGCACCGCCGGCTAGGACGCCGTCACCGCCGCGCGGCAGGCCTGCCGGTCAGTCGCCGACATAATCGGTGTCGGCTGCGGGCTGCGCGGCCGGCCGGCGCGGCTTGCGCATGGCCAGCACCACCGCGATGAGCAGGAAGCAGCCGGTGATCGTGTAGAGGCCGATCGAGATCCAGCTCGACACGAGGATGCCGGCATCGCCGCCGGAGATCGCCAGCGCCCGCCGCAGCATGCTTTCCATCTCGCCGCCGAGCAGCAGTCCGAGCACGACCGGCACCACCGAGATCTCCAACTTGCGCAGCACGAAGCCGAGCACGCCGAAGCCGACCATGACCTGCAGGTCGAAGGTGGAATGGCTGATCGAATAAATGCCGACGAAGGAGATCATCACCACGAAGGGCATCAGCGCCCACATCGGGATGGAGAGCATCCGGGTGAACAGGCCGACCAGCGGCAGGTTGAGGATCAGGAGGAAGACGTTGGCCATGAACAGCGCCGCGATCAGCCCCCAGACGATGTCCGGCTGGTTCTGGAACAGCAACGGCCCCGGCGTGATGTTCAGCGAGATGAGCAGCGCCAGGAGCACCGCCGTCGTGCCCGAGCCCGGCACGCCGAGCGCCAGCATCGGCACCAGCGCGCCGCCGGCCGCCGCATTGTTGCCGGCTTCCGGTGCGGCGACGCCGCGGGGATCGCCCTTGCCGAAGGTGTCGTCGCTGTTCGAGTAGCGCTTCTCCAGCGTGTAGGCGATGAACGAGCCGAGCGACGCGCCGGCGCCGGGCAGGATGCCGGAGATGAAGCCGAGGCCGGAGCCGCGGAACATCGCCCCCAGCGACTTGCGGATATCGGGCCAGCGGGCGAAGGCGCGGTTGACCGGCACCGCGCCGGAATGGCCGCCGATCCCGTGTTCCAGAAGGATCAGCGCTTCGGAGATGGCGAACAGGCCGACAATGGCGACGATGGCATGGAAGCCGTCATAAAGATGGAAGCTGCCGAAGGTGTAGCGCGGCACGGCGCTCTGCGGATCGATCCCGACCGTGCCCAGGGCGAGGCCGATGCCGGCCGCCAGCAGCGTCTTGGCCGGATTGGCGCCGGTGATGCCGCCGATCGTCGCGAAGGCCATGACATAGAGCGCGAAATACTCGGCCGGGCCGAAGCGGATGGCGAACTGCACCAAGAGCGGGGCGAACAGCACCAGGCCGATGGTCGCGGTCACGGCGCCGACGAAGGACGCGATGCCTGAGATCGCCAGCGCCTCGGGCGCCTTGCCCTGCTGGGCCATCGGGTAGCCGTCGAGGCAGGTCATCATCGCCGGTTCGTCGCCGGGGATGTTGAGCATGATCGACGAGATGCGGCCGCCATACATGCAGCCGTAATAGACGCAGGCGAGCAGGATCAGCGCCGAGCCCGCGGGCAGTTGCAGCGAGAAGGCCAGCGGGATGAGGATCGCCACGCCGTTGACCGGGCCGAGGCCGGGCAGCGCGCCGATGATCGTGCCGATGAAGCAGCCGAACAGCGCCAGCCCGATATTGGTCGGGGTCAGGGCGGTGGCGAAACCGTCGGCGAGAAAACCAAGAATTTCCACGTGATCTCCTTGGCACCAGCCAGGCGGTGACTAACCGAAGAGCGGTCCCGTCGGCAGGGGCAGGCCGAAAACGCCGTCGAAGAGGAAGAACAGCCCGAAACCGATCACCAGTCCGGTGATGACGGCCTGCAGCCAACTGGCACCGAGGATGCGGGCCAAAAGAAGCGCCGCAACGCTCGTCGACAGCGGAAAGCCCGCCGGTTCGAGGATGATCGGATAGACGATGAGGACCGCCAGCATGGCGATCTGGCCCCAGACATGCGGCCAGCGGAACCAGACCGGATCGGGATCCGGCTTGATGATCAGGAAGGCCGCAAACAGCCCCAGCGGCACCGCGACCATGCGCGGAAACAGGCTCGGGCCGGCCGGATCGCCGTAGGCGACGCTGTAGCCGCCGGCGGCGATCCAGTACCAGATCGCGAGGGCGAGCAGAATCGCCCCCGCGATACGGTCACTGAGACGCAGGCTCGGGGTCGGTCTAGTTGATGACACCGATGGCCTTCGAAATCTCGGCTGCCTTCTTCTCGGACTCGCGAACGAAGGCGTTGAACTCTTCGCCACCGCGCCAGATCGGCGTCAGGCCGGATTCGGTCGCGGCCGTCTGCCAGCTTTCCGAATCGTAGAGCGCGTTCATCTTCTCGACCCAGAAATCATAGGCGTCGTCGGGAACTTCGCCGCCCATGTAGAAGCCGCGCCAGTTGTAGCCGACCGCGTCGACACCCTGCTCCTTGGCGGTAGCGATGTCCGGATAGGCCGGCAGCCGCTCGTCGGACATGACCGCGAGCGCCTTGGCGTCGCCGGACTGGATGAAGCCGCCGATCTCGCCGATGTCGGTGAGGACCACGTCGATATGGCCGCCGAGCAGCTGGGTGACGGCGTCACCGCCGCCGGAGAACTCGACCCAGCGGATGTCCTTGAGCTGGTCGGTCGGAACGCCGGCTTCCTGCGCGAGGATCAGGAACCGCAGATGATCCCAGCCGCCGATCGAGGAGGAGCCGCCGACCACGACGCCGGCCGGGTCTGCCTTGACCGCGGCGAGAACGGCGTCGAGCGAATCGTATTCGGAGTCCTTGTTGACCAGCATCGTGCCGACATCGGCGCCGAGCATGCCCAGCCAGCGCATCTGGTCGATGCCGGCCGGATACTTGCCCTGGGCGATCTGGGTGATACCGACGGTCGAGGTCGCGACGATCAGATTGGGGTCGTCATTGCGCTTGGACGCGACATTGGCGAAGGCCACCGCGCCGACGGCGCCCGGCATGTTGGTCACCTGGACGGCGCCCGGCACCAAGCCTTCGTCCTGCAGGATGCGGCCGACGGTGCGGCAGGTGAAGTCCCAGCCGCCGCCCGGATTGGCCGGTGCGATGCATTCGACATTCGACGGCTCGAATGCGGCAGCGGGCATGGCGATCGCCGCCACGGCCGCGGCCATCAACAAACGTTTCAGAAACATGACTTCCCTCCCTCAGGCGGCAGTTCTTGCGTCCCCGCCATTTTGTCGGCCGTGGGAGATCGTGCCGACAGCGGCATTCTCCCGTGTGCCTTCCCTAGTGGATGACATCGAAGCATTCGGGCGGTCAAGGCTGATGCGATGCTCTCTTGTGCTGCAACGCGGAAGAAACCCGTGCCGCGATGCAGCATGAGATTTCGAAATTTACTTTCGGCGGGCCCGTCGCGTATGGGGACCGTAACGCCAGCGAAACAAATGGAGGGGGCGATGGCCGACGCAGGCAAGATGCTGCCGATGCCGGTGCGCGCGGGATGCCGGATCACCGTCGCCACGGCGAGGCGTTGACCCGTATGGACCAGCCGCTCGCCGGTATCCGCGTCGTCGACCTGACGCGCATCCTGTCCGGCCCGTTCTGCTCGATGCTGCTCGGCGATCTCGGCGCCGACGTGATCAAGGTCGAGGCGCCGGGGCAGGGCGATCATGTGCGCGGCCTCGGGGCGATCGTCGACGGCATGTCCTGGTACTTCGCCGGCTTCAACCGCAACAAGCGCTCCCTGACCCTCGATTTGAAGAGCGACGCCGGCAAGGCGGTGCTGCGCCGGCTTCTCGCCGACGCCGACGTGCTGGTGGAAAACTACCGGCCCGGCGTCCTGGCCGCGATGGGCTTCGACCGGGAGACCCTGGACGCCATCAACCCGCGGCTCGTCGTCGGATCGGTCAACGGCTACGGCTCCACCGGCCCCTATCGCGACCGCCCGGCCTTCGACTTCATCACCCAGGCGATGTCGGGCTTCATGTCGGTGAACGGCTCGCAGGAGAGCGGGCCGATGCGCGCCGCGCCGCCGCTGACCGACCTGATCGCCGGGCTCTACACGGCTTTCGCCATCGTCGCGGCGCTGCGGGTGCGCGATCGCGACGGCGAGGGGCAGGCGGTCGAGGCCTCGATGATGGGCGGCATGATGTCGATGCTGGCCTATCTCTCGGCCGCGCAACTGGCGACCGGGAAGACGCCGCCGGCGACCGGCAACGACCATCCCATCGCCTCGCCCTACGGGCTGTTTCGCGCCGCCGATGGCCATGTCGCCGTGGCGCCCTCGACCGCGCCGACCCTGCGCCGCTTTCTGGAGGCGATCGGGCTGATCGGCCTTCTCGACGAGCCGCGCTTCGCCACCAATGCCGACCGGGTGGCCAACCGCGCGGCGCTGAACGCCCTGATCGACGCGGCCATGTGCCACGAGACCCAGGATGTCTGGATCGAGAGGCTCAACGCGGCGGGCGTGCCCTGCGGCCGGGTCCAGACCCTCGGCGAGGTGTTCGAGGACCCGCAGGTCGCCGCGCAGGAGATGGTGCTCGACGTTCCCCATCCCGGCCACGGCACCGTGCGGATGACCGGCTTCCCGATGAAATTCGCCAAGACGCCGTCGCAGGTGCGCCATCCGGCGCCCGATCTCGGGCAGGACACCGAGGCGGTGCTGGCGGAAGCCGGCTATGATGCCGCCGACATCGCACAATTGCGGGCGGACGGCGTCGTCTGACCGCCGGCTGCCGGGGCGGTCGCTGGTCGCCCTCCGGCGAACGCTCGCCTGATCGAACAACTCTGGAGGACCATGCCATGACGACGATCCCGACGATTCCCCTGTTCAGCGGCGGACCGGAGGTGGCGCGCCTCTGTCTCGGCACCATGATGTTCGCCGACCGGACCGACGAGGCCGAAGCGGCGCGCATGCTCGACCGCTATTTCGAGGCCGGCGGCAATTTCATCGACACCGCCGATTCCTATACCGGCGGCAAGTCCGAGGCGATGCTGGGGCGCCTCCTGAAGGAGCGCCGCGCCGATTGCGTGCTGGCGACCAAGGTCGGCAATCCGGTCACCGATGTCGAGGGATCGGGCGGGCTGTCGCCGGCATGGATCGCCCGGGCCGCGGAGATGTCGCGCGAGCGCCTGCAGACCGAGACGATCGACCTCTATTACCTGCATCTCGACGACGAGACGACGCCGCTGGACGAGGTGATCGGTGCGCTGGGCGAGCTGATCGCCAAGGGCACCATCCGCCACTGGGGCTTTTCCAATTTCCGCGGCTGGAAGATCGCCGACATGGTCCGCATCGCCGACAGGCTGGGCGTGGCGCGGCCGGTCGTGGCGCAGCCCTACTACCACATGCTCAACCGCACGTCGGAGACCGATTACCTGCCCGCCTGCCACCATTTCGGCATTGGGGTCGTACCCTATTCGCCGCTCGGTCGCGGCATCCTCACCGGCAAGTATCGCGGCGGCGTGCCGGACGATTCCCGTGCCGCGCGCGGCGACAAGCGCATGCTGGAGGCCGAGTTCCTGCCGGGCACGATCGAGGCGGCCAACAAGGCGGCCGACTATGCCGAGCAGTCCGGCCGCGATCCGGGCGCCATGGCACTGAGCTGGCTGCTGGCGAATGCCGCCGTAGCGAGCATCCTGATGGGGCCGCGCAGCCTCGCGCAGCTCGACGGCTATCTCGGCGTGGTGGGCGCCCGCTACGACGCGGAAGACGAGGCGTTCCTGAGCGGGCTCTGTGCGTCGGGCCATACGCCCGTCGTCGGCCACAGCGATCCGCGCTATCCGTATCGCGGCCGCGTGCTGCGCTTCTAGCGGCGAGGTTGCCGGCGGCTGGTGCCCTGCCGGGCATCGCCGCTGTCACCTTGCGCCGGGCACGGCGGCGCGGCGGGCCGGCTGATGGCAACGCAAGCACGGATGGGGCAGGGCGCGGCGAGGCCGCGATCGATGCGGGAAGAGAAAGGGGTCAGGCGGCCTGCTGGCTCTGCCGGCCGCCGCGGCGTGGCGGCTGCCATGCCGCCAGGCCCGTCGCGATCGCCGCACAGGCAAGGCCGACGGTGCCCGGCGCCCCCTCACGTTCGAAAGCGGCGATCTGTTCGGCAGGAAGGCCGAGGCGTGACGCGGCATCGTCGTGGGAGAACCACATATGGTCCAGCCACGCACCAAATTCCTGGGCGGTCATCCGAGTTACCTCCGACTGGGACATTTCTATTTGGCCCACGAAGATCGACCGGAGTCAATTCCATCAGCGCCATTCCTATAGTTCATAAGCGGCAGTTATTTGTTTCGGATGACGGGGTCGTTGCTATACGCAACCATCAAATGACCGGCGCGACCGCATGCGCCAGCCGGCGCGGCGTGCAGCGGTGATCGCCGGGCATTTCGGCGCTTGATGCGCGTGGGACAGGCTTCTAGACCAGTTGGGGAGGAGTCCGCCGCAAGGCGGCCGACGGCCACGGGCCGGGATTTCGGGAGGAATCGTCTTGGATTTTGCGCTCACCGACGAGCAGAGCCAGATCTTCACCATGGCGCGGGATTTCGCCACCGAGAAGATGGCGCCCCATGCCGCCCGCTGGGAAGACGAGAAGGCGCTGCCGCGCGAGGTGCTGACCGAACTGGCCGGGCTCGGCATGGCGGCGATCTATGTGCGCGACGACTACGGCTCCGGCCTGTCGCGGCTCGACGCGGCGCTGATCTTCGAGGCCCTGTCCTATGGCGACCCGTCGGTGTCGGCCTTCCTGTCGATCCACAACATGGTCGCCTGGATGATCGACAGCTTCGGCAGCGAGGAGCAGCGGGCCGAATGGCTGCCCAAGCTCGCGTCGATGGAGAAGGTCGCGAGCTACTGCCTGACCGAGCCGGGCTCGGGCTCCGACGCCGCCGCACTGCGCACCAGCGCGAAGCCGGACGGTAACGGTTACGTGCTCAACGGCACCAAGAGCTTCATTTCCGGGGCCGGATTTTCGGACCTCTATGTCGTGATGGCGCGGACCGGCGACGCGGGGCCGAAGGGCATTTCCGCCATTCTCGTCGAGAACGGCACCGAGGGCCTGTCCTTCGGCGCGCTGGAGAAGAAGATGGGCTGGGTCGCCCAGCCGACCGCCGAGGTGCGCCTCGACGGCTGCAGCGTGCCCGGCGGCAACCTCCTCGGCGAGGAAGGCAAGGGCTTTGCCTACGCCATGATGGGCCTCGACGGTGGCCGGCTGAACATCTCGGCCTGCGCGCTGGGCGCGGCCCAGGCGGCGCTCGACAAGTCGGTCGCCTACATGCAGGACCGCCAGGCCTTCGGGAAGAGCCTCACCGAATTCCAGGCGCTGCAGTTCCGGCTGGCCGACATGGAGACCGAGCTGCAGGCGGCGCGCATCTTCCTGCGCCAGGCCGCCTGGAAGCTCGACACCAAGGCGCCCGACGCGACCAAGCATTGCGCCATGGCCAAGCGCTTCGTCACCGACACCAGCTTCAACGTCGCCAACATGGCCCTGCAGCTGCATGGCGGCTACGGCTACCTCGCCGATTACGGCATCGAAAAGATCGTGCGCGATCTCCGGGTCCACCAGATCCTGGAAGGCACCAACGAGATCATGCGGATGATCACCGCACGCGCACTCCTGGCGGAGCATTCATGAGCATCGAGACCAACGCAGCCAATGACGACGTCCTGATCCGCGCCGAGGGGCGGGCGGGGCGCATCACCCTCAACCGGCCGAAATCCCTGAACGCCTTGTCCCACGCCATGTCGCTGGCGACCGAGGCGGCGATGGACGGCTGGGCCACCGACCCGGCGATCGACCTCGTGATCATGGACGCGGCCGGCGACCGGGCCTTCTGCGCCGGCGGCGACATCCAGAAGATCTATCACGACAGCCGCGCCGGGGACCTGTCGGCCGCGCGCCGCTTCTGGGCCGAGGAATACCGGCTGAACGCCAAGATCGCCCGCTATCCCAAGCCGGTCGTGGCGCTGATGGACGGCATCGTCATGGGCGGCGGCGTCGGCCTCGGCGGCCATACCAGCCACCGGGTCGTCACCGAGCGCTCGATGGTCGCCATGCCCGAATGCGCCATCGGCCTCGTGCCCGATGTCGGGGCGACGCTGATCCTCGCCAACGCGCCCGGCCGGCTCGGCGAATATCTGGCGCTGACCGGTTTCCGCATGGGGCCGGGCGAGGCGATCGCCGCCGGCTTCGCCGACACCTGCATCCGCTCCGACGATCTCGCCGGACTGACCGCGGCGCTGGTCGAAAGCGGCGATCCGCAGGTGATCGCGCGCTTTGCCGACGCGCCGCCCCCCTCGACGCTGGCCGAACAGACCGAGGCGATCGACGCGGCGTTCTCGGGCGTCGACGCGGCCGACATCCTGCAGCGCCTCGCTCTCGACGGCGGGGAATGGGCGCAGCGCACGGCCGCGCTGATCCGCAAGGGCTCGCCGATCTCGGTCGGCGCGACGCTGGAGCTGGTGCGGGCGGCGCGCGCCGAGCCGACCATCGAGGCGGCGTTGCGCAACGAATACCGCTTCACCTACCGCTCGATCGACGAGGGCGAATTGCTGGAGGGCATTCGCGCCGCGGTGATCGACAAGGACCGCGCGCCGAAATGGTCGCCGGCGCGGATCGAGGACCTGCCGCGGGAGCGGGTCGCCGCGATGCTGGCGCCGCTGGGCGAACACGAACTGACATTCGACCAACAGGCAGGGGAGGAACGGCCATGAAGATCGGTTTCGTCGGTCTCGGCAACATGGGCGCGCCGATGGCGGCCAATCTGGCGAAGGCCGGCCATGCGGTGAGCGGCTACGACGCGGCCGGCGTCACCGCCGAGGGTGTCGCCCCGGCCGCAACGCTCGCCGAGGCCGTGACGGGCATGGAGGCGGTGATCACCATGCTGCCGAATGGCGACATCGTGCGCGCCGTCCATGCCGATATCGTGCGGCAGGCCGAAGCAGGGGCATTGCTCATCGACTGCTCGACGGTGGACGTGGACAGCGCCCGCGCCGCCCATGACATGGCCCGCGAGGCGGGGCTCCTGTCGCTGGACGCGCCGGTCTCCGGCGGCACCGGCGGCGCGGCGGCCGGCACGCTGACCTTCATGGTCGGCGGCAGCGACGAAGCCTTCGCCAAGGGCAAGCCGCTCTTCGACATCATGGGCCAGAAGGCGGTGCATTGCGGCGAGGCCGGTGCCGGCCAGGCGGCGAAGATCTGCAACAACATGATCCTCGGCATCTCGATGATCGGCGTCTGCGAGGCGTTTCACCTCGCCGACAAGCTCGGCCTCGACCGCCAGGCAATGTTCGACGTGGCCTCGACCTCGTCGGGCTCCTGCTGGTCGATCAACACCTATTGCCCGGCGCCGGGCATCGGCCCGAAGAGCCCGGCCGACAACGACTACAAGCCGGGCTTTGCCGCCGATCTGATGCTGAAGGACCTCAACCTGTCGCAGACCGCGGCGGAAACCGCCGGCGCGACCACCGAGCTCGGTCGACACGCCCGCGACATCTACGCGGCCTTCGTGGAGTCCGGCGGCGGCAAGGACCGCGACTTCTCGGCGATCCTCGACAAGCTGGCGAAGCAGTAGCGCCGTAGCGCGGCAGGCCCCTCGGCCAGGCCTGCCGCTGCACCTGGACCTCAGGCCGGCGTCACAGCTTGAGCGTGCGCAGCCTCAGCGCGTTGCCGATCACCGAGACGGAGGAGAGGCTCATCGCCGCCGCCGCGAGCATCGGCGACAGCAGCAGGCCGAAGACCGGGTAGAGGACGCCGGCCGCGACCGGCACGCCGACGGTGTTGTAGACGAAGGCGAAGAACAGGTTCTGCTTGATGTTGCGGATCGTGGCGCGGGCCAAGTGGCGCGCCCGCAGGATGCCGTTGAGATCGCCCTTCACCAGCGTCATGCCGGCGCTTTCCACGGCGACGTCCGCGCCGGTGCCCATGGCAATGCCGACATCGGCCGCCGCCAGCGCCGGCGCGTCGTTGACGCCGTCGCCGGCGACCGCGACCTTCGCACCGCCATTGCGCAGTTCTTCCACCAGCGCCTGCTTGTCCTGCGGCGACAGGCCGGCCCGCACCTCGTCGATGCCGAGCGCCGACGCGACGGCCTTGGCCGTGCGCTCGTTGTCGCCGGTCGCCATGACGATCCGCATGCCGCTCTCGTGCAGGGCGCGGATGGCGGCCTCCGTCGTCGGCTTGATCGGGTCGGAGACCGCGATGAGCCCCGCCGCCCGGCCGTCGATGGCGACGAACATCACCGTCTTGCCGTCGGTCTCCAGGGTCCGAGCGTCGGCGTCGAGGGCGGCGGCATCGATGCCCTCCGCCGCGAGCATCGCCCGGTTGCCGAGAACGATGGCCGAGCCGCGGACCTCGCCCCGAACGCCCTTGCCGGTGACCGCGTCGAAGCCGGTGGCCTCCGAAAGCTCCGCGCCGCGTTCCTGCGCCCCGGCGACGATCGCCTCAGCCAGCGGATGTTCCGAGCCGCGCTCGAGGCTCGCCGCGGCCGACAGGAACGCCGTCTCGTCACCCTCAAGCACGACCACGTCGGTCAGTTGCGGCCGGCCCTCGGTCAGCGTGCCGGTCTTGTCGACCACCAGCGTATCGACCTTGGCGAAGCGCTCCAGCGCCTCGGCATCCTTGATGAGGACGCCGGCCGAGGCGCCGCGCCCGGTGGCCGTCATGATCGACATGGGCGTCGCCAGCCCCAGCGCGCAGGGGCAGGCGATGATCAGCACCGAGACGGCGGCGACCAGCCCGTGCACCATGGCCGGCTGCGGCCCGACCAGCGCCCAGACGACGAAGGCGACGATCGCCGACAGCACCACGGCGGGGACGAAATAGCCCGCGACCCGGTCGGCCAGCCCCTGGATCGGGGCGCGCGAGCGCTGCGCCTTGGCGACCATCTCGACGATCCGCGACAGGGTGGTGTCGGCGCCGACCGCCTCGGCCTGCATGACGAAGCCGCCATTGCGGTTGAGCGTGCCGCCGGTGACCGTGTCGCCGGGGTTCTTCTCGACCGGCACCGGCTCGCCGGTGATCATCGATTCGTCCACCGAGGAGCGGCCCTCGACCAGCGTGCCGTCCACCGGCACGCTCTCGCCGGGCCGCACCCGCAGGCGGTCGCCGGACGCCAGGGCATCGAGCGGCACGTCGTCCTCGGTTCCGTCGGCCGCGATGCGGCGGGCGGTCTTCGGCGCCAGATCCATCAGCGCGCGGATCGCCGAGCCGGTGCGCTCGCGCGCCTTCAGCTCCAGCACCTGGCCGACGAAGATCAGCGCGACGATCACCGCCGAGGCCTCGAAATAGACCGGCACGACACCGTCCTGGCGGAACGAGGCCGGAAACAGGCCGGGCAGGAGGGTGGCCACCACGCTGTAGCCATAGGCCGCGCCGACGCCGATGGCGATCAGCGTCCACATGTTGGGCGAGCGATTGACGATCGACGCCCAGCCTCGCTTGAAGAAGGGCAGGGCCGCCCACAGCACCACCGGCGTCGCCAGCGCGAATTCCAGCCAGACCGACAGCTCCTCGCCAATCCAGTCGCGGATCGGCAGCCCGACCATCGGGCCCATCGAGATGATGAACAGCGGGATGGTGCAGAGCGCGCTGACCCAGAGCCGGCGGGTGAAGTCGATCAGTTCCGGATTGGGGCCTTCCTCGCCGGTCGGCACGCCCATCGGCTCCAGCGCCATGCCGCATTTCGGGCAGTCGCCGGGATGATCCTGAACGATCTCCGGATGCATAGGGCAGGTGTACTGCGTGCCTTCGGGCATGGGTTCGGGGGCCGGGCGGTCGCCGAGAAAGGCGTCGGGATCGGCCTCGAACCGCGTCTTGCAGCCGGCCGAGCAGAAATAGAACCGCTCGCCGCCATGCTTGGCCATGTGCCGGGCATCGATGCGTTCGACGCTCATGCCGCAGACCGGGTCCTTCGCCGTCAGATAATCCTGCGGCGCGGCGACGAATCTGTCGTGGCACCCCTGCGAGCAGAAATGCACGGTCTGGCCGTCATGCTCCGCCTTCGGCTTGCCGGCCTCGGGATCGACCAGCATGCCGCAGACCGGATCGCGGGTGACGGCCCCGCCGTCGTCGTCCTCATGGCTGTGGCCGTGATCGTGGTGCGGGTGATGACAGGCGGTGCTGGTCTCGGACATGGGAGCGCTCGCTGCGAAAGGATGACCGCCCGCAGGCGGATTGGCTGCAAGATGGAGATTCCAGCCACTGGAAGGTCAAGGGCAGCGGGCGTCCGATCGAAGCCGCGTCGCCTCGCCAGCGTCGGCGTCTCCCGATCCCCATGGGCGCGGGGCCGCCTGTTCCTGCACGCGATATTTCTGCGCGACGGTCTTTGAACGGCGCGGCCGCTTACCCACCTAGCGGCGACGCACGGTGCTCGCCGCGCGAGCGGTGACGCATGTCTGCCGCCCGCCGCAACGCCACCGGCAGCTTGCCCACGCCGGCGGACGACGTTGGCGAAAGACAATTCGAGACCGGGACATCCGACGCCCGGATAGGAACATTCTGGTGGATTCGACTGCGATTGGCGGCATGGTGGCCGAGGAAATACCGCTCTGGATCTGGGCGGCGACGATCGGCGGCATCGCCGGCCTGTTCATCTTCGATTTCCTCTCCCACGTCCGCAAGGCGCACGAGCCGAGCTTCAAGGAAGCGGCGGCCTGGTCGGTCTTCTACATCGTGCTGGCGATCCTCTTCGGCTTTGGCGTCTGGTATTTCTGGGACAAGACCCACGGGGTCGAGTTCTTCGCCGGCTTCATCACCGAGAAGAGCCTGTCGGTCGACAATCTCTTCGTCTTCGTCATCATCATGAAGAGCTTCGCGGTGCCGCGGGTCCATCAGCAGAAGGCGCTGCTGATCGGCATCGTGCTGGCGCTGATCATGCGCGGCATCTTCATCGCCGTCGGCGCGGCCGCGATCGAGCGCTTCTCCTGGGTGTTCTACCTGTTCGGCGCCTTCCTCCTGTGGACGGCGTACAAGCTGGCGGTGGAGAGCTTCTCTCATAGCCACAGCACCGACGAGGAATACGAGCCCAACGCGGTGGTGAAGTGGTTCCAGCGCAATGTGCGCACCACCACGGAGTTCGCCGGCGGCGCGCTGACGATTCGCCGCGACGGCCTGCGCTATTTCACCCCGATGTTCGTCGTCATCGTCGCCCTCGGCATGACCGACCTGCTCTTTGCCCTCGATTCGATCCCGGCGATCTACGGCCTGACCGACGCGCCCTACATCGTCTTCACGGCCAATGCCTTCGCGCTGCTGGGGCTGTTGCAGCTCTATTTCCTGCTGGGCGGACTGCTCGACCGGCTGGTCTATCTCGGCTTCGGCCTGGCGCTCGTCCTCGGCTTCATCGGCGCCAAGCTGATCGTCCATGCGATGGAGGCCAATACGCTGGGCTTCATCAATGACGGCCAGCCCATCGAGGGCCTGCCGCATATTTCGACCAGCTTCTCGCTGGCGGTCATCGTCGGGATTCTCGTGGTCACGACCGTGGCCAGCCTGATACGCTCGGGCATGGTCGCCAACCGGGCGGCCGACCGGCCGGGCGAGGAGCATTGAGCTTGCCCGTCCGCCGCGGCTCCAAGAAGGGAACGGCGTCCGATGGATGATCCGAAACACGGCCAGGCCGCCGAGCCGGCCGACGCGGCGCGGCCTGCGGTCGCAGCCGGTCCCGGCGCGGGCGATCTCGACGCCCGCAGCGCGGCGCTGGCCCGGCGTCTGGCCGAGCAGCGCCAGCGCATGCCGCAGCTGCGCGACGAGCCTGCCGACCGCACCAGCGGCATGCAGGGCGTCGCCCAGGGGCTCAAGATCGCCAGTGAGTTCGTCGCCGGCATCCTCGTGGGCGTCGGCATCGGCTATCTGATCGACCAGCTGGCCGGCACGACGCCCTTCGGCCTGATCGTCTTCCTGATGATCGGATTCGCCGCCGGCGTGCTCAATGTGATCCGTGGCGTTTCGGGCACAACCCCGCCCCATGGCCGCGGCCCGGCCTGAACCTGCCCCTTCGCGCTCGTTCCGCGTGCGTTTGCAGTGGTCAATCTGACAACGGGGTGTTGCGAAGCGCAGTCCGGGACGCTATGGGCAGGACGGCCCGCGCCAGGGCCTGCCACGAGATGACGAAGGACCAGTGAGTTTGGCGACGAACCCGACAGATCCAATCCACCAGTTCCAGATTTCCAACATCGTTCCGATCGAGATCGGCGGGTTGGACTTCTCGTTCACGAACTCCGCCCTGTTCATGGTGGTGACGGTCGCTGTGGCGACCGCATTCCTCTACTATTCGACCCGCGGGCGCGGCCTCGTGCCGAGCCGCATGCAGTCGGTGAGCGAGCTCTCCTACGAGTTCGTTGCCAACATGCTGCGCGACGCGGCGGGCTCCGGCGGCATGCGGTTCTTTCCGTTCGTCTTCTCGCTGTTCATGTTCATCCTGGTCGCCAACCTTCTCGGCATGGTCCCGTATTTCTTCACGGTGACCAGCCATCTGATCGTGACCTTCGCGCTGGCCCTCCTGGTGATGGGCGTCGTGGTGGTCTACGGCCTGATGAAGCACGGCCTGCACTTCTTCAAACTCTTCGTGCCCGAGGGCGTGCCGGCCGCCGTGCTGCCGCTCGTCGTGGTGATCGAGGTGGTTTCGTTCCTGTCGCGGCCGGTGTCGCTCTCGGTTCGTCTCTTCGCCAACATGCTGGCGGGCCACATCACGCTGAAGGTCTTCGCCGGCTTCGTGGTGTCGCTGAGCGCCTTCGGTGCGCTCGGGATTGCCGGTGCGATCCTTCCGCTGCTCATGACCGTCGCTTTGACGGCACTCGAATTCCTGGTCGCCGCACTGCAGGCCTACGTCTTTGCGGTTCTGACCTGCATGTATCTCAACGACGCGATCCATCCAGGCCACTAAGACAAGTTCCAGGATACAACGGGGCGGCGTGGAAGCCGCCGCAACCACCCGCAATCGAACAGTTTCAAAAGGAGTTTCGACATGGAAGCGGAAGCAGCAAAGTTCATCGGTGCCGGCCTCGCCTGTTTCGGTATGGGCATGACCGCCCTCGGTCTGGGCAACATGTTCGCGAACTACCTCGCCGGCGCGCTGCGCAACCCGTCGGCCGCCGACGGCCAGTTCGGCCGCCTGATCTTCGGCTTCGCCGTCACGGAAGCCCTGGGCATCTTCTCGCTGCTCATCGCCCTGCTGCTGCTCTTCGCCGTCTAATCGGCGTCCAGCGCAGGTAAGAAGACCGGCCGGCGGCAGCTTCTGTCGCCGGTCCCCTATGCCGGGAGCCCTCGATGTTCGTCACCCAAGCCTTCGCACAGGCCGATTCGCTCGATGCCGTGGAACTGCCGCCTGCGAGCGACACCGCCGAGATGCATGGCGAAACGATCCATGTAGAAGGCGAGCATGGCGGCTTCCCGCCTTTCAATGCCGAATATTTCCCGTCGCAGATCCTCTGGCTCGCGATCACCTTCGGAATCTTCTATCTGGTTCTGAAGAAGGTGATCCTGCCGCGGATCGCCGGAACGCTCGAAAACCGCCGCGACCGGATCGCCCTCGATCTGGAAGCCGCCGAGCGGATGAAGTCCGATTCGGACGAGGCCAAGGCAGCCTACGAGCAGGAGCTCGCCGAGGCCCGCGACCGCGCCCACAAGATCGGCCACGACGCCCGTGAAGCGGCGCGCAGCGACGCCGAAGCCGAGCGCCAGCGCCTCGACGCAGAGCTCGACGAGAAGCTGGAAGCCGCGCAGCTGCGCATCGCCGCCGTCCGCGACGAGGCGATGAAGGATGTCGGCCAGATCGCCGAGACCACCGCCGACGCCATTCTGCGCGACGTCATACGCCTGGAGGTCTCCCGCGAGGAGGTCGCCAGCGCCGTGACCGCCGTTCGCAGCTGAGGAGCCGACCATGGACAACTCATTCTGGGCCTTTGCCGCCCTCATCATCTTCCTGGCCATCGTCTGGTATCTGAAGGCGCCGGCCAAGGTTGGTGCCACGCTCGACCAGCGGGCCGACCGGATCCGCAACGAGATCGAGGAAGCGCGCGAGCTGAAGGAAGAGGCCAAGCAGCAGCTGGCCGAGTATCAGCGCCGCCGCCAGGAGGCCGAGGAGGAGGCGAAGGAGATCGTCGCCGCCGCCAAGCGCGAGGCTGAGCTGATGCTCGCCGATACGCGTCGCAAGAACGAGGAATATGTCGAGCGTCGCACGGCCATGGCCGAGACGAAGATCTCGCAGGCCGAGACCGACGCCATCGCCGAAGTCCGCGCGACGGCGATCGACGTGGCGGTGGCTGCCGCCGCCAAGATCATCGCCGACCGCAATTCGGGCGGCAATGCCGGCCAGTTCACCGAATCCTCCATCGCCGAGGTTCGCAGCCGGCTCAACTGAGCCCGGCGGCGGTCCCGCTCCGGGACCAGCATTGCGACGGAACGTTCAAAGGGCTGCCATCGGCGGCCCTTTTTCGTTGTGCGGTCATCGGAAGGCTGAGCGGAGTGGCGGCGTCCGGCCTATTCGGCGGCGTCGAGCAGGTCGCGGCGTAGCGGGCTGAAGCTCATCCGGTGGATCGGCGTCGGGCCGAGCCGGGCGATGGCGCCAAGATGCTCGGGCGTGCCGTAGCCCATATGGCGGGAAAAGCCGTAGCCCGCATAGGCCCGGCAGGCGCGCGCCATGATCCGGTCGCGCGTGACCTTGGCGACGATCGAGGCGGCGGCGATGCTGAGGCTGAGGGCGTCGCCGGAGATGACCGCCGTGCCGGCGCAGCGCAGCGCCGGCGGCACGTCGCGCCCGTCCACGAGGACATGGCAGGGGGCTTCGGGCAAAGCATGCAGCGCCCGCCGCATGGCGAGGAGCGTCGCGCCGCGGATGTTGAAGCGGTCGATCTCGTCGGCGCTGGCCGAGGCGATCCCGACCCAGCCCTTGGCGACGATCTCGGCGAACAGTCGTTCGCGGTCCTCGGCGGTGAGTTTCTTGGAATCGTTCAGTCCGTCGGGAAAGTCGCGGGTGGGAAAGATCACCGCGGCGGTGACCACCGGCCCGGCCAGCGGCCCGCGTCCGGCCTCGTCGATGCCGGCGATGAAGCGCTTGCCGTCGGCCAGGAGCCCGGCCTCGCGCGAAAAGTCGGGCCCGGCCGCGATGGCGGGGCGGCGCGCGGGTTTCTTTGCGCGAACGGGAGAATCGGAGGAACGGCGAGCCATGTTGCGGCGAGACTCGCGCATTCTCCGATTCTCCACAAGCCTCGCCGTGTTCGGGGTGGCAAACCGGCGAGACCATCCGGCCGAGGGGGAGGCCGGACGATGGGGTATCCCTGGCGTCAGAGCAGAGCGAGCTGGACGCCTGCGCCGCGCGGCGGGGTGAACAGGTCGCAGCGCAACTGCGTGCGGCTCTCGTTCAGGCCGAGCCGGCGCGCCGCCATTTCGAAGCGCCGGCGGATCTGGAAGGCATAGGGCCCGGTGCCGCGCATCCGCTTGCCCCATTCGGCGTCGTAATCCTTGCCGTCGCGCATCGAGCGCAGCAGCGACAGGACATGCCGGTAGCGGTTCGGGTAGTGGCGCAGCAGCCAGTCCTTGAACAGCGGGGAGACTTCCAGCGGCATGCGCAGGAGGACGTAGCCGACCTCCCGCGCGCCGGCGGTCTGCGCCGCTTCCAGGAGCCGCTCGATCTCCGAATCGGTAAGGCCGGGAATGATCGGCGCGGTCATCACCATGGTCGGCACGCCGGCCTCGCTGAGGGTCTTGACGGCCTCCAGCCGCTTGGTCGGGGTCGCCGCCCGCGGCTCCATCGCCCGCGCCAGCGTCCGGTCGAGGGTGGTCACCGACAGCGCGACCTTGGCCAGCCCCTTGGCCGCCATGCGCGACAGGATGTCGATGTCGCGCAGGACCAGCGCCGACTTGGTGACGATGCCGACCGGATGGTTGGCCGCCTCCAGCACCTCGAGGATCTCGCGCATCACCCGCCAGCTCTTCTCGATCGGCTGGTAGGGATCGGTATTGGTGCCGATCGCGATCGACTTCACCTGATAGCCGGGCTTGGACAATTCGCGTTCCAGGAGCTCGGCGGCATTGGGCTTGGCGAAGAGCTTGGATTCGAAATCGAGGCCGGCCGACAGGCCCATATAGGCGTGGGACGGCCGGGCGAAGCAGTAGACGCAGCCATGCTCGCAGCCCCGATACGGATTGATCGAGCGGTCGAAGGAGATGTCCGGCGAGGTGTTGCGGCTGATGATGGTCTTGGGCTTCTCGACCTGCACGTCGGTCTTGAAGGCCGGCAGCTCGTCCAGCGTGTTCCAGCCGTCGTCGACGGCCTGCCGCTTGAACGGTTCGAAGCGTCCGCTGGGGTTGAGCCCGGCGCCGCGGCCGCGCCGCCGCTCGAAGCCGATGCGCAGCCCGGCCTCGCCGATGATATGGTTGGCGATGTCGACGCCGTCCGGCGCGGAGAAGGCGGCCTGATCGGCCTTGGCGATGTCCTGCATGACGTTGCTCTCCCCATGTTCCGGCTGCGTTCTGTGACTGATGTCCTAAACCCGTTAAGAGAACAAGACAAGAACAAAAACGTTCCGATCTGGTCAGGGCCGATGGGCTCGGCTAGACGAAAGGGATGCTGAGCGTTTTCATCGACTGTGGACCCGAGGATCACTGGCTGGCGGCGACCCTCGCGCCGTTGATACCCGGCGCCGTCGAGGGGCTGGTGCGCGAGGTCGTGCTGGTCGATCGCGGCATGGGGGACAATGCCCGCAAGGTCTCCGACCATGCCGGGTGCCGGATCGTCGCGGCGGAGGATTTCCGCGACGCCATCGAGACGGCGCGCGGCGACTGGCTGCTGCTGCTGGAGCCGGGGGCGCGGCTTCTGCCCGGCTGGATGGAGGCCGTGGTCGAGCATGCCGACATGGTGGGGGCGGGACGGGCGAAGACGCAGGCGGCGCGCTTTCGGCGGGCGCCGAACGACCAGCCCGGTTTCTTTGCGCGGCTGCGCCAGATTCGCACGGCGATGGCCGAAGGGTTCCTGGTCCAGAAGCGCCAGGCGATCGGCCTGTCGAAGCTCGCCTTCAGCCTCGAGGAGGTCGCCAAGGGCGTCGCGGTGACCCGGATGCGGGCCTTCATCCGCCCGGCGGTCCGGGGCCGGCCCGCGAGCTGACCGTGCGGTTCAGGCGGTCCGGCCGCCGCGGCGCAGATGCTCGTCCAGACGCGGCATGATCTCGACGAAATTGCAGGGCTTGTGGCGATAGTCGAGCTGCGCCTTGAGAATATGATCCCAGGCATCGCGGCAGGCGCCGGGCGAGCCGGGCAGGGCGAAGACGAAGGTGGCGTCGATGACGCCGCCCGTCGCCCGCGACTGGATCGTCGAGACGCCGATCTTGTCGTAGGAGATGCGGTGGAAGACCGCCGAGAAGCCGTCCATGCGCTTCTCGAACAGCGGCTCCAGCGCCTCGGGGGTCACGTCGCGGCCGGTGAAGCCGGTGCCGCCGGTGGTGATCACCACATCGACGTCGTCGCGCTTGCACCAGCCCTGGACGACCTCCTGGATCGCCGGCACGTCGTCGGTGACGATCTGCCGGTCCGCGACCCGGTGGCCGGCCTCGGTCAGCCGTTCCACCAGCAGCGAGCCGGAGCGGTCCTCGTCGAGGCTGCGGGTGTCGGAGACGGTGAGGATCGCGATGGACAGCGCGATGAAGGAGCGTTCGTCGCTCATGGGGCCTCCCTTGGCATGTCTGCGGGGGGCGGCGCAGTGCTCGGCACCGGACAGCCACCATTCGGGATGGGACGCGGCGATCCGGCCGCGGGCGCGGGCAAGCTCGGCGGCGTCCTCGAACAATCCGTAGACGGTCGCGCCCGAGCCGGACATGCGGGCGATCAGCGCCCCTTCGCCGGCCAGCGCGTCGCGCACGGCGACGATCTGCGGTGCGAGCCCTTCCGCCGGTGCGGCGAGATCGTTGCGGGTGGTGTGAAGCCAGGCGACCAGTTCGGCGGCGGTCGTGAACCCCTCGGCCGGGACCGGCGGCAACGGCGCGTTGTCGCGCTGTTCTAGTGCGGCGAAGACGGCGGGTGTCGAGACCGGCACGCCCGGATTGACCAGCAGCATGTGCAGGGCCGGCAGATGCGCGAGGGGCTCGATCTCCTCGCCGATGCCGGAGACGCGCGCGGCACGGCCCGCAACACACATGGGAACGTCCGCACCGAGCGTGGTGGCCTTGGCGACGAGGGCGTCGCGAATGGCGGGCACAGCCTCGCCGATCATCCGCAGGAGCGCCGCCGCATCGGCCGAGCCGCCGCCGATCCCGGCCGCGACCGGCAGGTGCTTGTCCAGCGTGATGGTGAGCGGCGGCAGCCGCAGGCCGGCATCGGTCAGCACCTGACGGGCGACGGCGATGGTGCGGTGGAGGATGTTGTCCGCACCGGTCGGCAGGCCCGAACCGAACGGCCCGGCCATGACGAGGCGGTCGGCGCCCTCGGGCGCTGCGGCGATCGTCAGGACGTCGCAGGCATCGCCGGCAAAGGCGATCAGGCTTTCGAGGCGATGATAGCCGTCAGGGCGCTGCCCGACGACATGCAGGGCGAGATTGACCTTGGCCGGCGCCGTCAGGCGCAGCGGCTCCGCCAGCGTGAACGTCATATCCGCCCGGCTGCCGCTCACTCGACCTTGGTGGCGGGCGCGTCGCCCGCCGGTGCCGGTGCCTCGGCGGACGCGGCCTTGCGAGTGTCGTCGCCGTCCTCGGCTTCGGCCCGCTCGTTGGCCGCGGTCAGGCCGTCCTCGATCTTGGCGCGGATCGTCGCCTTGACGTCCTCTTCCGGCTCGGGCTGGCCGATCAGGGCGCGCTCCCACTGGAAGCGGGCCTCGCGGTTGCGGCCGACATGCCAGTAGGCGTCGCCGAGATGGTCGTTGATGGTCGGGTCCATCGGCGTGATCAGGACGGCGCGTTCGAGCTGCTCGACGGCCTCGTCGTAGCGGCCGAGGCGGTAATAGGCCCAGCCGAGGGAATCGATGATGTAGCCGTCATTCGGCCGCAGCTCGACGGCCTTGCGGATCATGTCGAGACCTTCCTGGAGGTTCTCGTTCTTGTCGACCCAGGAATAGCCGAGATAGTTCAGCACCTGCGGCTGGTCGGGCGACAGTTCCAGCGCCTTGCGGAAATCCTTCTCCGCCTTGTCCCACTGGTCGGTCCGCTCGAAGGCGATGCCGCGCTGGTAATAGAGGTTCCAGCTGGCTTCGCCGGTCGCCTCGGTCAGTTCGATCGCCGTGTCCAGCGCCTTGGCGGCCGGAGCGTAGTCCTGGTCGGCGGCGAGCACGTCGGCCAGCGCGGTGTGGGCCTTCGGGTCCTCCGGATAGCTGCGCACGGCGCGCTCCAGATGCGCCTTGGCCTCCTCCTTCTGGTCCGAATACCAGAGGTCGAGGCCGATCTGCAGCTCAGCCGTGCGGCGATAGGCGGAGTTCTCCGGGATCTCGCGGTAGAAGGCGATCGCCTGTTCCAGCCGCTCCGAGCGTTCGGCAATGCCGCCGAGCGCGGTGAGCAGCGACGGGTTCCGCGGTGCCAGCGCCCGTGCCATCTGGAAATACAGGAGCGCGACCTGCTGGCCGTCGCCGCGATTGATCGCCTGGCCGAGGATGTAGAGCGTTTCGGCCGCACCCTCCTGCACGCTGGCGACGGCGGGCTCGATGGTCTCGCCCTTCTCGATGCGGCCCTTCAGATGCAGCAGCGGGTCGTAGGTCGGCACGAGGTCGAGGCCGGTCTGGAGCGCCGCCAGCGCCGCGTCCGTCTTGCCGTCGCGCACTTCCAGGCGCGCCAGCGCCTCGGCGGCGCCGAGATAGGCGTCGGGCGAGGTGCGGGCGTTGTTCTGGTCGTCGACGACGAGATGCAGCGCGCGGCGGGCGACGTCGTCGCGCCCGGCGACGACCGCGATCAGGCCCTTCTGATAGGCGTTGAAGACCGAAAACCACGGCGCGCCCTGCAGATTGTCGATGCGCAGCAGCGCCTCGTCGACGCGGCCCGCGCCGACATCGGCCCAGGCCATCAGCTCGCCGAGCAGCAGCGCGTCGAGGTCGCTGGGATCGACCACGTCGAACTCGGCGATCGCGGCGTCGAAGGCGCCCTTCGACAGGGCATCGACGCCCAAAGCGATCCGCGCGACCTTGCCGGCCTCGGGCACGTCGCGCAGCTTCGATGCGATGTCGACGGCGTCCTTGAAGCGGCCATCGGCGAGGAAGGCGAACATCGCGTCCTGCTGGAGGAGCTGCGAGGTCGGGTCCATCGACAGGGCCTGGACGAAGAGATCGCTGGCCGTCGCCATGTCGCCGCCGATCTGGGCGGATTTGGCAGCCAGATAGGCGCCGGACAGGGACTGGGCGGTGATCGGGGCCGGTTCGCTCGCTGCCGTATCCGCCGCGGCCAGGGCAGGCGCCGCGGTGGCGCCGGCCAGAAGCGTGACGGTGAGAAGTCTCAGAAGCCGCATTCTGTGCACGTGAAATCCTCTTCCCGGGGCACGCCCGCAGACGATCGAACGCCGCGTTTCGTGGTCGAATGTGATGCCGGTCACCTGTCTGGCCGATTCGCCGAGGTGAAGCCAAGCCACACGGCAATGCAAGTCCCGCCCGTTCTGGACGCAGAGATTGTCGGGAATGCGACCCGCGGCGGGAGCCTCGCCCATGCGACGATGGGTCAGCTCACCCGGTCGATGCAGAATTCCACGACGCCCAGCATCGCGTCGCGGCTGGGGCTCTGCGGCAGGCCGCTGGCGGCGGCGTAGGCGGCCTCGCCATACTGGCGGGCGCGCTGGACGGTCTCCTCGAGTGCGCCGTGCTGGTGGATCAGCGCGGTGGCGCGGGCCAGCGCCTCGTCGTCGTTGCGGCCACCCTCCATCGCCTCGCGCCAGAACGCCTTCTCGGTGTCGTCGCCGGCCTGATAGGCGAGGATGACGGGCAGGGTGATCTTGCCTTCGCGGAAATCGTCGCCGGTGTTCTTGCCGAGCGCGGCGGCGGTGCCGCCATAGTCGAGGACGTCGTCGACGAGCTGGAAGGCAAGGCCGAGGCTGCGGCCATAGTCGCGCATGGCGGTGCGTTCGGCCTCGCCGGCGCCGGCGATGACCGGGCCGACTTCGGCGGCCGCCGCGAACAGCGCCGCCGTCTTGGCGTCGATCACGGCGAGATAGTCGGACTCGCTGGTGGTCATGTGCTTGGCGGCCGACAACTGCCAGACCTCGCCCTCGGCGATCACCGAGGAGGCGGTGGACAGGATGTCGAGGGCGGTCAGCGAGCCGACCTCGACCATGGTCTTGAAGGCCTGGCCGAGCAGGAAGTCGCCGACCAGCACGCTGGCCTGGTTGCCCCAGATGGTGCGCGCCGTCTTCTTGCCGCGCCGCAGGTCGCTTTCGTCGACCACGTCGTCGTGCAGCAGGGTCGCCGTGTGCATGAACTCGACGCTGGCGGCGAGCTTCACATGGGCGTCGCCGCGATAGTCGTGGGCCAGGGCGGATGCGATGGTCAGCATCGGCCGCAGCCGCTTGCCGCCCGACGAGATCAGATGCTCGGCGATTTCCGGGATCAGCTCGACATTCGATCCGGCCATGGCGAGGATCAGGTCGTTGACGCGAGCCATGTCCGGCGCCGTGACCGCGATCATCGGCTCGATCGAGGCGCGGCTGTCGGTCCGCTCGACGGGGCTGGCCAGGCTCACAATGCTACTCCGTGGGTTTGCGTCGCTGCGCTCGCACGGGCGAGGCGGCTTGTCGAGGGCACAGATGGCGTCCCGATCGCGGTTATAAAGGCCGCGCGACGGTGCGTCGCCTGCGGCGCGGCGGCTTCGCGGTTCGAGCGCTTGCTATGGCCGGCGCTCTTCAGGCACTTAAGGGGCGTTGCGGTCGTCATCGGCCGTCCCGTTCGTCGGCTTCGGTCGTCAAGATTCGCGGAGCCATTCATGCAGGAACTCATGCGGTCCAACGATGCGGTGCTGCTGTCCTTCGTCGATGCACTGCTGAAGGATGCGGACATTCCGCATTTCCTCGCAGATGTCCATATGAGTATCCTCGATGGATCGATCGGCGTCCTGCCGCGGCGCGTGCTGGTGGACACCGATCGCGTGGATCAGGCCCGCCGCATCCTCAAGGATGCCGACCTCGGTCATGAACTCTCCTGAGCCGCGAACACCCGCGTCCTGCGGGGCCGACATGGCGACCCGCTGCGACCGCTTCTATGGTGGCCGCTTCGCCCTGCTGCAGCCGCAGGGCCGCGGCTATCGCTCCGGCCTCGATGCGCTGCTGCTGGCCGCGACCCTGCCGGCGACGGCGACGGGGCGTCTCGCCGACATCGGCGCGGGGGCCGGCGCCGTCGGGCTGGCGGCGGCCTTCCGCAACGCCTCCGTCGACGTCACGCTGGTGGAAAACAGCCCAGTCATGGCCGATCTCGCCCGGCGCGGACTGGAGCTGCCGGCCAATTCCGAACTGGCCGGGCGCCTGCGGCTCGTCGAGGCCGACATCCTCGCCGGCGGCACGGCGCGCGCCGCGGCGGGTCTCGGCGACGGCACCTTCGGCCATGTCCTGACCAATCCGCCCTACCATCCGCATGACCACCGGATCTCGCCCGATCCGTTGCGGGCCGCGGCGATGAGCGCGGCGGACGGCGATTTCCTCGCCCGCTGGGTGCGCGCCTGTGCCGCGCTGCTCTCCCATGGCGGCCGCTTTGCCACCATCGTGCGCACCGACGCGCTGCCGACGCTGCTGGCGGCCTGCGACGGGCGGATCGGGGCGCTGCGGCTCCTGGCGATCCATGCGCGCGCCGACGCGCCGGCGCCGCGGCTGCTGGTGCTCGGCCGCAAGGGATCGCGGGCGCCGCTGAGCCTCCTGCCGGCGCGCATCCTGCACCGGCCGGACGGCACGCTGACCGAGTTCGCGATGGCGGTGGCGGAGGGGACCGCCGATCTCGGCTGCTAGTCGCGGCGAGGCTGCACGCCCGCGTTGCGAAGCGGTGCGGGACGCTTACATGAAGGGCATCCTGTTCTGCGACAAAGGCCCATCCTCTTGGCGAACCGTCTGACCAAACTTATTCCTGCCCGCCTGCGCCCGGATCACACGGTTATTCCCGTGGTGCGGCTCAGCGGCATGATCTCCTCGGGCGGCACCGCGCTGCGGCCGTCCCTGTCGCTGGCCTCGGCCGCGCCGCTCCTGGCCAAGGCCTTCGCCCACAAGAAGGCGCCGGCGGTGGCGATCGTCATCAATTCGCCCGGCGGATCGCCCGTCCAGTCGCGGCTGATCTACCAGCGCATCCGCGATCTCGCCGAGGAGAAGGACAAGCAGGTGCTGGTCTTCGTCGAGGATCTGGCGGCGTCCGGCGGCTACATGATCGCCTGCGCCGGCGACGAGATCATCGCCGACCCGTCCTCCATCGTCGGCTCGATCGGCGTCGTCTCCGGCTCCTTCGGCTTCGTCGAGGCGATCGCCAAGCTGGGAATCGAGCGCCGCGTCCACACCGCCGGCAGCAACAAGGCGACCCTCGACCCGTTCCAGCCCGAGCGGCCCGAGGATGTCGAGCATCTGAAGTCGCTGCAGCTGGAGGTGCACAAGACCTTCATCGACCTGGTCAAGGACAGCCGCGGCGCCAGGCTCGCCGACCACGACGACCTCTTCACCGGCCTGTTCTGGTCCGGCCTGCGCGGCCTCGAACTCGGCCTCGTCGACCGGCTGGGCGATCTGCGCGGCACGCTGCGGGCCCGCTTCGGCAAGAAGGTGAAGCTGGAACTGGTGCAGGCCAAGCGCACCCTGTTCGGGCGCCCCCAGCCTGGCGTTCACGCCGGCATGGCGGCGGGCGAGGGGATGGCCGGGATCGGCGCCGGCTTTGCCCGCGAGGTGATGGGCGTCGCCGAGGAGCGGGCGCTGTGGGCCCGTTTCGGCCTGTGAACAGGCATCGGGCGGCGCGGCCTGACGATCACGGCCGCCTCGCCGCGAATGTGAAGGGCGGGCCGCTGTGATCCTGCCGCTTTTGGTTGCCAAGGTCGTGGCCACGGCGCATAATTGTCGGGGAACGGAGCGATGATCGCCTACATGCCGCAGTTACTACTTCTGGGTCTCGTGGGGGCCGCCGCGCTGTTTGGCTACAAGCAGATGAAGCGCGATGCCGAACGGGTGTCGGAGAACAATCGCCGCTCGGAGGCCGAAAGCCGCACGGGCGCGCAAGGCACGCTGGTGCGTGGCCCTGACGGCGTCTATCGCATCAAGAAGGACTGATCCGCGCCAGCGCGGGTCCTGGCATTGCGAGGCGCCATCCGGCGCCGCGACGCGCGTTGACGCGCCCGTGCCTTTCCTGTCCCGCGCCGGTCCGCTGATCCCTTGTGGACCACCGGTTGCGTAGGCGGCTGCCTATTCGCAGGCCTCAGGCGTCGGAACTTGGCGCGCTTTGCGGGGATTACCCGGTCATCCCACGAACGCGATGATCCCGGAGTTCCGCCATGAAAGCCATTACCTGGCACGGCAAGCACGACATGCGCTGCGAGACGGTGCCCGATCCCGAAATCGAGCATGGCCGCGACGCCATCATCAAGATGTCGGCCTGCGCCATCTGCGGCTCCGACCTGCATTTCTACGACGGCTTCATGCCCGGCATGGAATCCGGCGACATCGTCGGCCATGAATTCATGGGCGAGGTGGTCGAGGTCGGCAAGGACAACAAGAAGCTGGCGGTCGGCGACCGCGTCGTCGTGCCCTTCACCATCGTCTGCGGCGAATGCGACCAGTGCCGGCGCGGCAATTTCTCCGTCTGCGAGCGCTCCAACCGCAATGCCGAGACGGCGGCCAAGATGTTCGGCCACACCACCGCCGGCCTGTTCGGCTACTCGCATCTGACCGGCGGCTATTCCGGCGGCCAGGCGGAATATGTCCGCGTGCCTTTCGCCGATTTCGGCCCCGTGAAGGTGCCGGAAGGCCTCAGCGACGAGGAGGTGCTGTTCCTCGGCGACATCCTGCCGACCGGCTGGCAGGGCGCCAAGAACTGCGACATCCAGCCCACCGACACGGTGGCGATCTGGGGCGCCGGTCCGGTCGGCCTCTTCGCCCTGCAGAGCGCCATCATCCAGGGCGCCAAGCAGGTGGTGGTGATCGACGAGGTGCCCGAGCGCCTGGCGATCGCCGCGCGGATGGGCGCCATCACCATCAATTTCCAGGAAGAGAGCACCGTCGAGCGGCTGAACGACCTGACCCAAGGCAAGGGCCCGGAATGCTGCATCGACTGTTCGGCATGGAGGCCCATTCGGGCTACGAGGCCGAGCATCTGTTCGACCGCGCCAAGCAGGCGATCATGGCCGAGACAGACCGGCCGCATGTCCTGCGCGAGATGATCTATGTCTGCCGTCCGGGCGGCACGATCTCGGTGCCGGGCGTCTATGGCGGCCTCGTCGACAAGATCCCCTTCGGCGCGGCGATGAACAAGTCGCTGAGCTTCAAGATGGGCCAGACCCACGTCAACAAATGGGCCGACGATCTGCTCGGTCGCATCCAGCAGGGGCAGTTCGACACCACCTCCTTCATCTCCCATCGCGGCACGCTGGAGGATGGTCCGGAGCTCTACAAGACCTTCCGCGACAAGACCGACAATTGCACCAAGGTGGTGCTGACGCCGTAAGGCGCGGACCCGACCGATCGCAGACGGGGCGGATCTCGATGATCCGCCCCGTTGTCATTCAGGCCGCTGGCAACGCCTCGCCACGGCCCCCTCCGGCCCGGCGAAATGCGCCGTGCCTTGACCGCTTCGCGGCGCTCGTGGCAACTCGCGGCCAATTCCCGCCTCCTTCGAGGGGCCGCAAGCCGGATTCCGCGAAATGTCTGATCTTCCCCCGCACATGGACCCGCGCCGTTCCTTCCAGGCGCTGATCCTGACGCTGCACCGCTACTGGGCCGATTACGGCTGCGTGGTGCTGCAGCCCTACGACATGGAGGTCGGGGCGGGCACCTTCCATCCGGCGACGACCCTGCGCGCGCTCGGCCCCAAGCCCTGGAACGCCGCCTATGTGCAGCCCTCGCGCCGGCCCAAGGACGGCCGCTATGGCGAGAACCCCAACCGGCTGCAGCATTATTACCAGTATCAGGTGATCCTGAAGCCGAACCCGTCGAACCTGCAGGAGCTCTATCTCGGCTCGCTGCAGGCGATCGGCATCGACACCGACCTGCACGACATCCGCTTCGTCGAGGACGACTGGGAGAGCCCGACGCTGGGTGCCTGGGGCCTTGGCTGGGAATGCTGGTGCGACGGCATGGAAGTGTCGCAGTTCACCTATTTCCAGCAGGTCTGCGGCATCGAATGCGCCCCGGTGGCGGGCGAGCTGACCTACGGCCTCGAGCGGCTGGCCATGTATGTGCAGAATGTCGACAACGTCTACGACCTGAACTTCAACGGCCGCGAGGGCGACGAGAAGGTCACCTATGGCGACGTCTTCCTGCAGGCCGAGCAGGAATATTCCCGCTACAATTTCGAGATCGCCAACACGGCGGTGCTCTTGAAGCATTTCGAGGACGCCGAGGCCGAATGCCTGGCGGTGCTCGAAGCCGGCGCGCCGGAGGGGGCGAGCCCGCTGCATCGCTGCGTGCTGCCGGCCTACGACCAGTGCATCAAGGCCTCCCACGTCTTCAACCTGCTCGACGCCCGCGGCGTGATCTCGGTCACCGAGCGCCAGAGCTACATCCTGCGGGTGCGCACCCTCGCCAAGGCCTGCGGCGAGGCGTTTCTGCTGACCGAAGCGGGCGGAGCGTCTGCGGCGATCGCCGCCGCCTGATCCCGAAAACGCGTCCGCGACGTACCAATTTCGTCTGCGGCCGTTATATCGCCCGCAAGCGACAAGGTCCGGCGTCTCCGAACAGGAGATTGCCGCCGAACAGAGGGTCGATCGCATGCAGTGGCGCGGACGCAGGCAATCCAGCAATATCGAGGACAGGCGCGGTTCGGGCGGCGGCTTCGGCGGCCGTGGCGGCGGAATGCGCTTGCCGGTGCGGGCCGGCGGTGGCGGCACCATCGGCATCATCATCGTCGCACTCGTCCTGTGGCTCGGCTTCGGCATCAACCCGATGCAGCTGCTCGGCATGGCCGGCGGCGGCGGGGGCGGCGGCAGCGTCCAGACCACCCGGTCCGGCCCCGGCGTTGCCGGCACGGCGGACGAGACCGACGATTTCGTTGCGACGGTTCTGGCCGACACCGAGGATGTGTGGAGCCAGCGCTTCCAGGCGGCCGGCGAGACCTATCCGGCGCCGACCCTCGTTCTGTTCGAGAACCGGGTCCAATCGGCCTGCGGCATTGCCGGCTCGGCCAGCGGCCCGTTCTACTGCCCGTCGGACCGCAAGCTCTATATCGACCTCAGCTTCTTCGACCAGCTGCGCAACCAGCTGAACGCGCCGGGCGACTTCGCCCAGGCCTATGTGATCGCCCACGAGGTCGGCCACCATATCCAGAACATCACCGGCGTGCTGCCGCGCTTCAACCAGGCCCGCCAGAACATGAGCGAGGCCGAGGCCAACGCCATGTCGGTGCGGGTCGAGCTGCAGGCCGACTGCTATGCCGGCGTCTGGGGCCACGACACACGCCAGGCCGGCTATATCGAGGATGGTGATATCGACGAGGCGCTGAACGCCGCCCGGCAGATCGGCGACGACACGCTGCAGAAGCGCGGCCAGGGCACGGTGGTGCCGGACAGCTTCACCCACGGCACCTCCGAACAGCGCCAGACCTGGTTCCGCCGCGGTTTCGAGACCGGCGATTTCGCCGCCTGCGACACGCTGGACGGCGCGATCTGAGGACGGCTGCGTTCGCAACTGACGGCTCGCCGCCATGGCGATGACGCGCCGCGAGGCGAAGGCGCATCGTGCGCGCCGCGCCATCGCTTCGCAGACCACCGCGCTGGAGGAGAGCCTCTGGCGCGGCATCCGCCTGATCCCGGTCGAGGGAGCGCATTTCCATCGGCAGGTGGTGATCGGGCCGTATCTGGCCGACTTCGTCTCCCATCGCCTGCGCCTGGTCATAGAGGTGGACGGCGCCCAGCATGCGCGTCCCGAACAGGCGGCGAAGGATGCCGTGCGCGACGCCTGGCTGGCGGACCGTGGCTACCTGGTGCTGCGCTTTGCCAACAGCGCCGTGCGGGCCGATGCGGCGGCGGTGATGGACAGCATCCGCGCAACCGTTGCGGAGCGGATGCTGCTGCCCCCCGGCGAGGAACCTGCGAAGCCGGCGCATGTCGGCAAGCCGCGTCCGCGGCCGAAGCCCGGCAGCTCCTGACGGCGGCGAGCGCACGCATTGCCATCCTTGACACGATCCGAGCCGTGGTCGAAGAGCGACGCCGAACGTGGGACGATCGATGATCTTGCCCCCAGCCTCCTCTTGCGGGGGCCGCGCAGGCGGCAGATGGGGACCGGTCGTTCCTGCCACCCACCCCGGCGCACACGCGCCGACCCTCCCCATCGAGGGGAGGGCGAGGATAAGCCGAGCCCATGCCCGACCTTCTGCTCGAACTCCGCTCCGAGGAAATCCCCGCGCGCATGCAGCGCAAGGCGGCGGGCGATCTCAGGAAACTCGTCACCGACGCGCTGGTCGAGGCGGGGCTGACCTATGAGGGCGCCCGCGAATACTGGACGCCGCGGCGGCTGACACTGGACGTGCGCGGCGTCGATGCCCGCTCGAGGGACGTCGTCGACGAGCGCAAGGGCCCGCGCACCGACGCGCCGGAAAAGGCCATCCAGGGCTTCCTGCGCGGCGCCGGCCTCGCCTCGATCGACGAGGCGACGATCCAGTCCGATCCCAAGAAGGGCGATTTCTACGTCGCCACCATCCGCAAGCCCGGCCGGCCAGCGGAAGAGATCATCGCCGACGTGATGCCCGGCATCGTCCGCGGCTTCCCCTGGCCGAAATCCATGCGCTGGGGCCCGGCCTCGCGCGCGCCCGGCAGCCTGCGCTGGGTGCGTCCGCTGCAGTCGATCCTGTGTACCTTCGGGCCCGAGACCGAGGAGCCGGTGGTCGTCGATTTCGAGGTCGATGGCATCCGGGCCGGCAATGTCACGCGCGGCCATCGCTTCCATGCGGCCGAGGAATTCCGCGTCCGCCGCTTCGACGATTATGTCGCCGGGCTGGAGAAAGCCTTCGTGGTTCTCGACGCCGAGCGGCGCAAGGACATGATCCGCCACGACGCCGAGAACCTCGCCTTTGCCCGCGGGCTGGAAGTGGTGCCCGACGAGGCGCTGCTGGAAGAGGTCTCCGGACTGGTCGAATGGCCGGTGACGCTGATGGGCGAGTTCGAGGAAACCTTCCTGCAGATCCCGCCCGAGGTCATCCAGTTGACCATCAAGGTCAACCAGAAGTGCTTCGTCACCCGCCGGCAGGGCGGCGACGGCACGCTGTCGAACCAGTTCGTCCTGGTCTCCAACATCGCCGCCAGCGACGGCGGCGCCGAGATCGCCCGCGGCAACGGCAAGGTCGTCCGCGCACGGCTCTCCGACGCGCTGTATTTCTGGCAGACCGACCAGGCCGACCTGCCGGGCCGTGACGCGCTGGCCCCCGCGGCGGAAAAGTTCGGGCTCGATCTGGCGAAACCGCTCGACCAGCGCATGGCCAAGCTCGATGCGCTGGGCGTGACCTTCCACGCCAGGCTTGGCACCCAGGGCGAACGCGTCGGCCGCATTGCGGCGCTGGCGCAGGAGATCGCCGCAACGGTGTATCCCGATGGCGCGACGCTCGCCGGCGCGAAGGTGTCGGCGGACGAACTCAAGACGCTGGTGAAGCGCGCGGCCGTGCTCGCCAAGGCGGATCTGACCACCGAGGCAGTGGGCGAGTTTCCCGAGCTGCAGGGGCTGATGGGCCGCTATTACGCCGCGCTGCAGGGCGAGCACCCGTCGGTGCAGGCGGCGCTGGAAGAGCATTACAAGCCGCTCGGGCCGACGGATTCGGTGCCGACCGATCCGGTGGCGATCTGCGTGGCGCTGGCCGACAAGCTCGACATGCTGGTCGGCTTCTGGGCGATCGACGAGAAGCCGACGGGCTCCAAGGACCCCTATGCGTTGCGCCGTGCGGCGCTGGGCACAATTCGCTTAGTGTTGGAGAACAAGCTACTTAATTCGCTTAGGAAAATGATCATTTTTGCATATGATCACTTCGCAATCCCATTGGGCCATCAGAACCTATCGCGTGTCGACGAGCAACGCTTTGATGATGTGGAGAGCTTGGTCTTGGTGGAGACCTTGTCGCTCGACCTTCAGGCAGACCTTCTCGCCTTCTTCCATGACCGGCTGAAGGTGCAGCTGCGCGAATCCGGCGCCCGCCACGATCTGGTCGATGCGGTGCTGTCCGGCGGATCGGGCGGCGATCGCGGCGACGACCTTCTCGACGTCACCCGCCGCGTGACCGCGCTTGGCGCCTTCCTCGACACAGAGGACGGCCAGAACCTTCTCGCCGGCACCCGCCGCGCCGCCAACATCCTCGCCGCCGAGGAGAAGAAGGGCACCCGCGTCGCCGACGCCGTGTCGCTCGATCTCCTGAGCGAGCACGAGGAAAAGGTGCTGGCCGGTGCCATCGACCGGGCCGAGATGGAACTCGACGCAGCGCTCGCCGTCGAGAACTACGCCCACGCCATGACGGCACTCGCCGAACTGCGCATTCCGGTCGACGCCTTCTTCGAGACCGTGCTGGTCAATGCCGAGGACGAGGCGGTGCGCGCCAACCGGCTGGCGCTGCTCGACCGCATCCGTGCGGCAACGCGTCGCGTCGCGGACTTTTCGCGCATCTCCGGCTGACCCTCTTCGCCGCCTGAGACAGCTCTCAAGGCCTGACACGACAGCAGACGGCGTCCGCAACACCATGCGGGCGCCGTTTTGCGTTGTGCCTCGCGCTGCGCGTCATCGGGTGACCGAACTCCGGGGTTCAGGCCTGCCGGGCCCGGCGCGCCCGCGGCGTTAACCCTCGGGTAAACATAAGCTTCGATAACATGAAGACTTGTGTCAAATTGCTTGCATTCCCGCAGCAATTCGGACAGCGCGCCGCAGGCTGTAACATTTCGTGATCGGGATGCCCGGAACCTGCCAGAATTCGATGAGAAGGGTCTGACAGTGCCGATTGGCGGATTGGAGCGGATGCTCAGGGGATCGCCTCCCGGCCCATTCGACTGCAAGAGACTTCGAGGGGAAACCACCGAATGACGAAGACGAGCGCCGCCTTTGCGGCTGCCCTGAAATTCGCCTGTACTCTTGCTGCCGGCGTCATGCTGGTCAGCGCGACGCCTGCACAGGCAGAATGGAATGCGCCTTGGAAATCCGAGGACAACGCTCTCGTCATCGACGCCTACGAGTTCAATCCCATCAACTGGCAGGAACTCGCCTCCGACAAGCGCATCGCCGGCTTCATCAACAAGGCCTCCGACGGTCTGCCGCCCGAATGGAGCTGCGGCAAGTCCAGCGGTGACGATTACAAGCTCTGCAAGAACCGGTGGTGGAAGTACTCCGTCACCAAGGAACTCTACATGACCCGTCGCGAGATGGCGAAGATGAAGGGGCTCCTGTGGGGCGCCTACCATCTCGGCCGTCCGGGCAATCCGCGCGAGCAGGCCGACCATTTCGTCGACTTCGCCGAGCCGGCCGAGGACGACCTGATCGCCCTCGACATCGAGGACAACAGCGACGAGTGGATGAGCCTGTCGGACGCCGAGATCTTCGCCGACCAGATCAAGATCCGCACCGGCCGCTATCCTGTCCTCTACACCAACGGTTCGACGGCGCGTTACATCTCCCAGAACAAGGCGGAATATCCGCTGCTGTCGCGCCTGCCGCTCTGGTACGCCCGCTACCGCGAGGACATCACCGGCAAGTTCCCGGAAGAGACCTGGCCGAGCTACGCCCTGTGGCAGTTCTCCTCCATGCACAATTGCAACAGCCGCAGCTGCCCCTACCGGGTGAAGGGCGCCAAGACCGACATCGACGTCAATGTCTCGTCGCTCGACGTCGCCGGCCTGCAGGCCGCCTGGCCCTTCGCCGAACTGATCGACGAGCCGAAGCAGGAGACCGATCCCGCCATGCTGGTGGCCTCGCTCGATGAAGGCACCAAGGCCGAGATCGCCAAGGCGGCCAAGCCGCGCAGCGAGGTCGCGAAGGCCAAGGGCACCCCGTCCGCGCCGGTCGCCGGGACCGTGGCGGCTGCCTATGGCCCGAGCGAGGTCCATGCCACGCTCGATCCGCTGAAGATCCTGACCGAGGTCGCTCGCAAGGAGCATGCCGGTCCCAAGCGCGTCGTCGCCGAGCCGGGCGCTGCACTGGCCGGTGCCGTTCTCGATACGGCCGCGGTGGAGCAGCTGGGCGACCATGTCGAGACGCTGAAGGGCGCGATCGCCTATGCGGCGAACGAGATCGACCGCCTGTTCATCGGCCGTGCCGAAGCCGCGACGCGCCCGGAAGGGGCGTCCGCGCCGCAGCTCGACGAGATGCCGAACGCCGATCGCCGCGCCGGGCTCGACCCGAAGCAGCGCTCGCGCTTCCTCGCCATCGTCGAATCGGCCGCCGCCGCCCAGCGGGCCAACGCCCTGCCGATGCCGGCGCGGGTTCTCTCGCAGCTCGGCCCCGACACCTCCGAGCGCAGCAGCCGCGTCGTGCCGCAGGCCCAGCGCCATGCCGGCCTGGAGCGCCCCGAGCGCCGCATCCTGAGCGCCTTCGCCGCCACCCGCTGAGACCGGCTTCGGGCCGCCGACCCCGAGAAAGGGTCGGCCGACTACCGCAGGAATTGCTGTCCGGCGCGCAGCCTGCCGGCGAAAACCACGCTGCGGCACGGCCTGAAACCCGGCCATCCGCACAGCATCGGCGCCGCCTGATCGGGCCCGCGCCTCTTTCCTTTCCGCTCCGCTTCTGCAATCGGTCCTGACCGTGAAGACCGAACTCCTCTCCGCCGATGCGCCCGATGCGGTGCGCCGTGCCGTCGCGCTGCTGGCGGCGGGCGAACTTGTGGGCATTCCGACCGAGACCGTCTACGGCCTTGCCGCCGACGCCACCGACGGGGCCGCCGTCGCGCGGATCTTCGAGGCCAAGGGCCGGCCGCGCTTCAACCCGCTGATCTGCCACGTGCCGGACCTCGCCATGGCCGCGACGCTGGCTGAGATCGGCCCGGTCGCCGCGATGCTCGCAGAAGCCTTCTGGCCGGGGCCGCTGACCATGGTCTTGGCCCTGAAAGAGGGTTCGCCCGTGCATCCGCTGGCAACGGCGGGCCTTGCCACGGTCGCCATCCGGGCGCCGCAGGGCATTGCCGGCCGGCTGGCCGCCGCGCTCGGACGACCGCTCGCCGCGCCCAGCGCCAATCCCTCCGGCCGGGTCAGCCCGACCAATGCGGGCCAGGTGCTGCGCGGTCTCGGCGGACGCCTGCCGCTGATCCTGGACGGAGGTCCCTGCGAGGTCGGTGTCGAATCGACCATCGTCATGCCCGAGGCCGATCGGCTGGTCCTGCTGCGGGCCGGCGGCGTCGGCCGGGCGGAACTGGCGCGGGCGACGGGCCTGCCGGTGGTCGATCCGGCCGGCGATGCGGCGATCAATGCGCCGGGCCAGCTGACCTCGCATTACGCGCCCGCCGGCCGGGTGCGGCTCGACGCGACCGAAGTGGTGCCGGGCGAATATCTGGTCGCCTTCGGGCCGGCTCCGGTCGCCGGGCAGGACCAGGCGGCGGCGATCGTCAATCTCAGTCCCTCCGGCGATCTGCGCGAGGCGGCGGCCGGGCTTTTCGCCGCGCTGGCGGGTTTCGACGCACCGGAGATCACCGCCATCGCCGTGGCGCCGATCCCGCATGCGGGTCTCGGCGAGGCGATCAACGACCGCCTGCGCCGGGCCGCTGCGCCGCGCGGCTGATCAACACGATTTCGCAATCCGGACTGCCTTTGTCGCCACGGCGACCCCGTCTCGACGGATCACGCCGTGCGGGCTATTCACATGGGCATGACCGAGATCGATACCGCCCTTCCCGAAGCCCTTCTTGCCCGGTTCGCCGCCATTGTCGGCGACGCCAACGCGCTGCGCGCGCCGGACATGGTGGCGCCCTATCTGCAAGAACCCCGCGACCTGTATGCCGGCCAGACGGCGCTCGTCCTGCGCCCCGGCAGTGTCGAGGAGGTGTCGGCCATCCTGCGTCTTGCCAATGAGACCGGCACGGCGATCGTGCCCCAGGGCGGCAATACCGGCCTCGTCGGCGCCCAGTCGCCGCGCTCGAAGCGCGAGGTGCTGGTCAATCTCTCCCGGCTCGACCGGATCCGCGACGTCGACCCGGTCGGGCGGACCCTGACGGTGGAGGCAGGCGTCGTCCTGAAGCGTGCCCAGGAAGCGGCCGACGATGCCGGTCTCCTGTTCCCGCTGTCGCTCGGCTCGGAAGGCTCCTGCCAGATCGGCGGCAACCTGTCGTCCAATGCCGGCGGCACCGGGGTGCTGGCCTATGGCAATGCCCGCGAACTCTGCCTCGGCGTCGAGGCGGTGCTGGCATCAGGCGAGGTGATCCATGGCCTGCGCCGCCTGAAGAAGGACAATCGCGGCTATGATCTGCGCCATCTGTTCATCGGCGGCGAGGGCACGCTCGGCATCATCACCGCGGCGGTGCTGAAGCTGTTTCCCAAGCCCGCCGGACGCGAGGTGGCCTATGTCGGCCTCGCCTCGCCGGCGGCGGCGCTGGACCTTCTGAAGCTCGCCGAGCGGCAGGCCGGCCAGCAGCTGACTGCCTTCGAGCTGATTCCGCGGATCGGCCTCGACTTCACGCTGCGCCACACCCAGGGCGCCCGCGACCCGCTGGAATCGCAGCATCCCTGGTATGTGCTGATGGAGGTCTCCTCGGGCCGGTCACAGGAGGAGGCGGCCACGACGCTGGAGGGCGTCCTGACCGCGGCCTTCGAGGCGGAGATCATCGCCGATGCCGCCATCGCCCAGTCGCTGGCCCAGGCCGAGAATTTCTGGATGATGCGCGAGGAGATGAGCTGGGCGCAGAAGCCGGAAGGCGGCTCGATCAAGCACGACGTGGCCGTGCCGGTGGCGAAGGTGCCGGACTTCATCGCCGCCGCCGACGCGGCCGTCCTGGAGGCCATTCCCGGCGCGCGGATCGTCGCCTTCGGCCATCTCGGCGACGGCAACATCCACTACAACATCTCGCAGCCGGTCGGCGCCGACGCCGATGCCTTCCTCGCCCGCTGGCACGAGATGAACGACCTCGTCCATGGCATCGTCGCCGAGATGGACGGCACGTTCTCGGCCGAGCACGGGATCGGCCAGCTGAAGCGTGACGAGCTGGCCCGCACCAAGGCGGGCGCCGAGATCGAGCTGATGCGGCGGCTCAAGACGGTGTTCGATCCTAACAACATCTTGAACCCCGGTAAGCTCGTTCAGGTTTGATTCAAGTTTTCGTCTTGGTAACCCTCGTCGGAGTGAGGAACACTTAACCGCCTTTCTTAGCGCGACTTCAAGATGCGCATCCTACTGTCGTCATATCAAAGCCGGGAGACATCGGCTGACAGGGAGAGACCGAAACATCGGCTCTCGACAGAGGCAGAAGGCGTCAATCCATGAGCATCGCTCCGAACACAGCAGCCCGGCCCAATTGGGCCACCGTTCCGGTCCGCCTCGATCCCGCTGCCTCAGACCGTCGCCAGACGATCGAGATGGTCGAGGACGGGGAAATGGTCACCTACAAGGTCGATCGCCGGGGCGCTGTCGTCCATCGCAAGCTCGATCAGTCCGGCATTCCGGTGTCCATCGCGCTGCCGGCCCGCGCCTTCAAGGGCGTCGCGGCCCGCGCCATGGAGAATGGCGACGGCGAGGTGACCGTCACCCTCGAGCTGCATCACCACGACCCCAAATGCACCGTGCCGCTCCTGGTGGCCAGCGACCTTTACGACGTGGCCGCCGACTGGCGCGGCTGGGCCGACCTGTTCGGCCTGCCGATGCTGATGGTCGAGGCCGACGGCACCATCCAGAGTCTCGAAGAGACGCTGGGGAAGATCAAGGCGGCTGCTCCGGCACCGCGTCGGCGCTCGCCGAACCGCCAGCGCCGGCCGCGCTTCCTCGCCCGTCGCAAGCCGGGCCTCGGCATCCGCATGATCGTCAGCGGCGAGGAGATCATCGCCCGCCACTGATCGTCGGCAGATGACGGCAACAGATCGAGCGCCGCGCATCCTGTGAGGGATGCGCGGCGTTTCAGCTTGCCGGGATCGGGAAGGACAGCGACCAGAGCGCCGAGACGATCAGGCTGAAGAAGACGATCCAGCCGAAGATCGTGTTCGACTTGAACAGGCCAAGGCACTGGTCCGGATCGTCGATGTCGAGGGTGCGGATCTGCCAGATCATCTGGAAGGCGCCGATCGCCAGGCCCGCATAGGCCGGCCAGCTGACCCCGCCGCCGCTGGCCTGCCCGGTGGAGACGAAGGCGGCGAGGAACAGCGCCAGCGTGCCCAGGTAGAGGATCGTCAGTGCGCCCTTGGTCCGCTCGCCGAACAGCCTTGCGGTGGAGCGCACGCCGACCAGCGCGTCGTCCTCCTTGTCCTGATGGGCGTAGATCGTGTCGTAGCCGATGACCCACAGGATGCTGCCGGCATAGAGCAGCACGGGCGCCAGCGACAGCGTGCCCCAATAGCCGGCCCAGCCCATGAGTGCGCCCCAGGAAAAGGCGAGGCCGAGGCCGAGCTGCGGCCAGTCGGTGAAGCGCTTCAGGAACGGGTAGATCGCAACCGTGCCCAGCGACGCGATGCCGAGCAGGATGGCGAAATTGTTGAACTGGATCAGCACCAGGAAGCCGGCGGCGGCCTGCAGGGCGAGGAAGATCTTCGCCTGGCGCCGCGAGACCCGGCCGGAGGGCAGGGGGCGCGAGCGGGTGCGCGCGACCATGTCGTCGATCTTCTGGTCGACGAGGTCGTTATAGGTGCAGCCGGCGCCGCGCATGGCGATGGCGCCGATCAGGAACAGCGCCAGGTGCCACAGGCTCGGCAGGCCCGTATGCACCGCGCCGGCGGCCACCGCCTGCGGCGCCAGCGCGGCCGACCACCAGCACGGCCACAGCAGGAGCTGCCAGCCGATGGGGCGGTCCCAGCGGGCGAGCTGCGCGTAGGGCCAGGCGCCGCGCGGCAGCGTGCGATAGACCCAGTTGTTCGACGGCGCGTCGGCAACGCGATCAGCCTTGTCGACGAGGGTGCCTTTGAGATTCGACATGCTTCCGACCATGTCCGCAAAAATGCCGCAGTCAAGTTTTTTCGACGAAGAACCGTGCGACTTTCTCGCGTCGGGAACTTGACCGCAGGGCGGACTGAAACGTAATCCGCAGCGTCGGCTGTCGGGCGCGGCCGGAACGGACAGGTCTGCCAAGATCAAAGACCGTCCGTCCGCCGTGAAATCTCGTGGAAATTCATCGCGTCCGGTGCGGGGACTTGCCGATCTCCGCCCGCGCGACAAAGACGCTGGCAGGACTGCATGACGATCAATGTTCTTCTCATCGGATCGGGTGGCCGCGAGCATGCGCTCGCCTGGAAGATCGCCCAGTCGCCGGAACTGGGAAAACTGTTCGCCGCGCCGGGCAATCCCGGCGTTGCCGAACATGCCGAGATCGTCGCCCTGGACGTGGCCGATGCGGCCGCCGTCACCGGCTTCTGCCGCGACCATCAGATCGGCCTCGTCGTGGTCGGTCCCGAACAGCCGCTGGTCGACGGTCTGGCCGATGCGCTGAACGAGGCCGGCATCAAGGTGTTCGGTCCGTCGAAGGCCGCCGCGCGGCTCGAGGGCTCGAAGGGCTTCACGAAGGATCTGTGCACGCTGCACGACATCCCGACCGCCCGCTACCGGCGCTTTTCCGATGCCGCGGCGGCCCGCGACTACATCAATGCCGGCGGCGTTCCGATCGTCGTGAAGGCCGATGGGCTGGCGGCCGGCAAGGGCGTGACCGTCGCCGAGACCAAGGAAGAGGCGATCGCCGCCGTCGACGCCTGCTTCGAGGGCGACTTCGGCGGCCCGGGCGCCGAAGTGGTGGTCGAGGACTTCCTCGAGGGCGAGGAGGCGAGCCTCTTCTGCATCTGCGACGGCGAGCGGGCGCTGTTCTTCGGCACGGCCCAGGACCACAAGCGCGCCTTCGACCGCGACCGCGGCCCGAACACCGGCGGCATGGGCGCCTATTCGCCGGCCCTGCCGATGACCGACGCGGTGACCAAGCGCGTCATGCGCGAGATCGTCGAGCCGACGCTGGCCGGCATGACCGCCGCCGGGACGCCGTTCCGGGGCGTCCTCTATGTCGGCCTGATGCTGACCGAGACCGGCCCGAAGCTGATCGAATACAATGTCCGCTTCGGCGATCCGGAGTGCCAGGTGCTGATGATGCGCCTTGAGAGCGACGTCCTGCCGATCCTGCTGGCGGCCGCCGAGGGCGACGTCTCCGGCGTGCGCCCCGAATGGTCCGACGCCCGGGCGCTGACCGTGGTCATGGCCGCCGACGGCTATCCCGGCACCTATGCCAAGGGCACGGCGATCCGCAGCCTGCCGGCGCCGGACGCCTCGATGCGGGTCTTCCAGGCCGGCACGACCCTGACCGAAGGCGGATTGGTGGCCTCGGGCGGGCGCGTCCTCAATGTCACCGCCACCGGCGACACGGTGAAGGAAGCGGCCCGCCGCGCCTATGAGGCGGTCGAGGCGGTGGACTGGACCGAGGGCTTCTGGCGCTCCGACATCGGCCATCGCGCCATCATGACCGAGGCCTGAGGCGAGGCCGCGGTCGCCGCTGAATTCTCCCGCACATCCCGTGCATCCCCGTCGCCGCGCCTGTCGAAGGGCGCAGTGACGCGTCGCCGTGCGTCCGCGCATGCGGCAATGCACATCCATGGCTGGGAAACCATCGGCGCGACCATACATTAGGCGCACAGGAGTTTCGAACCGGGAGCGCACCCCATGTCCTTTCGTCAGGAAAAGCTGACGCGGCCGATCTTCAAATGGGCGAAGACGGTGATGCCGCCGATTTCGGCCACGGAACGCGAGGCCATCGACGCCGGCACCGTCTGGTGGGACGGGGAGCTCTTCACCGGCAATCCCGACTGGGACAAGCTGGTCGCCATGCCGCCGGCGCGGCTGTCGCCCGACGAGCAGGCCTTCCTCGATGGCCCCGTCAACGAGCTCTGCGGCATGATCGACGAATGGAAGCTGGTCTGGGAGGACCGCGACCTGCCGCCGGAAGTCTGGGACTTCATGCGCCGCAAGAAGTTCTTCGGCATGATCATCCCGAAGGAATATGGCGGCCTCGGCTTTTCCAACACCGCCCATTCGGAAGTCGTGCGCAAGGTCTCCTCGGCCAGCGTCGTCGCCGGCGTCACGGTGATGGTGCCCAACTCGCTCGGACCCGGCGAGCTGATGCTGCATTTCGGCACGCAGGAGCAGCGCGATCACTGGCTGCCGCGGCTGGCCGACGGCCGCGAGATCCCCTGCTTCGGCCTGACCTCGCCGGAAGCCGGCTCCGACGCGGCGGCGATGACCGATCGCGGCGTCGTCGAATATGGCGAGCACGAGGGCGAGCGCAAACTCGGCATCCGGCTAAACTTCCACAAGCGCTACATCACCCTCGGCCCGGTCGCGACGGTGATGGGTCTCGCCTTCAAGATGTTCGACCCCGAGAACCATCTGGGACGCGGCGAGGATCTCGGCATCACGGTGGCGCTGATCCCGACCGACACGCCAGGGGTGCGCACCGGCGACCGGCACATTCCGGCCTTCACCTATTTCCAGAACGGCCCGCTCTACGGCGAGGACGTGTTCATTCCGCTGGACTGGATCCTCGGCGGGGCCGAGCAGATCGGTCAGGGCTGGACCATGCTGATGACGGCACTGGCCGCCGGGCGCGGCATCTCGCTGCCGTCGCAATCGGCCGCGGCGGCCGCCTGCTGCGCCCGCACCACCGGCGCCTATGCCCGGGTGCGCACCCAGTTCAACGTGCCGATCGGCATGTTCGAGGGCATCCAGCAGCCGCTCGCCGAGATCGCCGCCAACGCCTATCTGATCGACGCCGCGCGGCGGCTGACCGTGGCGGCGCTCGACGAGGGCCACAAGCCGTCGGTCGTCTCGGCGATCATGAAGGCCCACGCCACCTATCGCATGCGTGAGTCCGTCGAGCGGGCGATGGATATCCATGGCGGCAAGGGCATCATCGACGGGCCGAAGAACTATCTCGGCGCCCAGTACAAGTCGGTGCCCATCGGCATCACGGTCGAGGGCGCCAACATCCTGACCCGCAACCTGATGATCTTCGGGCAGGGCGCCATCCGTGCCCATCCCTACATGCTGAAGGAATTGCTGGCCCTGTCCGACGAGGACGAGGATCGCGGACTGAAGGAGTTCGACACGCATTTCTGGAAGCATGTCGGCCATTCGCTGACCAATGCGTTCCGCTGCTTCGTGCGCGGCTGGACCGGCGGCATGGCCGCACCGGCGCCCAAGAACGCCGCCTTCATCGGCCATTGGCG